>MGIR01000002.1:49349-80822 GCA_001793855.1 Candidatus Wolfebacteria bacterium RIFCSPLOWO2_01_FULL_45_19 | reverse complement strand
CTCGCGAGCGATGGCGAAATGCAGATAGGAACAACGTGGGAATCGGTCTTAATCGCCAAGCAACACAATCTTTCCAATTTAGCGGTCTGGGTGGACAACAACAAATTTCAAGCAATGGGCAAAACCGAAGAAATTTTGAACATTGAACCGCTGGATGAGAAAATAAGATCGTTCGGTTGGGCGGTACAAAGAATTGACGGACATGATTTTGGAGCGATTGATTCGGCTCTGAAAAATCTATCAGCTTCATCTCCGAATATGATAATTTGCGACACGGTCAAGGGAAAAGGATGGAAAAGAGCGGAACATAACAACCTTTACCATTACAAAAATCTTTCTGATGAAGAATATAACGAGGCAATAAAAGAGCTGAACGAAGCATAAAAATGGCCGAAGTAATCCAACAATTAGACAACAGGCGCGTGTTTATTGACACGCTTTGCGAATTGGCGGAAAAAGACAAAAACATCGTCTTTATAATTCCGGACGTAGGCTTCAATTACGCTGAAAAATTCGCGCAAAAATTCCCGGACAGATTTTTTAATTTCGGCGTGACGGAAGCAAGTTCAACGATTATTGCCGCGGCAATGGCTTTGAGCGGCAAAAAGCCGTATTTTTATTCAATGATTAACTTTGTCACTTTTCGCGTTCACGAAATGGTGCGAAACGCGATTTGCATGCACAACGCGAACGTCAAAATTCTCGGCGTAAAGGGAAGCGAGAAATATAAATTCCTCGGGTTTTCGCATAATCTTCTGCGCGAAGACGAAGAAATTGATTTTCTGAAAAAACTGCCGGGAATGAAAACGTATGTTCCGAAAACGCCGGAGGAAACAAGAGATGTAATATTGAAATCCTATAAAGAGCCGGGACCGGCATATATACGCTTATAAAATATGGACAAGAAAGTTCCGTTCGTAAACTTCAAACGCCATTGGGAAAAATACGGAAAGGAATTTATGGGCGTTGTTGAAGACCGCCTGTCGCGCGGCGAATTGATTCTTCGCCAGGACGTTTTGGATTTTGAAAAAAATATCGCGGAGTTGGTCGGAACAAAACACGCCAGGGGCGTAAATAGCGGCTTTGACGCCCTGCACCTTTCTTTGCGCGCTCTTGAAATCGGACCCGGTGACGAAGTAATAACCGTTGACCATACCTTCGTCGCGTCAATCGCGGCAATTCATTTTGCCGAAGCAAAACCTGTTCTCATTGATGTCGGGGATGATTTTAATATGAATGTGTCTCAAATTGAATCCGTAATTACGTCGAAAACAAAAGCTATAATGCCGATACACTTGAACGGAAGAATGTGCGATATGGAGACGATAATGCGAATTGCAAAAAGCAAGGGGCTCGCCGTTATAGAAGACGCAGCGCAGGCGCTGGGAGCAAAATTTAACGGAAAAATAGCCGGGAGTTTCGGGGAAGCCGGGTGCTTTAGTCATTATCCGTTTAAAGCGCTTGGCGCGCTCGGAGAAGCCGGAGCAGTCACTACGAACAGCGCGGAGATTGACGAAAAAATTCTCCTTCTGCGATACCACGGAATCGCGCGCGACGAGGCGCGAACCCAAAAAATGTTCGGCTTTAACGCCGTGCTTGATAATCTTCAGGCGGCCATCCTTAACGCGAAGCTTAAACATTATAACGAATGGATTAGCAGGCGGTTAGAGATAGCGGAAAAATATCGCGAAGGACTTGGCGAAATAAAAGATTTGAGATTACCGCATTTTGACGACAAGCGCTATTTTGACGTTTATCAAAACTACGCGATACGAAGCGATAAACGCGACGAACTGCAAAAATATCTTGAATCCAACGGGATTGAAACGCAAATCAAATGGCCGGTTCCAAATTATTCATACGATTGGTATCCATATGAGCAAAAACCCCTACCCAACACGGAAAAAATCTGCCGCGAAGTTTTGTCATTGCCGATGTATCCCGAATTGACAAATGAAGAAATTTCCTATGTAATAGAGAAAATTAATGAATTCTATCTCTGACTTTTTGCGAACGCGTAAAATCTTTTCATTCGGAATCGCCGATGTCGCCTTAACGGCGCTCGCTTTATTTTTGGCTTTTCTGCTCCGTTTTGACGGAGAAATGCCGGCGGAATATCTGCCCGGTTTTTGGCTTTACGCGGCAATAATCGCGGCCTTAAACGTTTTCTTCCTGTGGCGCGCCCGGCTTTACGCGTTCACTTGGTCATTTGTCGGATTAAGCGAACTGGCGCAACTATTAAAAGCGCTGACGTACGCGAGCGCGATTTTCGGCTTAATCGTGATTGTAGGCCACGGCACTTTGTTCGCCGGATTTCCCCGCTCTGTCATCTTTATATCTTACATCTTAAATCTGATTTTTATCGGCGGATTTAGAATAGCAAAAAGGGGCGTACAAGACATGTTACGCGGCGGAAGCATAAAATCCAAACCGAAAACGCTGATTGTGGGCGCGGGCCCCGAGGGTGAACAGATTGTTCGCGGTCTTATCGCCAATAAACAAGGCGGATATTATCCCGCGGGTATCGTGGACAACGACATAAGCAAACACGACACTTCCATACACGGCATAATGGTTCTCGGAGCCATAGACGATATGCCGGAATTGATAAAGCAGTTGAATATAGAAAATATAATCATAGCTCTCAACAACTCCGACTCATGGCTGATTAAACGCGCGGTGCACCACTCCCGAGAAAACGCCGTGAAAAACATAAAAATAATTCCGCAGTTCTCGGATATTCTCAGCCAAAAAATAAATTTTGAATCGCTTAAAGACCTGACCATTGAGGACCTGCTCGGCAGAAGCCCGGTAAATTTAGACACTAAAGAAATTAAGAAATTCGTGGACGATAAAAAAATCCTTGTAACCGGTGCCGCTGGCTCCATCGGCTCGGAAATCTGCCGCCAGCTCGCGCAATTTAATCCGGCTTTGATTGTCGCCTTGGACTTTAACGAAAGCGGTTTATTTGATTTGTCCGAAGAATTCAAAATGAAATATGCCGGACAGAAAATAGAAACGGCCATCACGGATATTCGCAATGAAAAAAAAATAGAACGCCTATTCAAAAAGTTCCAGCCGGACGCGGTATTTCACGCCGCGGCGTACAAACACGTGCCGTTGATGGAAGCACATCCGGAAGAAGCGTTCATGGTCAACGTCATCGGAACCAAAATAATCGCCGAAGCCGCGGCAAACGCCGGTGTTGAGAAATTCGTCCTTATTTCAACGGATAAGGCGGTAAATCCAACTTCGGTTATGGGCAAGACGAAACGAATCGCGGAAATGATAACGCAGTCAATGGGAGCAAGCTTTGTCTCCGTTAGATTCGGGAACGTTCTGGCTTCGCGCGGAAGCGTTGTGCCGCTTTTTCAAGCACAGATTAAAAGACGCGCGCCGGTTACCGTTACCCATCCGGAAATGAAGCGATACTTTATGACTATAAGCGAAGCGTCTCTTTTGGTTATTGAGGCCGGAGCCATAGGAAAAGGAGGAGAAATTTTCACGCTGGATATGGGCGAACCGGTAAAAATTCTTGATTTGGCAAAAGAAGTTATCCGCCTTTCTGGCCTGGAGCCGGATAAAGACATACCGATTGTTTTCACCGGCGTGCGGCCTGGCGAAAAAATGTTTGAGGAATTGATGACCGAAAGCGAAAAACGCGCCGGCGCCACGAGGTGGGAAAAAATATTGATAAGCAAAAGCGAACCGGTCGCCGATCCGAAAAATTTATTGACGCGGATTGAACAGCTAGAGAAAAAAGATTTAACGGACAAAGAATTACAAAAAGAGCTGGGGACGTTGTTGAATTAATTTATAAACAATTGCAACGATCGTTGAAATTGTTTATATCAGACGAAACTACTCAAAAATTGACCGGAATTGTTCATATTCGGAATTCATCTCCACGGCTTTGAAAAAGAATTTTCTTGCCGGCTCCATTTCTCCGAGATTAAAATAGCCCACGGCAAGATTGAAGTGAGTGTCGGCGTCCGGGCCCCACTCCTTCAAATACAGCAGAGCCGTATCAACTACTTTTTGGTAATCTTTCAGTTTTTCCGCCGCGAGCATATAGCGCGGGTATACTGCAGTATTTTTATATACTTCAAAACCGACCGCTATCGCCTTTTCGTATTGTTCCAGAGCAAGTTGATGCTTTTCCGCTTCAAAGTAAAAATTGCCGAGCATTATGAACGGAAAGTCGGCGCCCCATTCCGGCGGCACTCTTTCCATATGCGCTTTAAGCGTTTCTTCCGCCTCCTCAAACTTTTCCATCAGAAGCAACGTCACGGCAAACTGGTTGTAATACTCAATGCGCAAATCGGAATAATTGAACGCTTTTCTCAAAACCGCCTCGGCTTTGTCCAAATCGTCTTTCCCCAATTTTTCGTAGCCAAAACGATAAATCGCCGAAAGAGTGTCATACATCTGAGGATATGTCGGCCTAGCTTCAATGTGCCGCTCAAATTCTGGAATTAAGAAATCATACAATTCCCGCAATTCCGCGAGCTTGTCCGGGTCCGTTTCCGCGTCAACTCTGTATTCAAGAATATTCCTGAACTGCCACGAGGTCATTTTTCGCGATTCCCAGTAGGTATAGGGAGAATTTATGGCAAAGGCAGTTTCAAGATATGGTCTGGTTTCCGCGTAAAAACCGTTCTCGGTAAGGTTGAAAAACTGCCAAGCGGCGTTGTTGGCGCGCCAGGGAACAAGAACGGTTGTGTAGATTGTGAAAAGGGAAAGAAGCGCGGCTGTGAAAATTAACGTATAGCTTTTAGCTTTTAGCTTATAACTTATAGCCATCTTATCGCTAGCCGTTTCTTTTATTTTCTGGTATCTGTAGACCAGAAAAGCCAAAAACGGGAACAGGCCCAAATATACCGCGATTGTGTCAAACAAAAACAAGCTTTGCAAAAAATATGCGAAGAGGATAGACGCCAAAGTGAATGACAAGATTTTTTTCTCAACCGGCTGGCGGATGCCTATTTTCCATATCAGAAACGCGGCGGCGAAGAGCCATAATAGATAAAAAGAAAAAACAACTGTGCCGCCGGTTGCCAATGTGTCAAACGGCCGGTTATGCGCGCGATCAAACCACGGCTCGCCCTGTCCGACGCGATAATCGTAATATTTATTCGCGGCGACGCCGAAATTTTCCGGGCCATAGCCGAAAACCGGCCTTTCTTTAAACGCCTTGATTGCGATGCTCCAGTTCAAAAGACGCTCCTTAACCGAGGGCACTTCCCAAAAATTCGCGACCTCCGTAACGCGAGTCAAAATTGGAACGTTCTGAACAAAGGCGGTGTCTCTCGCGGCAAAAAGAGCGGAAAGGGAAATCGCGCCGATAAGCAAAATTATGCCGCAAACATAAGCCAACCACTTGCTCTCTTTTCTCAAAAACAAAAGTGTTAAAACGGCAAAAAGAAAAATTCCTCCAGCCAAACCGACATAAGCTCCTCTTATTTGAGTAAAAATCAGCGTAAGCGCGAGAAATCCGACCGCGGAATATAAAATAATGGTTCTCTGGATAAGCGCGAAGCCAATGGCAAAAAGGAGATACGCGCCTAAATACGCGGGGTTGCCAAAGATTCCGGACAACTGATATTCGCTGGAATCGGTAGTAAACCAGGAATAGGCTGAGGTCAAGACGGCAACAGCGACGAAAACGTAAAACAGCGCCTCCCAGTCCCGCTCCGAACGGAAAACCGACACGAGCATCAAAAAATACAACACCCAAAAACCGAATTGAAAAACGCCATCCTGCCGTTCAATGCCGGAAAAGAAAGAATAAGCCGGGTCAACGCCGAAAAATGCCGCGGCAACTTGCGCAAAGAAAAAAAGAATAACGGCAATAACTAGAATATTTTTGAAATCAGGCCTGTATTCCTTTGATTTCAGCATCAGCCAAATCCAGAAGAAAAAAGCCAAGGCGACAAGCATGCGAAAAACATAAATCTTGCCCGATATAAATGGGAAGTATAAGTTGCCGGTATATATAAACGGAATAACCGCAGTCACGGCAAGAAGCAATAATTGCGTAGCTCTGTACATTACAACAGTTATAACAAAACCAAAACCCCGCTTCAAGGAAGGCGGGGTTTTTGGTTTCAGTTCAGAAACTCAATCAGTCAGATTAGTTGGTCGGAAGCAACTGCACTTCTCCGGTCTTGAGATCGTCAAGGCCCCATGTCTGCACAGTTCTGTCGGCTGTTGCGTCACTTACGCCCCAACCAATTGAATAGAGCAGGGCTCTTGCGAATTGAGCCGGGTCTGTCGGGTTACCTGCGTGGACAACGGTTCCCGCAACCTCAAAGTAGTTGGTCGCGCCGTTGCTGACCTTCCAGTTTAAGGCGTCGGTCGTCTCCGTAGCGCCGGAGATAAGCGAAGTGGCTGCTCCCAAGAAGCTCATGCTCGCTACAGGAGTTGCCGTGGCAAGAACACCGCTTGAAGCGGTCAATGTGTTGCTGGCAACATAGATGTCGCCACCATTGGCCGTAACGTTAACGCGAATCGTAAACGTGGCTTGCGAAGTGTTAGAGCCGTCAAGCGCGCCGCTCGGCTTGCTGGCGGCGCTCATTGAAGCGCTAACCAATGCCAAAGTCGGAGCTTTGTCAGCCAAATAAGCCAATCCGCTTGTTACGTTAGAACCGGTAACGTTCACCGTAGCAAACGTAGTCGCGTCTTCGGCAACAATGGTGTTGCTCGCGCCGGTTACGCCGGAATTAGCCGTTACTGTCGCGGCAACCGCGGTCTGCTTTGGAATATCTACTCTCAAAGTAAACGTCTTGGTCGCGTCTTTGGCGACAAATACGCTAAGGTCGTCAAACGTGTTGTTCACGTCAGTTGCCGCCTGGGTAATGCTCTTCAACAGCGTAGAGCCGTCATAGAGTTTTAATACCGAAGAGGTGGGATAGGTGGACGACATATGAACTTCGCGAACATACGAACCGTTGCTCTTGGACTTTACGTCCAAAACCAATGCGAGAATGCCTTCCGTGGTCGCGGTTTCGCTGACCAAAACGTTCCTACCCTTGTTCGGGTTGGAAGAATTTTCGGAAACCTCGAGCGAAGCAACGTCGCCTGTCTTTATGACAACGGTCCTAGCGCCCAAAGCGCCAACCGGAGCGTTTTGAGTCAATCCGGCTCCATCAGTGGCGCGGAACGCGTTGGCAATGATTTCGTAAGTAAGCGTTTTTTCGGTTTCACCTGCCGGAAGTATCGGGTCAATCCATACGTTTATGGTCTTGGTCTGGTCTTTTGAAACCAAAATGTTCAAGCCCTCGGCGCGAACGGTGTAGTTCGTGCCGACTGTGGTTTCTATGGTGTTTACCGAAGTAACGTCAACCGTCTTTACGGAGGTTGAACCGTCAGCAACGGTCAAACGGGACATATACAACCATGGCCTGGAACTGAACTTAACGTCCAAGCGATTAACAACGACGTCGGAGTTGGTGGCTTTAACTTCAAGCCCCACTGCACCGACATTGGCAGAGTTGGCAAAAGCGTTCTGACCCGTAACCGGGCTCGCGGCATATTTTGCCGTAACGGAACCTTCAGCTCCCGGAGTTGTAATCGTAACCGGAACTGTCGGAGTTGTCGGAGTTGTCGGAACTGTCACTACTACCGATCCTATGAGCGAAGTGTACTTCGCCTTTGAAATAGAACCAAAATATCCTACTGCAGGCGCAACACCGTTAGCGGCCTGCCATGCGGCTACCGCGGCTTTGGTAATCGAACCAAAAAAGCCGGTTGCCGTTGGATGAGTGAAATGGCCGGTGCTGGTCAAATAGTTCTGCAAGGCGGTTACGTCTGCTCCACTAACACCCTCGGTGAGGTCGCGAGTGAAAGAATAAGCAGTCGAAGAACCTCCTTGAAGAGCAACTAATTGAGCCTGCAATGCGGCGATTTGAACTAATAGCTGTTGGATGGTGGCATCGGTGCTTTGGGCGCTGGCAACCGGAATCAACATCGCGGCGCCGGAAAGCCAAACCACAGTCGCGATAGCAACACCAATAACTGAAGCTTTCTTTAATGTTATGCTCATTTTTTGTTTATTTATTGTTTCGACTTAATTAATTTTGTTCTGGAAAATTATCTCTGTTTATTATCGACCCACTGCCTTGCCGTTGTGAGGAAAGGCGGCAGTTAATAAAAAGAATAATTCTAATATCAAAAATGCCTCCGAGAATGAGGCAAACAAACATTCGGGGCCTCACTCCCTTACATCTTATTATAACGAAAAACCTTATAAATTGTTACTCCTTACCCGTTCACCAATTAATCTGTAATAACTGGACGGACCGCCATTACCAGCCCTTTCAATCAAGTCCTGGTCGCATAACTTCTGTAGGTCGTATCTCAAAGTCCTTTCGCTAACGTCCGGAAAAGCGACAATTATATCCTTCATTGCCGCATTGCCACATTGCCGAATAAAATCAGCGATATTGGTTTGCCTCATTGCCGCATTGATTCCATTGCCGTTTTCCATAACCATTGGCGGCTTTGAAAAAATTGATTCAATTTCCGCCTCGGATTGCCGGATTGTTTCTATTCGAAAGTCCTCCTGCGAAGAGACCGTCTGCAAATTGCCGATTTCTCTGTATAGCACTGCCGCATTGGCTTGACCTATTTCCCCAATCGCTTCCGCGACGCGAATTAACCGCTCAAGCCGCCCTAACGCGTCTTTTTTATTCTTGGCATAAAAATCCGTTGCCGCGATTTCAACCGCGTCCCGCAAATATGGACGTTTAAAAAGTGCCGCAACTCGAAAAGCGGCAAAGGCAATTTCAAACGAACGCTGGGGGATAAAATCGGAGGACATACTAATGAAAGATGTTAAAGCCGCGAAAGAGCGTTGTCAAGTATAAAGCTTCAGCATACAATTAAGCTTAATGTCAATAAAAAAAGCGATTGTTGCCGTAGCCGGAATGGGAACGCGATTACTTCCGGCAACCAAGGCTCTGTCGAAAGAAATGCTACCGATTGTGGACAAGCCCGTTATCCAATGGATTGCGGAAGATATCTCCGCTGCCGGCATAAACGACATCATTTTTGTTACCGGCAAAAATAAACGCGCGCTTGAAGAACATTTTAACAAAAATCCAGAACTGGAAAACTTTTTAGTGGGACAAAAAGACCTTCTAAAAGCGACAACGGCAATGAATTCTATCGCCAAATTTTCTTTCGTACGCCAAAACGAACCGCGCGGCAACGCTGACGCCATCAAGCAGGCCCTGCGCTTGCTTCACAATGAACCGGCGCTGGTTATGTGGGGAGATGAAATTTTGATTGGCGGAGAACCGGTAAAACGGCATTTGGAGCTTTTTGAAAAATTGCGTCATCCCCTTCTGGTGCTTTATCAAGTCCCAAGAGAAAAAATTTCTTCCTATGGCATAGTTAAGGTAAGAAAAACCGACGAGTCCGACTTGTATGAGATTCTGAATATTGTGGAAAAGCCGAGACCCGAAGATGCTCCCTCCAACCTAGCGGCGGTTGGACGCTACGCTCTTACGCCGGAAGTATTCTCGCTTATAGACGATGTCGGCATTACCGAAGTTCTTCAGCGATATTTAAAGCAGGGAGGAAAGGTATACGGCTGGGAATTTAAGGGAGAGAGATTTGATTGCGGCTCCAAAATAGGCCTGCTAAAAGCCGCGGTGTATTACGGATTGCGTCATCCTGAAATCTCAAAAGAATTCAATGAATATCTTAAAGACATCGTCTAAATTTTTCATCTGCCTCGCGATTTTGGCGCCGATAATCGTCGCAAGCGGGCTTTACTTCCCTTTCATAACCGGCAAGGCGCTTTTTTTCCGCGCGATGGTAGAAGCGGCGCTTTTCCTGTATCTTCTATATCTTATATTTTTGGAGTCGCGCGCGCGGCGAGAGGAACTGGACGGGATTAAAAACACGGTTAAACATCCGGTTTTTATGGCCGCGGCGGCTTTTACCGCGATTTTTGTTTTAAGCTCGCTTGTTTCCCCGAATCCTTCTTTAAGTTTTTGGTCAAATTTTGAACGGGCCGATGGCGCGTTTCAGATGCTGCATTATTTCACTTTTTTTGCTTTGCTTGCAATTCTCTTTGTGTCTAAGAAAGATTGGCTCGGTGTTTTCAAGTTTAATCTTATTGCCGCTTCCGTCGTCGCGATTTACGCCGTGGGCCAATTTTTGGTATTTCGCGGACTGATAAATCTTGACTTTATAATTGGAGCACTGGAAAGATCCGGGGGGACGCTTGGAAATCCGGCTTACCTCGGCGGTTATTCCCTTCTCGCGATTTTTTCGGGAATTTTTCTTTTCTCGCGCGAGCTGAAACGATTTAACAAATTCCTGATAATAATAGGATTAATAATGCTCGCGGGGGCGATTCTTGTCAGCAATACCAGAGGAACCATACTTGCGGCAACAACGGGAGCAATTCTTTTGCTTGGATATTTCGCTTTTGTCTTTTGGAAGACAAAGCCAATCACATGCAATATTCCGCTCATCGCGCTCGCGGCTCTTATCATATTCGTTTCCTTTTTCATATATACGTCTGGTTCGGATTTTTGGAGGCATGTGCCGGGGCTAAACCGTCTAACGCCAGAGATACTTAGCGATGCCGGATTTTATACCAGAGCATGGACATGGGGCTCGGCCGCGGCCGGAATTATTGAAAAGCCGGTATTGGGATGGGGCGTAGAAAATTTCTCATTAGCGTTTGATAAATATTACAACGCGAATCATTACGGCTTGGAAACGTGGTATGACCGGGCGCATAACATATTTTTGGACTACGCGATAAGCGGAGGGCTGTTTTTGTTGGCCGCGTACCTCGCCATATTCGCCGCGGCAATCAGAATCGCTTGGAAAACAAGCGAAATATGGGCAAAAATAGCGGCGGTTTGGCTTGTTATGTACCTTATTCAAGGAATAGTGCTTTTTGACACACTGCCGATTTACATTCAGATGTTTATTCTGCTGGCATTCTTTGTAGGACAAACACGAATAGACACGAATATGAACGCGAATCAACACAAAAAAATAGGCGATAATCGGGCCATGCAATTAACCGCGACCGTTATACTTGCTACATTATTCTCGGCATCTTTTTATTACACATTGTATCTGCCGTACAAAAAAAACACGGGAATTATTCAAGCCATTATAAGTTCACGGGCAGATCCGATTAACGCCATTAGATATTTTAAATCCTCTCTGAATTTTTATTCTCCGATAGGAAGGCAGGAAAACATTGAAGCAAGTATTTCTTTTTGGAACGACGCGCTGGCCAACGCCGCTTCTCAAAAGCAAACCGTTTCTTTTGAAAACGCCAAAATTATTTCTGAATTCATTTCTGAAACTTTTGAAACGAACGAATCTCTTTTCTCAAGCACAAGACCAAAATTCTTACTTGGAATAATACATATGCGGCTCGCGCTTATGACAAACGGCCAAGAATTTTTGGATAAGGCAAAAGAGTATTGCTCCGAAGGAAACGAAACCGCTCCGACCCGGATAGAATTTTTGGGATGCCTGCAAACAATAGCCAAATTTGAAAAAAACAAAGAGAAACAAGAACAACTCAGCGCCAAAATGGCGTTTCTTAGGCCCGATTTGTTTAAATCAGATAGCCCAATCGGAAACTAAGAAAACAGCGGTTGAAACAAGAAGCGCTATGGTCGCCAAACGAAGCGCGTAAACGTTTAAGAATTGTTTTGCCGTATAAGCCGTCATCAATTCATGGCCGACGTAATAAAATAAGGCGGCAAGAGCGGCTTGGCTTGCAAATCCTATCGGCAACAATGACAACGCCCACGCGATCTGATACAAAATCGTGGCACCAACAAACCCGAAGAGAAAATTTGCGGTTACAGATAAGGATCTAACGGCTTCGTATAATAACAAAAAATACGCAAGCCCCAGTAACGGCAAATACTCCGGAAAAATAAAAGCGGAAACGCCGGCCCAAGCCGCTACCGTAAAATTCAAAACAAAGTGCCACGTCTGGCGATTTACGAAAAAATAATCTTTAAGCGCGATAAGGACGTAAAAGAGAAAGCCGGCCAGAACCGCGGCAACGGTGAGGCGCGCCGCAACAAGCGACAAAACCACAATTAAAATGAACGATGGCAAAAGAAGAATGGCCCGCGAGAGAGAGCTGAAATAAAAAAACGATGCCACGAACAAAAACGCAAACAATGGCAACAGTTCTCCTTCCGCCGCGCCCAGCCACACCCAAAACAGAGCTGCCGCATAAACAAGCGCTTTAAACCTTAACAACCAACTCGGATTTTTGAAAACCGATTTTAACCCTACCGCCATCTTTTAATTCTCCTTTAATTATTTTGTCCGCGAGTTTATTCAGTATGATTTTTTGAATCGTGCGTTTTATCGGCCGCGCTCCGTATTCGGGGTCAAAGCCGTTATCCACGATATACTTAACGGCACTCCGGTCGAACTGAGCTTTTATGCCCTTCTCCGCCAGGCGATTTTTAAGTTCCTCAAGCTGAACCATTACTATCTTTTCTATAACCGTGCGTGAGAGCGGATTGAAAAGTATAATCTCATCAACTCGGTTGAGAAATTCCGGACGGAATCTTTCGCGCAAACTTTCAAAAATTTTATCCTTCCAGCCAGAGGCAGGTCCGCCAAGTTCTTCGTCTGACTCCGACAAGGCAAAACCAACGGCGGACATTTTCCGCAAATACGCGCTACCGACGTTTGAAGTCATAACAATAATCGTGTTCCTGAAATTCACAGCGCGGCCTTTTCCATCGGTCAAACGTCCGTTGTCCAAAACCTGAAGCAATATGTTAAATACCTCAGGATGCGCTTTCTCAATTTCGTCAAAAAGCACGACGCTGTACGGGCGGTGGCGGATAATTTCCGTCAGCTGTCCACCCTCCTCGTATCCGACGTATCCGGGCGGAGAACCTATGAGGCGCGATACCGAGTGCCGCTCCATATATTCAGACATATCTATTCGTATCAGAGCCCTTTCGTCGTTAAATATAAACGCGGCAAGCGCTTTTCCCAGTTCTGTTTTACCCACTCCGGTTGGACCTAAAAACATAAACGAACCGAGTGGACGGTTTTGATCAGACAATCCGGCGCGCGCTCTTCGCAGAGCGTTTGAAATGAACGAAATGGCCTGCTCTTGGCCGATAACGCGCTTTCCAAGCTCATCCTCTATGCGCGTAAGTTTTTCGCTTTCCGATTCAAGCATCTTCGTCACGGGTATGCCGGTCCATAACGAAACTATTTTCGCGATATCTTCTTCGTCAACCGCTTCTTTTAAGAAACCGCCGCCTGAACGCATGCGAGCAAGATATTTTTTTTCAAAGGCCCTCAATTCTTTCTCGGCTACCGGCGACTCTCCGTAAACAATCTGCGCGACGCGCTCCAAGTTGCCTCCGCGCTCCGCGGATTCCGCTTGAGCTTTCAAATCGTTGACACGCTTCTGAAGGTTGCGGAAATCCTCAAAGGATATTTTTTCCGCGCTCCATTGCGCCGACAATTCGCTGTCGCATTCTTTGATTTTTTTTAACTCTGCGTCAATTTGCTTGACTCTCTTTCGCGACTCGGCTTTTTGTTCTTTCGCAAGCGCTGAGCGTTCTATCTCAAAAAGTTTTATTTGTTTTCGCACCGCGTCTATTTTCACCGGCACGCTGTCTATTTCAAGCTTGCGTTCCGCCGCCGCCTCATCAATCAAATCAACCGCTTTATCGGGAAGAAAACGGTCAGAAATGTATCGCGCGGAAAGATTTACCGCGGCAACAATCGCCTCGTCGCCTATGCGCAGGCCGTGATGGCGCTCGTATTTTTCTTTCAGGCCGCGTAGAATACCGATACTTTCTTCAATATTCGGTTCGTCAACGTGAA
Organism: Candidatus Wolfebacteria bacterium RIFCSPLOWO2_01_FULL_45_19; assembly: GCA_001793855.1. GTDB lineage: Bacteria > Patescibacteriota > Minisyncoccia > UBA6257 > GWB1-45-9 > GWB1-45-9. The sequence continues at coordinate 66,959 of MGIR01000002.1, read as the reverse complement.
CCGGCTGGAATCTCCTTTCAAGGGCCGGATCTTTTTCTATATACCGCTGAAATTCTTTGAGCGTCGTGGCGCCGATAGCGTGAAGTTCGCCACGCGCGAGCGACGGCTTGAGAAGACCGGCTGCGTCAATAGCTCCTTCCGCGGCGCCGGCGCCGACCAGCATATGTATCTCGTCAATAAAAAGCACGAGACGTCCGGATGAATTCTGTATTTCCTTTATGAAGGCCTTCAGACGGTCCTCAAATTCACCGCGAAATTTGGTGCCGGCTATCAAGGCGCCCAAATCAAGCATGATTATTTCTTTGTCTTTAAGCGAATCGGGAACTTCTCCCAGAACTATTTTTTGCGCCAAACCTTCTACAATCGCGGTTTTCCCGACACCCGGCTCGCCTATTAATATCGGATTATTTTTTGTTCGTCGCGACAGAATCTGAATCACACGGCGCAGTTCATCTTCGCGGCCTATTACCGGGTCAAGCATGCCGTCTTTCGCTCTACTGTTGAGATTGATGGCGTATTTTTCCAAAACCTGGAATTTGCTCTCGGGTGTTTCGTCGGTAATGCGCATCGTGCCGCGCAATTGGGCAAGCGCTCGCGTAACCGATTCTCTGCGAAGCCCGAACCTTTCCAAAATTTGCTTCGCGCCAGAAGGAATATCCAATAATCCTATAAGCAAATGCTCGCACGAAATAAATTCGTCTTTTTGGTTGGACGCGGCTTTGGCGGCGCGGTCAAGAACCTGCATAACTTCCTGAGAAAGATAAAGCTGGCCGACGTTCGTGCTTGAAAAAATTTTCGGAAGTTTCTTCATTTCCTCTTCTGAACTTTTCGCGAGTTGTTCAAGATTTATTCCGGCGCGAACAAGAGCCGGTCGAACAAGAGATTGTTCGTCTTCTAACAAAGAATTGAGCAGGTGAACGGCTCTAAGGTCGCCGTGATTCATGCGCGCGGCCAAATCCTGCGCGTTTTGAAGCGCCTCCTGAGCTTTTATGGTAAAACGATGGAAGTTAGACATCTTTAACTATTATCAACTATTATTTTAACACGTTTTAATGCCTCGTCAATATCTTTTTTACCGATATATTTGCCGAAGCTGAAACGGACACTGTGTTCCGCGCGTTCGCGCGAATAACCCAGCGCTTGAATTACGTATGACGGCACGAGCGAGCGCGCGAAGCAAGCGGATCCAGAGGACGCGGATATTCCGGAGAGGTCAAGCCGCGCTAAAAAATCCTGCGACCCTCTGTATGGAAAATAAATGTTCAAGATATGAGGCGCGATCCGACCGTTAACTTCGATCTTTGGTTCTATTTTTTTTAATTCTTTCCAAAAATAATCGCGAAGTTCCGTGATCTTTTTTGCCGCTCGTTTTCTGTCTCTTGCCGCCAATTCAACTGCTTTGCCGAAACCGACAATCAACGGAGTATTTTCAGTGCCGGAACGAAAGCCAAATTCTTGCCCGCCGCCGGTTATTATAGCTTTAAGCTTTAAGCTTTTAGCGTAAAGGACTCCTATTCCTTTTGGGCCATAAATTTTGTGCGCCGATAAAGTCATCAAGTCCACCCCGAGATTATTTATGTCGCAATCAAGATATTGCAAGGCCTGAGCGGCATCGGTGTGGAATAACGGGAAAGTAGAATGTTTTCTAAATTCTAAAATCAGCTTGCTGATTTCACGCACCGGTTGTACCGTGCCGATTTCATTATTTACGTACATAACCGAAACCAAAATCGTTCGTTCGTTTAACGACTCCTTCAATTTTCCCACGTCAACAAGACCTTCGCGATTGACGGGAAGATAAATGACTTCCGCGCCTTCGCGCTCTAGATCTTTAGCGGTTTCCAAGACAGATTCATGCTCGATCGCGGACACGATAATTCTAGCTTTTACCTTTAAGCTTTTAGCTTTAAGTACGCCGCGGAGGGCGAGATTATTCGCCTCAGTTGCTGAGCCGGTGAAAATTATTTCGCGAAATTGCGCGCCTATGGCTTTCGCGATTTTTTCTCGCGCGCCGTCAATTGCCGCCGTCGCTTCCTGCCCGAAAGAATGGAGCGAGCCGGCGTTTCCGAATTTTTCTGAAAAATACGGAAGCATTGTCTTTTTCACCTCAGAATCTACTGGCGTAGTCGCCGCATAATCAAGATAAATTTTTTTATTTACCATAAGGACTGCATCAGGTGGGCATCCAGCAACTTTTCTTTCCAGTTTAGAGAAACGCTGACAAGCTGGCCCGTTGTCCTTTCCGGCACCATAAGAAATCCCTGCCTTTCGGCAAGTTCATAAAGCGCTTTCGTCAGTTTGACATCGTTCATGCAATAATTTCTAAGCTCTTCAATCTCGCCATCACGGTACATGCGCGTTGCCTCCAGTCCGTGATGCGTTTTTCCGGCTCCGACATTCGTCTTCGCCAAAGCATCAAGCCCGACGCGCCTGCCAAAACCCGCCTGTATTTCTTCAAGCAAATCAACGGTGGGTATGGAAGCAATCTCAAAAGAAAAATATTTTTTAAGCACCGGCACGTCAAAATGATTTATGCTGTGCCCAATTAAAAGTCCGGCGCGCTTAAAAAGCTCAGCGGCTTCGTTTATCTCATATTCCGAAAAAGCGAAAAAGTCGCCGCGGTCGTAAGAATAGACGCATATCATTGATACCTCAAGCTTGTCTATGTTTTCTTCTCCGCCGACATCCGCAAAAGTATTTTTTGTTTCAATGTCAAAAACTAGCTTGTCCATTTACGTGTGCCTATCCGCGACTTTACTTGCGGCATAGCTTTCCGGCTTTGTGCGCGCTTCAAAGTTGTACGCCCGTATCATGCCGAGAACTTCCTGCATCATTACCTTAGTTTCCCCTTTTTCACCGATGTCGGCGTGAATTTCAAAATCAAAATGCGGCACATTTTCGCTACGGCGAAACTCTTCCAAAAGCTCTCGCGCGGCGTCAAGAGAAACAAGAACTTCGCGTATTATTCTGTCGCGAAGTGTATGAAATTGTGAGAATTCCATTCTTCGCCAAAAATAACGGCCGCCGTTTCCTACGCGATGGACGACAATGGCAGTCGCGAAGTCGGCAGAACCGTCCGAGCTCAAGACCGAATCCGTGCCTACCATAATTTTATAGCGTCTATTCGGCACATCGCGCATAAAAGAAACTATCGCCTCAATCATGCGGTCGGTGTTCAATTGTAAACCGGAAGCGTCACGAAACATAATGCATAATGCGAATTCTATGTCGCATTATATTAACAATGCAACTGAAAAGTCAATTTATTCCGGTTGATAAAGAATTTGCCTAACAACAGATGTCTCCTTGCCTAAAAATCTGGACACTTTGAACACCACTGTATTAATGCCGGGCTGAAGCTGTATTTCTTTGGAAAACGAGCCGTCCGCGCCAGACACGGTGTTTTCGCCGTTTATGAGAAGCTTGTTCTCGGGATTTATGCTTCCCGAAACAGTGAAAGTTTGCTCCGTCACGCTAATCAAGTTTGCCGAGGCGGGATTTCTTACGGTTATTTCGGGAACTCCAGCCAAACGGTTAAATTGCGTTCCGGCGTAAAGCAAAAGCGCAACAACTGCGAACACCGCGAAAATTTTGCTCTTTGAGATTGTTTTCGCGGCAAAACGATTTTTGGGCAACGTGTCTTTGGCGCCAGATGTTTTGAAATTGTATGTTTTGCGATACAACGCCCACAGTTCATCCCCGTCAAGCTTGAGACAATCCGCGAGCTTTATAACGTATCCACGAACATACGGCAACGATGGAAGTTTTTCCGCGTCGCCTTCGAGCATTGCTTTAATATAACGCTCCTGAATACCGCTTATAGAAGCCAGTTTCTGAACGTTCAATGACTTCAACTCCAGCTGTTCTCTTAATATTATGTGAAAATTTTTATCTTCCATGCTTTTTAGAATTTAGAACTTAGCGAGTAGGCAGTAAAACTACTCGCTGCTCGCTACTCGCTCAACGTAAACTTCTCTTGGTTTCGCTCCGTCTCCCGGACCAACGATGCTTCTCTCTTCCATTATATCCAGAAGGCGGGCCGCGCGGGCATATCCTACTTTAAGACGCCTTTGCAAAAGAGAAGCGGAGGCTTTTTGCGCCTCGCGAACTACATTAACCGCCTCCTCGTAAAGAGAGTCGTCGGAGCCGTCTTCGATATAATTCTCAAACAAATCTTTGCCGCCGATTTCGGAAGGCGCCTCAAAACCCGGCGTATCTTCGCTTGTCCAGTCGTTATTTTCAAGCAAAAAGTCGGCGGCTTTCTTTATTTCTTCTTCCGTTACATAAGCGCCTTGTATTCTTTTCGGTTTTGACAATTCGGAAGACACGAATAGCATATCCCCGCCACCCAAAAGTTTTTCGGCGCCGGCCATATCAAGAATTGTCCGCGAATCAACCTGGCTTGCCACCTGCATCGCGACACGGCTCGTTATATTCGCCTTGATTAAGCCGGTGATAACTTCAACCGAAGGCCGCTGAGTTGAAAGAACAAGATGAATTCCGGTTGCCCGCGCCATCTGGGCTATGCGAACAATTGAGCCCTCCACTTCGCGGCCATGAGAAGCCATCAAGTCGGCAAGTTCATCGACAACCAGCACAACGTACGGCAACTGCTCGTTTTTGTTTTTTGAATTGTAACTCTGGATGTCGCGCGCGCCTGCCTTCAAAAGCGTCTCATACCGTTTTTCCATTTCCGCAATCGCCCATCGAAAAACACCGACGGTTTTTTTGGCTTCGGTAATAACCGGCGACACAAGATGCGGGATGCCTTCGTAAGCGGAAAGCTCCACACGCTTTGGGTCAATCAAAATAAATTTAAGAGTCGCGGGGGAATTTTTATAAAGAAGCGAGAGAATCAAAGAATGTATGGCGACTGATTTGCCGCTACCGGTAGCTCCAGCTATAAGTAGATGCGGCATTTTAGCAATATCCGCGAAAATAGGTTCGCCAGTGACGTCTCGGCCGAGCGCGAACGCTAATGGTCCGGAATTTTGAAAATCCGCGTAAGCCATCAAACTGCCGAGCCTGACCAAAGCAGCCGACTTATTGGGAACTTCTATGCCGACAAGCGATTTTCCGGGAATCGGCGCTTCTATTCTTATGGGATGCGCCGCGAGCGCCAAAGACAAGTCCTGGTTAAGGGCAAGTATCCTTGAAAGCTTAACGCCTTCGGCTGGTTTTAGAGTATAGCGGGTAACTTTCGGCCCGATATTAATTTCACCCATCTCTACCGGTATTCCGAAGCCGTCCAGCGTACGCTTTATTATGTTGGCGTTTGCGCGAAGATCGCCGGCTGACGGCTTGTCGGTCCCAGACTTCAAAAGCGAAAGTGGCGGCGTTTTATAATTTTTAGACATCGCTGGAGCGACGCGCCTTACCGCCATAACTTCTTTTTCTTTTCCCGCCTCGCCTTCGACGAGCGTCGAGGCCTTCTCATACGCGACATCACTCGCGGGTTCCGCGATTTTTGGCGCGGCGGCTTCTTTGATTTCCGAAACTGCTCTGGATTCTTCCGCGTTCTTTCTTGCCGGCAAACGCAATTTTAAAGGCACGTTTAATGTTACAAGCAAAGAAGCGGCAAGCGCGGTAAAGCCTATAACAAGCGCCGCTACATATCCGAAAGGAACTTCTACCAAGCCAACGAGAGAACCGGTAAGTCCGGCCTTGTCCGGAAAAATAATATCAATTGTTCCGAGTCCGGCGATTACAAAAAGAACGGCGCCGCTTAAGGTCAGCCCTATCAATTTGTCTTCGCGTGAAAAAAGAAAAACAACGGCGACTATCGCCATAAGCGCCGGGACTAAATAAAACCCCAGTCCGAACAAAGTATCCAAACCACTAAAAAGGGCGCCTCCAAGCGGCCCGGCTTTTCCAATACTACTCAAAAAAAGCACCGTCGCCGCTCCTCCAAATGTTATAGCGAGAACGCTTTTTTTCGTGTCAGGGCGAAGTTTTTCCCATTTTTCAAATTTCTCTTCTTTTCCTTTGTTTTTGCGTACCATTGCTCATTTACATTATTATTAATATGATGCGAAACTTCAAGGACAAGCAATTAATCATTTTTGATTTGGACGGAACGCTGACTAAAAGCAAATCGACGATGGACGCGGAAATGTCACGGTTGATTTGTGATTTGCTCGGCGAAAAACCGATTGCCATAATCGGCGGCGGCAAATATGAATTGTTTCAAAAACAATTTCTGTCAAAATTACATTGTTCCAAAGAGCTCTTGAAACGGCTTTATCTTTTTCCAACTACTTCCACGGTTTTTTATCGTTACGAAAAAAATAAATGGGGGAGGATTTATGCCCATAACCTAACTTCGGCTCAGCGGCGAAAAATTATCGGCGCGTTTGAAAAAGTCTTTCACGAATTGAATTACAAGCCATCGCATAAAATTTACGGAAAAACGATTGAAGACCGGGGGAGCCAAATCACTTTTTCGGCACTCGGACAAAATATTGTGGGAAAAATCGGAGAAAGGGGCGCGCGCCTTAAAGAAGAGTGGAAACGAAAAAATCAGGCGCTTAAAATGAAAATAGTTAAGCGTCTTCAGGGGACGCTTCCGGATTTTGAAGTCAGAGCCGCCGGCTATACCTCAATTGATGTTACGCGAAAAGGCATTGATAAGGCCTACGGAATAATGCAAATACAAAAGCATTTAAAGATGCCGATTAAAAATATGCTTTTCGTCGGTGACGCTCTTTATCCAGGAGGCAATGATTACGCCGCCCGCCGCACCGGCATCAAATGCGTTCAGGTCTCGGGTCCGCGACAAACAAAAAAACTTATCCGCCATTTGACATCTAACATCTAACATTTAACATTGGACATATGCCGAAAGATAAACCAGACAAAGAAGACAAAACAAAGGATTTGGAAAACTTGCTTGCTTCGCTAAAGGAAAAATACGGCGAAGGAGCGGTTATGAAGCTCGGCGAAAAGCCGAAAATAAACGTGGCCACGATTCCAACCGGCTCTTTTTCTCTGGACTTGGCTCTTGGGGTTAACGGTTTGCCCAAAGGACGCATTGTTGAAATTTTCGGACCGGAATCAAGCGGCAAAACGACTCTCGCGCTGAACGTAGTGGCGCAAGCGCAAAAACGCGGCGGCAAAACCGCATTCATAGACGCGGAGCACGCCATGGACCCGGAGTACGCGAAAAGAATAGGCGTAAAAGTGGACGAACTTTTAATCTCCCAGCCGGATAACGGCGAAGAGGCGCTGAATATTCTTGAAAGCTTGGTGCGTTCGGGAATTATTGACGTCGCCGTCGTTGACTCGGTCGCGGCTTTGACGCCGAAGGCGGAAATTGAAGGCGAGATGGGCGCTCACCATATTGGTTTGCAAGCGAGAATGATGTCGCAGGCATTGCGAAAATTAACGGCAATCGCGGCAAAAACCGGAACGCTCATTGTTTTCATAAATCAACTTAGAGAAAAAATAGGAATTATGTTCGGCAATCCGGAAACGACTCCCGGTGGTCGCGCGTTAAAATTTTATTCTTCGGTGCGGCTGGACGTACGGCGGATTGCGCAAGTTAAAAAAGGCGAGGATATCGTCGGCAACCGCATAAAAGTGAAGGTGGCGAAAAATAAAGTGGCGGCTCCGTTCAAAATCGCTGAATTTGATATTTTATTCGGCGAGGGCATTTCTTACGAAGGCGACGTGCTTAATGCCGGAATCGCGCACGGCGCTGTCGCAAAAGCCGGGGCAAGCTACTCATTTGAGGGAGAGAAACTGGGAACTGGTTTTGACAACGTACGCCTTAAACTTAAAGAAGATAAAAAAATTCTGGAAGCGATTAAGAAGAAAGTAATGACCCTATCTGATAAAAATTCTCAAATAGCTTAGCCACCACTATCGGTCCGGTGCCGCCGGGGGTGGGAGTGAACCAAATTTTGAGAATTTGGAATTTGGAATCTGGAATATTGCCGGGATCGAAGTCACCTTTCCCGTCGTCGTAGCCGAAATCAATAACACCGGCGCCGTCTTTCAGCATTTCCGGCTTTATTATTCCGGCCCTGCCGACTCCGGAAATAACCAGGTCCACCTGTTTTAAAATTTCAAAATCGCTTACGCTCCGCAGAATATAAATTTCTTTCGCTTTGCCCGTCAACCAATTAGCAATCGGCTTACCCACCAAAAATCCCGTTCCAACCACCCCCACTCTTAAATCTTGAATCTTAAATCTTAAATCTTTCAATATCTCTTCCACCGCCCCAACCGCTGGCAAAACAATCGGTGAGCGGCCGGTGTAAAATTTGCCGAGCATTGTTTCAGTAACGCAATCAATGTCTTTCTTCGGGTCAACGGCATTCAAAATCGTCTGGCGGTTGTATTTTTCCGGCAGGGGCAGTTGAACGATAACACCGCCGACAATTCCCTGTTTAGAAATTCTGCCAACTTCCTGTCGTAATTTATCTTGCGATAATGACTCGTCTAATTTATAAATACGAAAATCAACACCGAGTTCTTTGGCGATTTTTTCTTTCTGCCGCAAAAACGACTCGGAGGATTTATTTTTTCCAACATAAATCGCGGCTAAAATTTTGTCCGGCCGCGGAAATTTTTTAAGCCGCGCGATAATATCGACGGCTATTTTTTTACCGTCAATTATTTGCATAAATTGGAAATTTTTTACAAAGCGCTTTGACGCGTTTAGCAATATCCGCGGAATATCCGCCAATCAATGCGTCGTAAACCAATCCAGCTATTTTTTTCATTTCTTTTTCTTTCATTCCTCTTGTCGTAACCGATGGCGTTCCTATGCGGATTCCGGACGGGTCAAACGGCGAACGTGTGTCGTATGGAATCATGTTGCGATTTACAATAATCCCGACTTCTTCAAGTTTATCCTGCGCCTCGCGGCCGGAAATGCCCGAATTAGTCAAATCAACGAGCATTAAATGATTGTCAGTGCCGCCAGAAACAATTTCCAAACCAATCTGTTGAAGCTCACGAGCTAGAACCTTGGCGTTTTTAACGATTTGCCTGCCGTATTTTTTGAAAGATAGCTTGAGCGCCTCCCCAAGCGCTACTGCGATCGCCGCGGTCTGATTGTCGTGCGGCCCGCCCTGAAGTCCCGGAAAAACGGCTTTGTCTATGGCGGCCGCGATTTTCGCGTCTTTCGAAAAAATTATTGCCCCGCGCGGGCCGCGAAGCGTTTTATGGGTAGTGGTAGTTACAACGTCGGCGTGCGGAAATGGCGATGGATGCGCCCCAGCGGCAATAAGTCCCGCGATGTGCGCCATATCAACCATCAAATACGCGCCAACTTCATCCGCTATTTTTCTAAATTTTTTGAAATCAATCACGCGCGAATAAGTCGTGGCGCCACACACTATTATCTTTGGCTTTTCTTTTTTGGCGATTTTACGGACTTCACCGTAATCAATGTATCCATCGCGGCCGACTCCGTATTGAACCGAATTCCAAAATTTTCCGGTTGCTGAGGCCTTCCAACCATGCGTGAGATGACCGCCGAATGGAAGCGACATTCCCATCAGCTTTTCACCCGGATTTAAAAGCGCGAAATAAACCGCAAAATTCGCGGGAGAACCGGAATACGGCTGGACGTTTACGCTCCAATTTTTGCCGAGCCGGAATACTTTTCTCGCGCGCTCCCGCGCCAAAATTTCTATTTTGTCTATAACCTCATTGCCTCCGTAATAGCGTCTGCTCGGATACCCTTCGGAATACTTGTTAGTCAGCGAAGAACCGAGCGCTTCAAGCACCGCTGGCGAAACGATATTTTCCGACGGAATCAAGTCCAGCGTCCATTGTTGGCGCACAATCTCAGTCTTGATTAATTTAGTGATTTCTTTATCGCCGACCATAGTCATTATATTTTAAAACAATGGCGGGTTATACTAAAGCCATGTTTGAAATCGTCCGCTGGTCGACTCTTTCATCAACCATACTGCTCGCGGTAGTGGGTTATTCAGACCAAATACGCCTTATTTTTGTTAATCAAAGCACTGCGGGCCTTTCTTTCTGGATGATTCTCCTCGCAACATGGACATGGGCCAGCTACACGCTTTACGGACATTTCCAAAAAGACAGAAAAATCTTCTGGCCGAACCTGCTCGGAACTATTCTTATCGGCATAGTCCTGCTCGGCTTTTTTATTTTTTAATTTCCTTAACTTCCCAATCCAGATGCATTTTAGGAACCATCATATGCGGATTCCAGGATTTTTTAAGTTCTCCAAGGTCGGCCGAGGCCTGATATTTTCCGGCTTCGGCGACGTAATCGGCTTGCTTTATTTTGAGCGGAGCGACTTCGTAAAAAACCATCTGAGCTACCCGCCTGCCAACAACGAGCGGTATTGAATAGTGCTGTGAATTATTCGTGACTTCCATTGTCCAGCGGTTGAAATATCCAACGTCCCCCCACCCGGCGTCTTTGCATACCTCCACAAAATTCCTACCCATTGAAGAGCGGGCGTACATTTTGGAGACGACTATATCGCGGCCGCCGACAAATTCTTCGGTGTGCGCGAGTATTGTTTCACCGGGTTTTAAAATAATGATTCTGGCGTCCGTCGGAATGTTTTTGAATTCAAAACCGAGCCGTGCCTGAGTGTTTATTGCCGGCTCCGCCCGGAAAGGTCCGCTCCAAACCATTTTCGTGGATTCCTCATCGTAAAGATTATGCACCGAAGCGCGCCCGGAAGGATGATTTTCGCGCCAATACCATTCGCCCAAAGAAACATCATAACTTGTCGTCTTTAATTTGCGGTCATCAAACGGGTCTATGACGATAGTGCCGTTTTGAAGATGTTTTAAAATGGAATCGCGAGACAAAAGCATGCATTTATAACAATTTTCTGATCATCTTCGCAATTTTTTCTGAGTCATGACGAATCATTCCTCTAGACCGCATCAAATCCGAAGCAACGAGCATGGGCTTTCCGCCTTTCCAAGCGCCTGATTCCCGGTCAATTTCAACAAATTCCGCTTTTTCCATAACGTACGGTCGCAAACGCTCGGGTCTCGGCTTTTTATTATTCACAACGACATAATCAATGGTCCCTTCCCCGACATAGGATTCTATTTTTTCATAAAAATCCGAGGCGCGAAAACCGTTTGTCTCGCCGAATTTGGTCATAACGTTTACGAAATATATTACCTTGCCTCGGCTTTTCCGCAAAGCGTCTTTCATTCCGCGAACAAGAAGATTTGGAATCAAACTCGTGTAAAGATCGCCGGGACCGATGATAACGGCATCGGCCTTAAGTATCGCGTCACGCGCTACGATATTTAGGTCTGCCTGCGGCGACAGCCAAACTTTCTTTATTTTCAAACGGCCATCGTGTTTTGGAATGTCTATGTTTGTTTCTCCGCTAATAACAGCGCCGTCGTCAAGTTCGGCGACTAATCGAATATTGCCGAGAGTAACCGGCACAACCCGGCCTTCTACCGAAAGAATTTTTCCGCTCTGCTGAACCGCCTCCTGAAAATTTCCGGTTATGCGCTCAAGCGCGGTCAACATCAAATTGCCGAAGTTGTGGCCGCGAAGCCCGCTACCTTCATGAAAACGATAATTGAAAAGCTCGGAAAGAATTTTGTTGTCTGAATTTGAGAGCGCGATGAGCGCGCGCCGAACGTCACCCGGAGGAAGTATTCCAAATTCTTCACGAAGAATTCCAGTTGAGCCGCCGTCGTCCGCCATAGTAACAACCGCGGTCAAATTTTTGAAATAATTTTTAAGTCCGCTTAAAACAGTAAAGACGCCGGTGCCTCCGCCGATAACTACTATTTTTTTGCCGCTGTTAATCATTTTATATTCTAAATTATATATTAAAACCCGTCACTTGACAATTTTAATACATCAAGTATAATACTGGTGTTCTTTGAAGCGCATTAACTAGCCGCGCATAAAGCGCGACAAAGGCATTTTGCCGGTTAATGAACCTTTTTTAGGAGGTGTAAAATGACCAAAGTCGTCAAGAAAGCAGCGGTAGAAGTGCAAGCGCAAGAAACGGCGCAGACCCCGGAACGCCAGCGTGTCCATTTCATAATCGATGAAGAGACCGAGAAGAGATGGAAGTCGCAGGAATTCGGGTACCTTCACCCAATCGCGATCGGCGTCATCCTGGGCGAGATGGTCGCAAGCGGCGACGTCCAGTCCGGCATGGCATGCCCGAAGTGCGAAGGACGGGTTCACATCGACGTGGATTCCGACCTCCTCACGAAGGTGGCCGAGAAGCACAGGGTCTACAAGGCCTCTCTCCCGGTCCACCCGGACGACGCGAAGGAAGCGCTGGAAAACCTGGAGCGCGAGCTGATAAACCACAAGAAGGGCTGTCCGCGACTGAACCTGGATGTTTTCCAAACGTCAATCGGCAAGTTCCAAAAAAACTTGTTCGATATGGCCTTCGGGAAAACCAAGGAACAGCTCAAGGAAGTCGATGCCCGCGCACTCTGCGACTCCATCGTCGAAACCGACACAGCCGTGACTGGAGCGGTGAATGGTCAGCTGGAATCGGATGTCAAAAATCTGATGAACGATCCAGGGCTGATCGAGAAATACGGCGCCGACGCGAAAAAGAAAGTGGAAGAGGAACTCGCTCACACGAGGAATCTCACGTCAGCGCACCAGCAAGTGCAGGCGTTATACGGCCTGCGTCGGCAACTCCGCAACTTCGACCTGAAGTACGCAGAGCAGCGCAACGCCGAACGCGTTGCTGCCGACGGAGCGAGGTCGCGGCCGCAAACGCCGCGCGGCTTCCAAAATCGCGACGGGAAATTCGTCCGTCCGAGAAAGCCGGGCGATCGCTAAAAATTGATTGACGACTGTCAGCGTCCGCTCATGAGGTGAGCGCAAGATAGCCGCTAATCACGGAGGGGAGTCCGACCACGGTCAGACTTCCCCTCCGGCTTTTTTTATCTTTATTAGGAATTCACTATATCTCAGAACCCGTTCAAAGAATTTTCCGGGATACAGTGAGTTCTATAACAAAACAAAAGGAGAAAGGAGAAGCACATGAGAGAGAAAACGGAAAGAGTTGATGACTTTTTGCGCGTAATTCAAAAACCGCACATACAAACGCCCGATCACATAAGAGATTTCGGGATGTACCAACAAATGAATGCGGCTTTTGACGGCCTGCACGAGCATCTCAACTATCTGATGAGAAATCAAGGTCGTATAGGATTTGCGAGTCAAAATCTAATGAGTGATCTTTCCAAGGCGTTCATTGTGGCCGCTCAAGAAAATGACGAAGAAGAAATGGCGTATATGGAATACGCCATGGAACAGCTCGTAACCGGACTTGACGAGAGAGCCGCCGAAATCGCCGAAAGCGGTAATCGGTCAAGCCGCACTTCGTGGCAGGAACGTCACGAAGCAGAGCTCTTTGGAAAAATCTGGCCAGTTATAGTCGGGACAAAAAAAGTCGTTCCGGAATTAACTCACTGGAAGAATTTCCAGGGCAAAGTCCAGGCATTTCTTTACGGTTATCTTGATGTCGTAACCGAACTCGCAAAGACGGTCGACAAAAAATTGTATCGCCTCAACGAAAGCGAAGAACTCGCAAATGAAGATGAGTTTAAACTTTTCGAGCGTTATATAGACATAGCGGATTCAATCATACTTCACCTTGAGCAACTGCGTCATATCCCCGGATACATCATAAACAACGGGTACAGTCGGTTTGCAACCTACAAGGGCAAACTGTACAAGGCAGAGGGGTGCGTTGCCCGTATGCGGCAGCGCTACAACGACAAGAAATCATATCATCGGGCGCAAACACGCTAACGCGCCAAAAATCTCGGCGCTCCGACCACGATCGGAGCGCCTTTTCAATTATTAATCCCGCTAGAAGCCGCTTCGCTACGGAAACACCAAGCGAGAAACATATTTTGCAATAAACAATTAACATGGCAGAATACGACTTCACCGGCACAGCGAAGCGTTTCCTGCTTCTAACGGGATTGAATTATTTTAAAAATCAAATTAGAATAAAGAGACGCTATTCGCAAATTTCGCATTACATTATGAATCAATTTTGGAAAAACATTGCGTGGATAATACTGATGCTGCTCACTACGGCGCTTATTTTTTCGCTTATTCTTCAGCCGGAGGAAAAACCGGAACAGCTGTCTATAAGCCAGGTGGCCGAAAGAATAATTGCCGGAGAAACGATGAAGCTTACCGTGAGCGGAAACACGCTCGAAATCGAGCTGGCAGACGGCAAAAAAGCCGTTTCGCAGAAAGAATCGGAGGCCGGCCTTAGTGAAACGTTGAAAAACTATGGCGTAACTCCAGAACATTTGTCACTGGTCGCTCTTGAAATAAAAGACGAATCCGGTTTGAAATTCTGGCTCACTATGATGCTGCCGGTTCTTTTACCTCTTCTGATAATAGGCGTGTTTATATGGATAATATTCAAGCAAGCGCGCACCGGAGTAAATCAGGCATTTACTTTCGGAAAGTCAAACATCCGATTATCCGCGTCTTTTAAAGACAGAATTACTTTTAAAGACGTTGCCGGTCTTAATGAAGCAAAACAAGAGCTGATAGAGGTCGTGGATTTCCTCAAAAATCCGAAAAAATATCTTGAGATAGGCGCGAAAATACCGCGTGGCGTAATCCTTATAGGTCCGCCCGGAACCGGAAAAACTTTGCTTGCGCGCGCCGTGGCCGGAGAAGCCGGGGTTCCGTTCTTCTTCATATCCGCGGCGGAATTCGTGGAAATGTTCGTAGGCGTCGGCGCCTCGCGCGTCAGAGACGCGTTTGCCACCGCGAAAAAAACGGCGCCAGCCATTCTTTTCATTGACGAACTTGACGCCGTGGGCAGAGAACGCGGCGCCGGCGTAGGCGGAGGACATGACGAAAAAGAGCAGACGCTCAACCAAATTCTCGTTGAAATGGACGGGTTTGAACGCGATACGCGAATCATCGTTCTTGCGGCAACCAACCGTCCGGACATTCTTGACTCGGCGCTTCTCCGCCCGGGACGGTTTGACCGCAGAGTTATGCTTGACCTTCCGGATATAAACGACCGCGAAGCGATACTCAAGATACACGCCCGCGAGAAAAAACTTGCAAAGGACGTTGATTTAAGAAAAGTCGCGATTCGCACCCCCGGATTTTCCGGCGCGGACCTCGCTAATCTTATGAACGAAGCCGCGATCGCGGCGGCGCAAAAAGACAAAAAAGAAATTGACCAGGAAAAAATTCTAACTTCAATAGAAAAAGTCCTGCTTGGGCCGGAACGAAAAGGACGGGTCATAGTTCCGCGCGAAAAAGAAATAACCGCGTACCATGAAGCCGGACACGCACTCGTAGCTTCCGCGCTGAAAGACGCGGACCCGGTGCAGAAAGTATCCATTATCAGCCGCGGACGCGCCGGCGGATATACTTTAAAACTGCCCCTGGAAGAAATGCGCCTCAAAACAAAATCCCAATTCCTTGCCGATATTGCCGTAGCGTTTGGAGGATACATTTCTGAAAAACTTACTTTCAAAGAACTGACGACGGGCTCCTCAAACGATCTGAAACAGGCGACAGAACTCGCGAAGCACCTCGTCACCAGATACGGAATGAGCGAAAATCTCGGGACACGCACTTTTGGAAAATCCGAAGACCTTATGTTTCTCGGGCGCGAAATAGTGGCGGAGCAGGATTACTCCGAAGAAACCGCCCGCAAAATAGACGAAGAAGTAGACAACTTCCTCAACCACGCGTACAAAGCCGCTGAAAAAATAATAAAAAGGCACAAAAATGCTCTGGCCGCCATAGCGAAAACTCTCATGGAAAAAGAAACTTTGGAATATGAGGAGTTCAACGCCGTAATAAAACCATTCAAGCTGCAACCGGTAAAAATATAAGATGCGTTATTTTCGACGCAGACGGAGTTGTTTTTGACGCTACAAAACTTCATAAAGAAATACAGGAGGAACTTGCGCCTATTTTTGGATTGCCCGCAAACTATTTCGACGATAAGGGTACGGAAGCGCTGAAAATGCTTAAGGAGATTTTCGACGAAAAAACAATTCTCCGCTATCTTGAATTATGGGATAAAAAAGAACTGGAAAAGGGCTTGAAGCCGGTCACTGACGCGAATAAGGTTTTTGATTTTTTAAAAAGGCGCGACGTCAAAACGGGAATACTGACCAATCGCTTTACAAGACCTGGCGTGATAAATACGTTCAGGGCAAGCGGAGTTGATTTCTCAAAATTGGATTTTTTTGTTACTCACGACCCGAATCCAACAACTACTTTGGTTGAAAAAATTCATCACAATCATTTTTTGAACCGGCATCCTAAACCGGACGCGAGAGCAATAGCGCCGGCTCTGCCTATTCTTAAAAACTTGCCAGAATTCCCTAAATCCGTTTATTATATAGGCGACAACTTGATTGATTTGGAGTTCGCCCGGGCGAACGGCTTCGGATTTGTAGGCGTTTTGAGCGGAGTGATAAAAGACAAAAACGAATGGCGTGCCGCCGGATCGGATATAATAATAAAAGACATCTCAGAAATTCCAAAATTTTTACAAGCATAATCGCGCCCGTAGCTCAATGGCGGAGCGTCGAGCTTATACCTCGAAGGTTCTTGGTTCGAGTCCAAGCGGGCGCACCAGATTGGAAATGTCAAAGATTCAGATGTCGCCTCGCTTCGCTCGGCGACTAATTGGTATTCAATTTTGGGGGTAAAAACGAATTCACGATTTCGCATTTTGGGGGAAGAAAATTTTTTAATCCAAGAATCCATAAGAATTAGGCCACTAAAACAGCAGAAATGCTGATTTTTTGTTTGAGCTTGACTTCTGGCACTGGGTATGCTATATTACTAAGCAGTAAACAGATCGAGTCATCGTGGCTTGGTAGCACATTCCCAAACCCAAAAGAAGGAGGTTCAGATGAAAATCAGACAAGCGGTGTTTTCGTTCATGCTTCTCGGGCTTCTGTTCTTCGTTGCTGGATGCAATGAGAACAACCCCGAATCGACGCAGACCCTCGAAGTGAGCACGCAACCGGTAAGTGGTAGCAACTTGCGTCTGCTCTTGATCACAAGCACCAAGTACAACTTCATCAGGAAGCAGAACGAGGTGCGCCCCAAGCTCGAGACCACGGTCAACGGCGGCGAGTACAACATCGTTTCCGTGAAGACGCTGTACTCGTCCGGGTATCTTACGGCGGCCGAAGTCACCTACGACGCTTCTGGTCGGGGAGATGGCAACAGTCTTCGTGTACTGTTCATCCAGAGCGACAAGTACGACTGGTATGCTAAGGCGGCCGACGTCAAGCCTCGGCTTGATGCGATGGTCAACGGTGGAAAATACGATGTCGTCAAGATTCAGACCACGTACACCAAGGGCCACCTTCTCGCTGCTGAAATGTACTACCGAGAAAAGAAGTGAACTCGCCAACGACTTAAACCCGAGCCCCTCGCAGAACACATTTCTGCTTGGGGCTCTATTTTTTTCTAAAATTGAAATCGTTGCCATGATTTTATAAATTCGTTATTCTTTAGATATTCGCTTTGCGAATTCTTGGATTGAATGCCGCCAAAGAAAAACTTGAAATTGTCATTCGTGCGGCTCCGCCGCCTTTCTGGATTTTCGCGGGCCTTCGCCTCGCCGAAGTGGCTTCGGCC
>MGIR01000002.1:0-49333 GCA_001793855.1 Candidatus Wolfebacteria bacterium RIFCSPLOWO2_01_FULL_45_19 | reverse complement strand
CGCAGGCGGGGGGACTTCCTCGCCCCGAGCCAGTCGAGGGGCGAAAACGATTCGGACTAATTCAAGAATACTGCACACTTCGACTCGCTTCGCTCGCTCAGTGTAAACATGGGATGCGAAACAAGTGAGGAGGGGGGCGCTTAGCTCAGTGGTAGAGCGACTCGTTTACACCGAGTAGGCCGAGGGTTCGATCCCTTCAGCGCCCATACTAAAACAAAAACAGGCACCCAACGTTGGGTGCCTGTTAATGTTTGTGGCCTTGTCGAAAAATAATTCTGTAGGCAAGGAAAATCATATAGCATACAAGTATAGCGGACAACGTTACGTCCGCGAGTTTCACCTCAAACTCATTAAGTCCGAAATGTTCTGCGAGAACAAACAAGCATCCCGCGACAATAACTATCACGCTGTGCGCCAAATCAGACGAAGCGTGCGCCAGTACTCATTTCAACCTCACTCACTCTCAACGCGCCGCCTGTGTTTCTTTAGGAAACTCTCTGCCTGCCTGCCTGCCGGCAGGCAGGTCGCGCCTTGAACTCGCCTCATTTCCGAGCTTCTCAACTTGACTCTGGTTCGTATCCTGCGCTCATACCGACCTCGGTTCCGGGAGGAATACAGGCGGCGCGCTATGAGGACGGGTGAGGTTGGGAGATGAAGTTGACAGAATGTGTAAAAAGGTGTGAAACATGGCAAAATGTTTAACAAGCGGGTAACCGCGTAAAATATAGCTTTCCCGATTTTTTGGTGTTTTCAATGTTTCACGACAAACACTTTGTATAACCATTTTGCTCAAGAATTGCCATTTTTTGTTGTTACGGGTGTTTCACGACAAACATCTTACACAACTTTTTTGCGTAACACGTGTATAATTTTTACACAGCGTACACACAAATGTTGACCCCAAATTCTAAATTCTATATTCTAAATTCTAAACATATGACTTATAAATCCGACCTCGGTACATACGGTGAAGATAAGGCCTGCGAATATCTGAAAAACAAAGGATATAAAATAATAGAACGAAACTATAGACAAAAGTGGGGGGAACTGGATATTGTGGCTATATCACCGGAAGGAATTCTAACTTTTGTTGAAGTAAAAACAATGCGGCAATTCGGCAATGGAGCCGAAGAGTTATTGCCGGAAGAACAAATGACTGCGGCAAAAATGAAAAAGTTTAAAAAAACTTCCACGCTTTACGCCCAAAACAACGAAGAGCTTATAAACGACAAGGGTTGGAAATGTGATCTAGTCACCTTGACAATTTCAGAAAAAGATGATACAATTAGACATTACGAAAATATTTAACTTGCATACCCGCACTCTTTACATAGGCCTGCGCAGGTTGAAAATATAAGTTCGCTCATTAGCGCGTCGCCTGTATTCCTCTAAGTAGCACCTCACCCGTCCTACTCTTCAGAACCGCGGTTCGTCTGCTCCGGCGGCAGACGACCGCTGCACTCTCGCTCCGATGCTCCCCGACCGCGGTCGGGGAGACCAAGCCATCGGAGCTCCGAGAGCTTCTTCAGAGCAGGACGGGTTCGGTTTAACTAATATAAGCGCCGCCTGTGTTTCTTGAGGAAACTCTCGGAAGCGAAAAAGCTTGGTCTTTTGCGAAGCAAAAGTTTTTCGCTGAGAGCGTAGAGGCGGCTTACCGCTGGAGTAAGCCGACCTCGGTTCCGAGAGGAATACAGGCGGCGCGATGCGGCAGGACCCGCGAAAAACTATTGGGTATCTTCAGCTGGAGCAGACACCCGGTTCTGAAGAGCATGCAAGCGAC
Organism: Candidatus Wolfebacteria bacterium RIFCSPLOWO2_01_FULL_45_19; assembly: GCA_001793855.1. Classification (GTDB taxonomy): domain Bacteria; phylum Patescibacteriota; class Minisyncoccia; order UBA6257; family GWB1-45-9; genus GWB1-45-9. The sequence continues at coordinate 47,553 of MGIR01000002.1, read as the reverse complement.
GAGTCAAAAAGTTGACTTTTTTATAAGAATTTATTATACTTTTTTAATCATGCTTACTACTAGAAAAAAACTTAATATACTGAAAGCGCACCAAAGGCACGAAACGGACACCGGCTCTCCGGAAGTACAAATTTCCATTCTTGGCCGGCGCATAGAAGAACTCGCAAGCCATCTCAAAAAAAATAAAAAGGACAACCATTCCAGGCGCGGTCTTCTAAAAATGGTCAGCAAAAGAAAAAAACTGCTTGACTATTTGTCAAAAAAAAATCCAAAAGCGTATAATACTCTGGTAAGAAGTCTTGGGTTGAAAAAATAAAAATGTCAGCAAATAAATCGCGGCAACATAAAGAAGAACAGCGTGTCGGTATTTTTATAGACATACAAAATCTTTATCATTCCGCAAAACATTTATATCAGGGGCGCGTTAATTATCGCGAACTCATCAAAGAGCTGATTGGCGGCAGGAAATTAATCCGCGCCGTAGCATACGTAGTAAAGAGCGAGGGGATTGACGGAGTTGTCAGCGTGGTTCCGCAGGGTCGCGAAGCCGCCTTTTTTGAGGCGCTTGAAAACGCCGGCCTCGAACTTAGAATAAAAGACCTCCAAATTTATCCGGGCGGAATGAAAAAAGCCGACTGGGACGTGGGCATGGCGGTTGATGCCATACGAATGGCAGATTTTCTTGACGTCATAATTCTTGTTACCGGAGACGGCGATTTTGTTCCTCTGGTTGAATATCTAAAATGGGGATTGGGCAGGCAAGTTGAAGTCGCTGCGTTTGGAAGAAGCGCTTCTGGAAAATTAAAAGAAGAGGCCGATACTTTTATTAATTTGGAGGAAATTCCGAAGATAATTATAAAAAAATAAGCGAAGGACCAAAGAACGCTAAGAACGAAAGACCACCGTTCTTAAGTTATACAACATGTTAAATCGTAAACAATATTCAATAGATGTCGCGGGTAGGCCGCTTGAATTGGAAATATCGGAACTGGCCGGGCGCGCAAACGCGGCGGTTTTAGCGCGATATGGGGATACGGCGATTCTTGTAACCGCGGTGATGGGAGTTAAAGACCGTGATACCGATTTTTTTCCGCTCACGGTTGATTATGAAGAGAAATTCTACGCCGTCGGAAAAATACTAGGCAGTCGATTTGTGCGCCGCGAAGGCAGACCGTCCGATGAAGCGACTCTATCCGGACGCTTGATAGACAGAACCATTAGGCCGCTTTTTGACCATCGCATGCGCCGTGACGTTCATGTGGCGGTAACAGTTCTTGCGTATGATGAAGAAAACGACCCGGATTTTCCGGCCTTAATTGGCGCATCAACCGCCCTCGCCATTTCTGATATTCCATGGAGTGGTCCGGTTGCGGGAGTGAAAGTTGCCAAAATTAACAGCGATATTGCCATCAATCCAAAGATTGGCGAGTTGAAAAAATCCGAAGCAAAACTTGAGGCGTTCGTTTCCGGGCTGAAAAATAAAATAAACATGCTTGAGCTTTCCGGAGACGAAGCCGAACACGGCGAAATCATTGACGCCTTTAAAGCCTCGCAAAAAGAAATAAAAAAACTTATTGAGTTTCAAACTAAGATAGCCGAAGAAATAGGAAAAGAAAAAACGGATGTTTATCTTGTTGAACCGGATCATGAAACCAAGAAAGCAGTGAAAGAATTTCTGGCCGACAAGCTTGAAGAAGTTATTTATGCCCCGAAAGACCACGAACAGCACAGCAAAATCAACACTCTGAAACATGAGCTCATAGACCTTTTGAATGGCCGCGAATTTTCGGAAAAGCAACTACAGGCGGTTGATGAACTTTTTGAAGAGGAGATAAACGAACTACTCCACAAAAAAATACTGGAAGAGGAAGCGAGGCCGGACGGACGAAAATTGGACGAGGTGAGAGCCCTTACGGCGGAAGCCGGTCTTTTCAAAAGAACGCACGGCTCGGCTTTGTTTATTCGCGGAAACACTCAAGCTCTCGCGATGACTACTCTCGGCCCTCCCGGAGCGGCGCAGCTTGTTGAAACAATGGAAACAACCGACAATAGACGTTTTATGTTGCATTACAATTTTCCAAAATATTCGGTTGGCGAAACCGGCTCGTTCCGCGGACCGGGTAGAAGAGACATCGGCCACGGCGCCCTGGCGGAAAAAGCGCTCAGACCGCTTATTCCCGCGCAAGAAAAATTTCCATACACTATACGCGTCGTGTCGGAAATACTTTCTTCAAACGGCTCATCTTCAATGGCAACGGTTTGCGCCAGCTCTCTTTCTCTTATGGACGCCGGGGTACCGCTTAAAAAACCCGCGGCCGGAATAGCGATGGGATTAATTCTCGGAGAACAAAAATATAAAATTCTAACAGACATACAAGGCCCGGAAGACCATCATGGCGATATGGATTTCAAAGTAGCCGGGACGGCCGACGGCGTAACCGCGATTCAAATGGACGTAAAAATAGAGGGAGTGACGATTGAAATGCTTGAAAAAGTCCTGGAACAAGCGAAAAAAGCGCGGCTTCATATACTTCAAACCGTCAACGCGGTCCTTGCTTCGCCGCGCCCGGAACTTTCGCCTTACGCTCCGAAAATTCTGACGCTCAATATTGACCCCAAGAAAATCGGAGAAGTAATAGGTCCTGGGGGCAAAATAATAAACGGCATAGTTGCCGATACCGGGGTTGCAAGCATAGACATTGAAGAAGACGGCATGGTTTTTGTTTCCGGAACCGACATGAGCGCATGCGAAAAAGCCGTTGAAATCATAAAATCAATAGTTAAAGAATATCGCGTCGGCGACATAGTTGAAGGAACGGTTTCAAGAATAATGGATTTCGGAGCGATAGTTGACATAGGGCTCAATAAAGACGGGATGATACATGTATCCGAACTAAAAAATGGGTTTGTTAAAAATGTCTCAGACGTGCTAAAACTCGGCCAATCCGTGCGCGCGAAAATAATCAGAATGGAAGACGGCAAACTCTCGCTTTCAATCAAAGCGTTGGATAGGAGCGCAGAATACGAACCAGAGTCAGCTTGAGAAGCTCGGAAATGAGACGAGTTCGAGGCGCGACGACGAAAGCGTATCCTCTGCGATACGCCGAGGAGGAGCAACGAAGAAATTGGCCATTTCCGAGCTTCCCTTCGGGCGGACGAATTTGACCAATCTTCTGCGTTGCTCGTCGCTCACGTATCTAAAGATACGCATCGCTCCTCGCGCCTTGAATCTTGTCCAAATTCGCTCCGCTCAATTGATTCTGGTTCGTATCCTGCGCTCCTAAAGTTTTCCACAACCGCCACACAAAATTGTGTGCTACGATAAAATGTATGGCAGAACCATATAATTCTAATAATTTTAACAGAGAACCAGTTCAGCCGCCCCCACCTCCGCCGATTACCATCCGCACGATGGAGTCGGACAGGCAATCAATGCAATCCTCTGGTGGAACACCTATACCTCAACCGGTCAAGCCCGGAGAGCTTAAAATTCCTGAGCCGGAAGAGGAACCAATATTTACTCCTCCAACGCCTATGGACTCTGGAGAGCCGGAAAAAAGTGAAATTTCCAAATGGACCAAAACAGCAGGGTTAATCGCCGGAATAATAATATTAATTACTGGGTTTGGATTTTTGGGATATTACTTCGTCTATCCGTTAATATTCCCATCTCAACCGGAATTACCGGCAATTCAAGAACCGCTTCCGTCAGCCCCGCTGATTCCTCCTCTGGTTGAAGGATTAGAGCCGGCAGAAACGCCTGCGCCCAGTTTAGTTCACCGATCATTTTTCACGTCTCCGGCAAATCAATTGGAACCTCTGGTCATAGCCACCGTTACAATCGAGAACATAAGAGAGGCCATGGCCGTTTCCGCCATGCAAACGCTTGACGCCAACGGTGTCAAGGAAATTGTTTTTGAAACGCAAGCCGGTTTGATTATCGCCCCTGAATTTCTATCAGCATTATTGCCAATTCTCACCCAGGAAGAGACAAGCACGAATTTTGAGGACGATTTCACGGCTTACCTTTATTACGACCAGAACGGCGTATGGCCAGGATTCATCTTTAAATTAAAAACTACGGCCATACTTTTTGAAACGCAAACAATCGTTGAAAAACTTGAAACCGTAGCAGTATCAATGCTTAAAAATATTTATATAGCCGACCCGCAAAATCCGACCTCGGCAATATTTCTAAGCGGCCAAATAAAAGGAACCGCCACGAAGTATCTGCCATTTGAAGTAGCCGGAGCTTCGTTAAATTACGGCATCATCAGCAATTACTTTCTTATAAGCTCTTCTTTCGGCGGCGTCCAAGAAGCAGCAAACCGATTAGGACTGTGAATCAAGAAGGAGGGGCTTGACGGGGCTTGACCAGAGCCCTTTTTTTGTTTAATCTCTTTTTAATGCCGCTTTCTAAAGAACGATTGGACAATTTTAAAAATAAGCTTGAAAAAGAAAAGGCGAGCCTTGAAGCCGAATTAAAAGAACTAAATCCGGATAAACTTCCCGACTTTGGAAGCGACGTCGACCATTTTGACGAAGAAGCCGACGAGGCGGAAGAATTGACGACCAACGTCAGTATAGCCAACGCCATAAAAGAGCGACTCGGTGACATTGACTCCTCGCTCAGAAAGATTGGATTGGGAACGTACGGCAACTGTGAAGAATGCGGAAAGGAAATAGACATGGACGTTCTTGAAGCAAGTCCGGAATCACGGCTGTGCAAAAATTGCAAACATGGCCAAAAATCTATCTAAGGTTTATTCCGCCGAACTGGACGGCATAAAAGCGAAGCTGATTGAAGTGGAGACCGACATCAATGTCGGCCTTCATAGTTTTAATATCGTGGGCCTGGCGGACAAAGCCCTTTCCGAATCACGCGAACGTATAAGCTCTGCTCTTAAAAACAGCGGCATCAAACCGCCAACCAAGGAAAACCGAAAAATCACGGTCAATCTCGCTCCGGCTGACGTAAAAAAAACCGGCTCGCAATATGACCTCGCAATAACCGTAGGTTATCTTCTCGCCACCAAGCAAATAGAAGAATTTGACACTCGCGGCAAAATTTTCGCGGGAGAGCTGTCGCTTGACGGCGAGCTTCGGCCGATAAGCGGCGCGCTTAACATCGCGTCATTGGCCAAAAACAAAAATTTTTCCGAGATTTTCATCCCTCACGCAAACGCCGCCGAAGCCGCGCTTATCAACAAAGTTAAAGTAATTCCAATAAAAAACATTCAAGAAATAATCGCTCATCTTGAAAATAAAAAGGTTATAGAGCCGCAAACACACACGCGGATCATGCCGAAAACCGAGGAAGTTTCATACGATATAAATCACATAAAGGGGCAGATGAACGCCAAGCGCGCCTTGGCGATAGCAGCCGCCGGCGGACACAATATCTTAATGAGCGGTCCGCCAGGTTCAGGAAAAACAATGCTCGCGCAAGCGCTGATGTCAATATTGCCGCCGCTTGAAATGGACGAACTCATAGAAATAAACCAAATTTATAGCGCAGCCGGCATGCTTAAAGAAGACAGCTTGATGTTTCGACGACCCTTCCGTAGCCCGCACCACAGCGCGTCGCTCGCGGCAATGGTAGGTGGCGGTACAAATCCGCGCCCGGGAGAAATAAGCTTGGCGCATCGCGGCGTTTTATTTCTAGACGAACTTCCGGAATTTCATCGCGATGTTCTTGAGGCATTGAGACAACCGCTTGAATCTGGCGCGATACATATTTCCCGCGCGAAGCATAATCTTGAACTTCCTGCGAAATTTACTCTAGCCGCGGCAATGAATCCATGTCCGTGTGGCTACCTCGGAGATGCCGAAAAAGAATGCAGATGCACCGCCAATGAAACTCTTCGTTACGGCAAAAAAATTTCCGGACCGCTTCTTGACCGAATAGATATGCAGGTGGAAGTGCCGCGAATTAAAATAGAAACACTGAGGGGCGCCTCCGAAACAAAAGAGGGCGACACATTGCGCGAAAAAATAAAACTCGCGAGACAAATTCAAAAAGAACGTTTTAAAAAATTAAAAAACAAAATTTATACGAATTCAGATATGACCTCCAAGCAATGCGACGAGCTTATCCATCTTGCTCCCGAAGCCGACTCGTTTATGAAAATGGTTTTGGACAAGTCATTCATATCAGCGCGCGGATATTACCGCATGCTAAAAACCGCAAGGACAATAGCAGATCTGGAAAACTCCGAATCGGTTACAAGCGAACATCTTTCCGAAGCGTTCAACTATAAACTAAAAGACAAGAATTAATATTTAGAGATTCGGCATATTTAAAATTGAAGAACCGTCAATTAGACCGCCGCCAAAGTCCAATCCGCCATCATTAATAATTCCACCGTAAAAACTCGTTAATCCATCTTGATAACCTGTGGATAAGTCATATGAAACCGGACCGCCGAATGACTCAAAGTCAACGCCAAAAGATTGATTAACCGGCTCGACCGCATAATAATAAGGAAACAGCCAGTTTGCTGTGGCTGTAAAAAAAATAAGAAGAATAGCTATCAAATATTCGTTTGTAAGGCCGTTCCGAACTCTTCGCCAGTGGTCAATAATCATCAAAACAACACAATTTATGCTAACACAAAATCTCAACCACGCGCAACTTGAAGCTGCAAGCCATAAAAACGGCCCTCTTTTAATCGTTGCCGGAGCCGGTTCCGGCAAAACCAAAACGTTGACAACCTTGCTTGCGAATCTTATTACCGGGGGAATAAATCCAAGCCACATAATCGCCATAACTTTTACCAACAAGGCCGCTGGCGAGATGCGAAATAGAATCTTGAATCATTCTCCGTTTGTCGGCACTTTTCATTCTTTGGGAGTCAGAATTCTTAAAGAAGAAGCGCGACTCGCGGACAGGAACAAGAATTTTTCAATTTTTGACGACGACGATTCTCTGCGTTTGCTGAAGACCGTCATGAAAAAAATGGATATCGCGACGGACAAATACAATCCCGCAGTCATTGCCGCAAAAATTTCACGCCTAAAAAATGAATTGTCGTCTCCGGAAGAAATGGAGCTTGACGCCAAGTCCACGAAAATTTTTGAACGATACGAAGATGAAATGAAAAAAAACAACGCCTTTGATTTTGACGACTTGATAGAAAAACCAGTCAGAATTTTTGAAAAGCATCCGGAGGTTCTCAAAAAATATCGCGACAGATTCAAATATGTTCTGGTGGATGAATATCAAGATGTTAACACCAACCAGTATCGGCTAATAAAGTTGCTAGCCGGAGAACACAAAAATATTTTTGTCGTCGGAGACGACGCGCAATCAATATACAAATTCAGGGGATCGGATTTTCGCAATTTTCTTAATTTTGAAGATGATTGGGATGGCGCAAAAATAATTTTTCTTGAACAAAATTACAGGTCAACCAAAACAATTATTTCCGCGGCAAGCGCGCTTATATCGAAAAACAAATCTCAAAAACCAAAAAATCTCTGGACAGAAAATCCAGAAGGCGAGTCAATAGCCATTAAAGAGGCGCTGGACGAAAACGAAGAAGCGGAGTGGATAGCGAAACAAATTGAATCTGGAATCTCGAATCTGGAATATGGAATAAAAAACCGTCCCGGCCAAATTCCAAGTACTGTAATTCTCTATCGCACCAACGCGCAATCGCGAGCGATTGAGCAGGCGCTGGTAGAGCGCGGCATTCCTTATGAAATTTTCGGCGGATTGCGCTTTCACATGCGAAAAGAAATAAAGGATATAACCGCGGGATTGCGTTACGCCATAAATCCACAAGACGCGATAAGCAAAGAACGCATAGAGAAAAACTTCCCAAAATACAAATCCGGCCAACTTTTAAAAGCGTTGCCGGAGGCGGCAAAAACGATGTCGGCAAGCGAATTGATTGAGTTTTTCATCACCGCTACGGATTATATTTCCCATATTAAACGCGCTTCAACCAATCCGATAGAGCGCGTTGAAAATATCCGCGAATTAATGAAACTGGCCGCAAATGCCGACTTGCCAACTTTTCTAGAACGAATGAGTTTGCTGCAATCGGGGGACCGGCCCAGCGACAAAAATTTTGTTGTGCGGCTTTCAACAATTCATCTCGCGAAAGGACTGGAATTTGATAATGTTTTTATCGCCGGGTGCGCGGAGGGACTTTTGCCGCACCAAATGTCTTTTGGCAACCCGGAAGAAACGGAGGAAGAACGGCGACTTATGTATGTGGCAATGACAAGAGCGAAGAAAAAATTATGCGTAAGTTTTTACAATCTGCCATCAAGGTTTTTGGGCGAACTCCCGCCGGAACTAACCGAATTTATTCCAACCGACAACGGCCCGGCGCGCGATTTGGACGACGAAGAAAGATACATCAGCTTCGACTGAAGAACGTAAAAATTTATGAAACGACTTGGGCAGCATTTCTTAATTAATAAAGAAAAAATTAAAAAAATAATTCAATCGCTTGAGTTAAAAAACGGCGAGACGATTATTGAAATCGGGCCGGGGCATGGAGAACTCACGCGCGAGCTTTTAGCTATTAGCTTTAAGCTTTTAGAAGAGGACGGACGCGGAATGAAGATAATTGCAATTGAAAAAGATAAAGCGCTGACGGAAAGATTAAATAAAACTTTTGCCGACCATAAAAACGTAGAAACTGTTTTGGGAGATGCATTGAAAGTTATTCCAAAAATAATTAAAAACTACAAGCTACAAGCTAAAAGCTATAAGCTGGTCGGAAATATTCCATACTACATCACCGGCTATCTTCTCCGAATAATAAGCGAACTTGCGCGCAAGCCGAAGCTTTGCGTTTTTACCGTTCAAAAAGAAGTCGCGGAACGAATATGCGCTCAGCCGCCAAAAATGAATTTGCTCGCCGCGAGCGTCCAGTTTTGGGCAAAACCGGAAATAATTGATTTTATCTCAAAAAAATATTTCAAGCCCGCGCCAAAAGTTGACTCCGCAATTATAAAATTAACCATACACCCTAAACCCTATACCCCAAACCAAGAACATTACTACAAATTGATAAAAATTTTGTTCAAACAGCCGAGAAAAACCCTCATAAATAACCTATCCGGTGGATACAGACAAATGTCAAAAGAAAAATTGATTGAACTTATCAAAAAAACCGGATTAGAGCCGAATCTGAGACCGCAAAATCTTAATTTAGAAAAAATATTGGGGATAAGTAAATTTCTTACTTAACAACAAAGGGGCTATAATAAACGAGACTAGCCATGAAGCGGCGAATTGTTGCGTTTATAATATTAGCCGTTGCCGCGACTTCGTCCGGTCTTATTTTTCGCGCAGGAGAGCCGCGGCCATTTTCCGATAACGTAACCTCAATTCGGGGAAACGAGGGTGTCTTTTACGAAGCTCTTCCGTCGCGACAAACTACGCCAATCGGCGGGCAAGCCGCACAGCTTGCCGTGAAAAGAACAAATCTTACGCAATCGTTCGCTGAGACGGTAACAAGCGAATGGATAAATAAAAATCCTCTGGGTCCAGAGCTTATTGAAAACCAACAATGGCTGAACGTTCCGCATCCGGAAGATATAGTACAAAATTATTTAGAAAAAGAAATCAGGAAATTCAATCCCGAAGATTTTGTCCCAATAATAAACGATAGCGACATCAAAATTACCTATGAAAAAAATTCTGCGGTTTTTGAAACATACGCTGAATCGCTGCAAAAAATAGAAAACGTAATTCAAAAAACAAATATAAACCGAGATTTCGCCATTGATGATGCAAAAAAAATAGAAAAGGCGAGTGAAGCGATAATCGGAATTCTACAAACTACGGAGGTTCCGAATGTTTTAATAAATCTACACAGAGAGCAGCTGCGTTTCGTCATTTTTCAAAAAAATCTTCTCGGAGCTATGGCGAATTACGAACAAGACCCGGTACAAGCCATTTTAATCTCGCGGAACGTTGATTTTTATTCAAAATTACTTGATGAAAATTTCAAAAAACTTGAACAAGAAATCGAAAAATTGAATACAATCTCATTTAATGATTATTCTGATGACAAAAAATCGCTTATAGTACAACTTCATCTAATAAAACGAGCTTATGCTGCTTCCCCAGTTCCAGTTTTCGAAGTAAACACTCCTGGTTTCATAGCTACAACAATCGCTTCATGGGCAAAAGACGCTTTGCGCTGGGCCGCGGACAAGGGCTGGACTATATCGGTAGAAGCTCTAAAAAAACGACTCTTGGATATGATAGTTGACCAAATAGTGCGCTGGGTACAGGGCGGAGGCGAACCGAAGTTCATAACAGACTGGGGCGGCTTTATGGGCGACGCCTTCAATATAGCTTTTGACGAAGTTACAAAACAATTAGGACTCGGTTTTGTATGTTCGCCGTTTAATCTTCAAGTTCGACTTTTGCTCGACAGGCCGCCAACGTTTTCTCAGCAAATTACCTGCAGATTGGACCAGGTTGTCGGAAATATAAATTCATTTTACGGCAACTTCCTTAACGGCGGATGGGTCGCGTATCAAGAGCTCTGGCAACCGCAGGGCAATGCGTTTGGTTTGACGCTTATAGGATATGACGAATTAATGCGAAGAAACACTGAAGAACGCGACGCCAAACGCTCGGAGGGCATAGCCAACCAAGGATTTCTCTCCGTTAAAAGATGCGTTGCGTACGACGAAGATGTCACGGGCAATATTAATTGTTCGCAATATGAAACAGTCACCCCAGGCAGAGCAGTTGGAGACGCGACGGCTCAGACAATAGGAGCGGGCATTGCTTGGCTCGTTAACGCAAGAGACCTTTCCGCATACATAGCCGCAATAGGAGATGCATTTATAAACCGCTTAATAAGAGAAGGCGTTGCCGGTCTTTCAAATGTCAGTACCCCCAGCGCTCCGACTGGAGGATATATTCCCCAAGGTCTTAGCGGAAGTTGCGCGGGCCTTGCGGGAGTAGCTCTTTCCGCATGTCTTGATGTTACTGAATCAACGCAAAACGTCCAAACCCAAGTTGATGCCAAAGCATGCGAAACGCTTGAGGGCAACAAATTTAATGAATGCGTGATCGGCTTTTTAACAGTCGTGATGACTGCGCCGGCTGATAATTCAATCATTTCGGGAACAAGCACTATTTCGGCCGCTGCCGGATATGCCAAAGGCATTGAAAGAGTGGAGTTTTACGTCAATAACATTCTTGTAGCAACCGACTTCACGGCTCCTTATTCTATAAACATTGATACGGAAAGCCTATCTGACGGACAATACATAATAATAGCGAGAGCGTTCGGCTTGGACGGTAATTCAAAACAATCCGACTCGATAACGATTACAGTTGACAATGTCGTTGAACAAGATTTTTCAGGTTATTAAATGATGCGGCGAATTAAAAAATATCTAAAAATAACAGCGGTTTTCGCCATTGTGATTTTCACGTGTTTGGTTTTAATCGCGCCGGATTTGGTTAACGCACAAACAAGCGCAACAACGACCGCGCAAGATTCAAAAGAATCTAACTGGCTCAAAAGTCTCGTTGATTGGACGGTCGGGATCTCTCTCTCTCCTCTCACCATAGCGCTTTCGGCCATAGTTTACGCGGTCGGCTTAATTGGCTCAGCCCTTCTTCAATTCGCGGCGTTTCTTGTCGGTTACGCTCTACAATTGAACAGCGCGATTCTTGATGGAGGGAACAGCGTTGTTCACGACGGTTGGGGAATCACCAAAGAGCTTGCCAATTTAGGATTTGTGCTCGGCATAATCATAATAGCTTTCGCGACAATCATCCGTTTCGAAAGCTACGGGATGAAACAACTTTTGTGGAAGTTGATTGTGGCGGCACTGCTTGTGAATTTCAGCTTGACCATAGCCGGGATATTCATTGACTTTGCCGGCGTGCTTTCAGATTTCTTTTTGAGCCGCATAGCGGAAGAAGGCGTAATTGGCCTGCAAAACAAACTGGTCGCGGCGTTTCAACCGCAGAAACTTCTTCAAGCGGAAACATCCGCTGCCATCATTGGCAGAACGCTTGAAACCGTCTTGACGTTTAGCGGCGCGGCGAAACTTTTGTCCAGCATATTTTTCGCGACGCTATTTACCTTTTTGATGGCCATTGCTCTTTTGGTAATGGTTGTTATGTTCTTCGCGAGATTTATAATTTTGAGCTTTTTATTGGTATTGGTTCCGCTCGCTTTTCTTTTCTGGATACTTCCGATGTTCCAGCATCTTTGGAGCAGGTGGTGGGAAGAATTTTTCAGGTGGGTATTTTTCGCGCCATCCGCTCTTTTCTTCCTTTACTTAGCGCTATCCATAGCCACGAGCGAAGGTCGCGCCAAATACATAGGAAATCTCGCCCAGACAACAGCAGAAGCGAATGCGAGGCTCGGCAACGTGATGGAGACGACGGGCGTGCTTGTTGATAACTTTTTCGTAAACGCGGCGCAGATGCTCGTAATTCTTGGTTTTATTTACGCCGGGCTTGTTCTGTCTCATAAAATTTCCGGAACTTTTTCCGGAGTAGCCGTAACAACAGGTGGGTGGTTTTCAAATAAACTGCAAACAGCGGCGATAAACCGCGCTAGGGGCGCCGCGGGCTGGGCGACAACAAGAGCGCTTACGGTAAAAAAGAAAGGAGAAGAAGCGACTTACGCGCAAAAATTCGCCAGGGGGCTTGCAAAATTCCCGGTACTGCGCGGCATAGGACAGCGGCTTGATATCGCGTCTCAAGCAATACAAGAGAGAGTGCAAAAAAGATCCGAAGACCTCGGCAAACAAAGCAAGCCATTCTTTGAATCAAAGCTATCATCTCGCAACTTTATTCCAATTAACCGCGAAGAGGCGGCCGCCGAAGCCATACACGCGGCCAGGATTGGCAGCTTTGAAAAGATACCAGAAAAACTCAGACCGCAATATATTAACACCATTCGCTCAACCGGCGCGGACAAGCAATTCCTTCAATATAGGCCTGATATGGCGCAAGAATTCGGAAAAACAATAGCCGAAGCGATGCGTAAATCAGCGCCAAACGCAGTGGACTCAATGGGTCCGGAAGTATTAAAGAGACAAGAAGTTATATTGAATTTCTCCGGAGCACATCTGTCGCGCGTTTTTAGAGAGGGCAGAGCCGAACAACAGCAAGCGGTTGTTAGCGCGCTAAATGAAACCGATAAAAACAGGGGTAAACTTGACGCGGTCCAGACCCAGGCGCTTGAACGGCTACTTAAAACCGCGAGAAAAGATATAAATGCCAATGCATATTTCCCAGAAGAAGAAAAGCCCAAACCTAAAAAACGCAAAAAATGATTAAATTCGAGGAGGCGATAAAAGAAGTCCCGCGACAAATCAAACGCTGGTTTAGCTCCGACAACGCTCTTGATGCGGTGGAAAAGCTTAACGAAAAATTGGAGTTAAGCGGCGAAGATGAGCGTATAATTCCTTTTCTTATCATGCGGCTTGAAACAAAAGATCTCTCTCCGCGAAACTTCATAAACGAACTTGCTGATTTTTTAGGGACAAGCGCCGAGTCCTCAAAAGATATTGCGGGAGAAATAAAAGATAAAATTCTAAAACCAATTCAAAAGGACCTCTATGACTGGGGTGTTGATATTGATTTAATAAAACCCGAAGCGAATATTGTTGAATTGAGATACAAGCCGGGAACCACGCCGGTCGGCGGGCAGGCAAAATCTGAAGCGCGAACGAAAGAACAGGAAATAGAAGAACCTAGAATCGAAAAGCTTGAAATTAAACCACAAGAGCCGGCTACAGCTCCGTTTGTAATAAACCTTTCGGAAAGCAAGCTGCCCGAAACCAAGAAACTGGAAATAGAAAAGCCAAGCGAACCCCCGCTCACAACCCCGTTTATTCTGAGAACGGAAGAGGAATTAAAGCCGATTGCGGAAAGCGTAAAACCAAGAATTTCCATTCCTATTTCCGCGCCGAAGAAAAAAGAGGCGGTTCCATTCCGCGTAGAACTTAAAGAAGAAGATGATAGAAAAAAAGAAATTGCGATCGGTAAAACCGCTCCGCCGAAAGAACGCATGGTTCACTACGTGGGGCCCAAAACGTCGCTGTTTCCTCAAGCGGTACCGACAAAGATAGAAACTAAGAAACCGGAAATTGAGAAACCCGTCAAACAATCGGTCGAAGAAGTGATTGACTTAAGTTCGTTCAGAGAAGTTCGAAAGCCCAAACCTGCGGCAGAACAAGGACCAAACGTAAGAGGAAATACCGTGGATCTCCGCTAAAACAATGCAATTTCAAGTTCCACAATTTATAGAAACTGAAGACAAAATTGTCGGGCCACTGACGCTTAGGCAATTTCTTTATTTTGCAGCCGCGGCCGGAACCGCGTTTTTGCTATTTTTTTTGATTGAACTGTGGCTATGGCTAATTTTCGCCGCTCTTTTCGGATTCATAGCGTCACTTTTCGCGTTCATAAAAATAGAAGGCCGGCCGGTTGAAAAAATGCTCTTCAACGCTTTCAAGTATTACTGGAGGCCGCGCCTTTATCTGTGGCAAAGAAAAAGAATTGAAGATAAATATCAAGTTGAAGAGGGGGGGGAAGAAATCGAGGAATTCGCCGAAAAAAGAGGGGGTGCCAAAAAAATGATTCCATCGCTTGAATTCGGAAAAATTAAAAATTTGTGGGGGCAAATGCTTACCAGTCGAAAAAAACTAAAGCGCGAAAAAAGAAAGCCGGAAAAATACGTAGTTATGAGAAAATCGACCGGAGAAAAAATAGCCATGAAAAGAATCGACTACCGCTAACGCAGGTTTAAGATTTATGATTTAAGATTTATAATTAAACTATGGTTAAACGAAAAGAGTCTCCGCCGACACAAGAGTTGGTGGAAATCAAAGACATAAAGGACGACGTCGTCATTCTTAAGGATGGCGGGTTGCGCCGCGTGCTTCTCGTTACCGGAGTAAATTTTGATTTGAAATCAGAAGAGGAGCGGGGCTTCATTCTCGGCGCGTATCAAAATTTTCTAAATTCTCTTGATTTTTCTCTTCAAACGGTAATACACACGCGCAAGTTGAATATAGAGGCCTACCTTGAAAAACTGAAAAACCGGGAAACTGAAGAACAAAACGAACTTTTGAGCAATCAAATATCCGAATACCGTGAATTCATACGCTCTTTCGTTGAAGAAAATTCTGTTATGAACAAAAAATTCTTCGTGGTGGTGCCGTATGACCCGATACAAATTCCAAGATTTGAGAAATCCCAATTGCCGCAAATATTAAAAATATTTCAACGCGGCAAGAAGCCCAAGATCGAAAAAACGGCGTTTGAAGATATTGAACGCCAAATGTCTCAATTAAACCAGCGTGTTGACCGCGCCATTCAGGGCCTGACCGGCATCGGTTTGCGGGCGATTCCGCTCAACAATGGAGAACTGATAGAGCTTTTTTACAATCTTTACAATCCGGAAATTAAAGAAGGGCAAGAACTCGCGATAGCCAAAACTCCCGAGGCCGTCGAAACGGGAAGTGATATGACAAATATTCTCGCGCCGGCCGCGCTCGAAGTCGGTTCGGACTACATAAAAATCGGCAGTAGGGTGGCGAAAACGCTTTTCGTCTTGAACTATCCTCGATTTCTCGCTTCCGGCTGGTTCTCGCAGATTATAAATATGCCGAATGCTATGGATATATCCATATTCACGTATCCAGTTGAAACGGCGATAGCTTTGAGAAATCTTAGGAAAAAAGCCACGCAGATTGAAGCTCAAATAATGTCGCAGCAAGAAAAGGGGAAAGTGCGCGATCCGATGCTCGAAACCGCGTTACAAGACGTAGAGTCCCTGAGAGACGCGCTTCAGCAATCTGTCGAGCGGCTTTTTCAAGTCGGGGTATGCATAACGATATTCGGAGAAAGCCCGGAGGAATTAAAAAAAATTGAAACGGAAATAGCTTCCGTGTTAGAGGGGCGTCTCGTTTACACAAAACCGACGACTTTCCAGCAATTGGAGGGATTTAATTCCACTCTTCCGCTCGGAGTTGATTACATAGACATAACAACGCCGATGAATTCCGGCCCTGCATCGTCTCTTTTTCCGTTCATATCGTCAGATCTTACGTCCGATGACGGAATACTTTACGGTATAAACCGCCACAACAACGCACTGATAATCTTTGACCGATTCTCGCTTGAAAACGCGAATATGGTGATTTTCGCGAAATCCGGTTCCGGCAAATCGTACGCCGCAAAGCTTGAGATTTTACGTTCAATGATGCTGGGCACGGACGTAATGGTGATAGACCCGGAAAATGAATACAAAAATCTCGCGGATTCAGTCGGCGGAAGTTTTTTCAAAATATCCCTTGACTCTGAAAATCACATCAATCCTCTTGAGGTTCCCATTATTCCAAAAGACGAAAGTCCGGGAGACGTCCTAAAATCACATTTTCTCAACCTCTCCGGCTTAATCAAAATAATGATAGGCGGCATAACGCCAGAAGAGGAGGGTATTCTCGACCGGGCCATACAGGAAACGTACGCTTCGCGGAATATAGTTCCGGACAAAGATTTTTCCGAAGCGACTCCGCCATTGATGGAAGACCTTCGGACCGTTCTTGAAAATATGGATGGCGGACGGGGAATCGCCGAGCGACTGTACCGCTTCACGAAAGGCAGTTACTCCGGGTTCACCAACAAACCGACAAATATTGCCATCAAAAACCGGCTAATAGTGTTTTCAATCCGCGACCTGGAAGAAGAGTTGAGGCCGATAGCAATGTACATAATATTGAATTATATTTGGAACCTTATCCGCGCCGAATTCAAAAAACGGCTTGTGTTCATAGACGAGGCATGGTGGATGATGAAGTATCCGGACGGCGCGGCGTTTCTTTTCGGACTTGCAAAACGCGCGAGAAAATATTATCTCGGCATAACCACAATAACGCAGGACGTTGAGGACTTTGTATCCTCTCCTTATGGCCGGCCGATTATAACCAACTCCTCGCTTCAGCTTTTGCTCAAACAGTCACCGGCGACAATTGACGCGGTGACGAAAACTTTCGACCTGACCGAGGCGGAAAAAAATCTGCTTCTTGAAGCCAGCATAGGCGAGGGGCTGTTTTTCGCGGGTCTACGCCATGCTTATACGTATATAGTTCCGTCACCTTTCGAAGACCAGATAGTAACCACAAAACCGGAACAGCTGCTTGAGATGGAAAAGCTTTCCGCCGAAGGCGGAGAAAAACAATGAATGAGGATAAAAAAATTTCTTTGCCGGAAGGATTACTGATGTTTTTTATTGTGTTCTTTGCCGATCTTGCCGAATTTTTAATACTGCTTACACTCCCCATACCGATTGTCGGACAAGCGCTTGCCGTCGCGGGATTTTTCATATCTCTGTTGGCTTGGCTCGGAATACAGCTGTGGCTTATAATGAAGGGTACAAGAGGGGCGTGGTTTCTCGCCGGAGGATTGCTGGACACGCTCGCAAATTTAATGGCATTGGACTTGCCTTTCGTCAAAACAATTACGCTCCTTATCACAATATATATCGCGAATCATCCAAAAATTGCCGCGATTATAACGAGGGCGACTCTCGGCAAAAAAACGTAAAACTATGCGAATAGCGCAAATTGTAACAATTTCATTTTTGGCATCGCTTGTATTCTTCCTCACGCAAACTTCACTTGCTCAAACGCAGCCGGTGTTTCTAACGAGCTGGAAGGCGTATAATTTCATTCCGCCTGGGTTCAGCGGCAAATCATTGCCCTTGCCACGCGGAACAACCGTTGGCGTGGCTTTTGAAATTTTAAATGACGGCAAAATAATTGACGTTTCAAAAAACAACATAAAGTTTTTCGTAAACAATCAGAAACGCGCCGAAGGAATAGGATTGCGTGGCTTCAGATTTGCCACTTTTGACGGCCAGCCCGGTCAGACAATAAGAATGGTCATCCTTAATGCCCGCGATGAAATTGTTTATGAGCACAGGTTCACAATACCGACAACCAAACCGGAAATCGTTATAAACCATCCATATTCTTTAAATCTTATAGACAGAGGATTCAATTACTTTCAGGCGCTTCCGTATTTTTTCAACATAGAACGAATCGGCGACCTTGTTTTTAATTGGACGGTAAACGGGGCCGCGCCCGCCGACACCGCGGAAAACCCGGACATTATTGAACTTGACGTGCCGTCAGAATTTTCGTCAGGTGGCAATATTGCAATACAAGCGACTGCGCAAAATCGAGTAAACCAACTTGAAATGGCGCTTGAAACAATCAATTTAACAACAAGATGAAAATACTAAAAATAACTGCGGTAGCGTTTTTCCTGTTTATAGTTTTAACCGCGCCGGTTTTAGCGAGATACACGCTTCAAATTGAACTTCCCGGAACCGAGCTTCAGCGCGGAACCAGTCCGGGCCTCGCTCAATATATCGGCGGAATATATCTTTTCGCGCTTACCATTGCCGGCATAACCGCGTTCGGAGTCATCGTTTTCGGAGCTATTGAATACATACTTTCCGCGGGGATGCCATCTAAGCGCCAAGACGCGATAGACAGAATCACGCAGGCCATGTTCGGACTAATTCTTCTTTTCGCGGCTTATCTTGTTTTGAACACAATAAATCCGGAACTTGTCCAAATAGCAGCGAACGAACAAAGATTAAAGGGGATTTTTAAACCGCTAAACTTTCAAGACCAGCAACAGCAAACGCCGTCTGATTTTGGGAGAACGGAAGCTGTAGATTCAAATCTTATATATGACTGCACCATAAATGATATCAACTGTAACATGCAGGGCAGTCCCGGGCAGATAAGATTTGCGACTTCTACATTAACTGCCCCTGAAATCTTACCATCCATATATGACTGCACCGTAAATGATATTAACTGCTAAGGATGCCGAAAACTATGAAAATAACGATAACAATTATACTAATAATAATCGGCATAGCAGTTATTGCCGGACTCGCTTATTACGGCTGGGGATTTGTAAGAGAATTACTTTTTGTTTCAGAAGAATCGCCGGTGGGCGTGACAGATGAATCGCCAACAGTTCTCCGCCAAGTTTTTCAAAATCCTGCAATAAATTATTGGCTTGGATACTATATTGATTTTGAAGGGAACATTATAAAAGTTGGCGAGTCCGAAGAAGAAGTTGTCGGGCGCGTAAACGCGGCACCTATTCTTTCGGTTCTGCCGTCGCAAAGCGGAATAGAAGCGGTTGTCGCTTTCGGCAATCCGCACAATCCGCAATTCAGCGTATTTAACGCCAGCACAACCGAGTGGCGACCGCTTGGTCCGGAAACGCGCGCGATCGCGTGGTCTCCCGACGGCTTGCGCCTTGCCTCAATTGAAAGCATTAACGGCGTTACATCAATTTTTACGAGCGGCGCGAACGGCAACAAAGGAAACAAGATAATGGACATAAGCCTTGTTGACGTCGGACTGGAATGGATTTACGAAAACAAAATTTTAATTACCGAAAAACCATCGGCTCTTTTGACCGGCTCAATTTGGGTTATTGACGTCAAGAATAAAACAATTCAACTTGCGGCCGAGGCTAAGGGACTGATACTCAAACAGCATCAAAACAAGGGAATTATGTTTTCGGTAGTGGACGGATTCCCGTTGATTGAATTAAAAACCACCGACAAAGACCTGCCGACAATACGTCTCCCGTTTATAACGCTTCCGGAAAAATGCACGATCGGCGACACAAATTTATATTGCGCCGCTCCAGTGAATATTACCGATAAAATCCTTTTACCCGACGATTATCTTAAAAAGAAATTCTATTCGGATGATGTAATTTATGAATACGCTTTGGACAAAAAATCTATCAGGACAATTTTTCGTCTGTCGCAAGATTCCGCAATTGATGCGATTAACTTAAAAATAATCGGCGACAAACTTTTCTTTATAAACCGCTACGACAACTACGTTTATTCAATTGATTTAGAATCCGCCGACTTAGAGTAGCTGGATGGAAACGCGGCGGGTTGCGCCTTCGCCAACGCTTTCCGTTTTGACATCCGGACGACTGGCAAGCTCAACGTGCACTAACCGCCTTTCGTAAGCGTTCATCGGAGGCAGTTCTACCGGCTGTTTTTCCACAATTGCTTTTCGCGCCGAGGCTTTCGCCAGCTCAACAATAAGCCGCTCGCGCTCTTTTCTGTAATTATTAATGTCAACTCCGGCAATGAACAGATTATTTTTTTTGGCCACTAAACGAGCCGCCGTTTCCAAATCGGGCAAAAATCTCGCCGCGTTTTTTATGGCGTCGTCATAAATGCTTATCGAAATTTTTCCCTCGTCATTTGCTTCAATGTTAAAATTCTCAAACCCAATAAGCTCAAGCAGTTTTTGAATTGGCTGGTGGCTGTTGTTCGTCATTTTTGATAGATTTCATAATTATAACTTGCTGGAATATTGAAAACGTGGAGCTTGCCAGCCAATACAGCGCTATCGCCGCCGGCAAAAAAGACATTATCGCCACTGTCAGAGCAGGACCCAGCATAACCATTTGCTTCGCAATTCTCTCAGATTGCGGCGTTAATGTCAATCTCCCTTGAAAATATTGCGCTATTGCCGCGACTCCTACGAGGATGATACTGCGTCCCTGCAAATCAATCAAACCGAAAAAAGAGTGGGTTATCTCCTCCGGCGGAGAAACAAAAGAGTAAAGCTGTCCCAGGCTTTCGATAGTAATACCGTCGCGAAAAACCCAAAATAAAGCGAGAAAAATAGGAAGCTGAGCGAGCATAAGCAATATACCGGAAAATGGATTGACGCCGTGCTGTTTATAAAGCGCCATTAACGCTTGCGCTTGTTTTTCGCGGCTGTCCTTGTGGTCGTTTTGTATTTTCTTAACATGCGGCTGTAAGCGCTGCATCGCATATTGCTGGCGCATAGCCACGTGAAATAACGGGAATAAAATAATTCTTATAATTATCGTAAGAAGAATTATAGCGATTCCAAGATCTTGCCAAGACGCGTATTCATACAACAAAACCAGTGCGTTGAATATGGGGCGATATAAGATTTCATTGAACATATCTTTGTAATGCTCCGATAATTAGATTTTTTATTTCTTGCTCCGACAAATTAACCGCTGCCGGTTTCATTATAATCAATACGTCCAGTCCTGAGGGTGATTCCATATTTTTATAATTTTGCCGAACTGTATTGAATATCAATCTACGTAATTTATTTCTGACAACGGCTTTTTTGCTCACTTTCGCGCCAATCACTGCCCCAAAACGATTGAAACCCAGAGTGTTGCCGGTTATTTTAACCGAAAAATAGTTGTTGCCAGAAGTTCGTCCTCGAATTTTAAAAATTTTATGAACTGGAAGGCGGTATTTCTTGGCTAACATTATACCGTTAGACGTTTTCGGCCCTTTTTATGACGTCGCGCTAAAACCCTGCGTCCTCCGACGCTTCTTTTTCGCTTCAAGAATCCATGTACTCTCGCCCTTTTTCTCTTTTTTGGCTGATATGTTACCGACATGACATATACTTTAACAGGATTTTAGTAGCTTTGTAAAGGCATTGCGAAGTTTTCCACAGGTAGTTAACATATTATTAAGAAAATCGTTTTGATCCCGTTGACGATTAATATAAAATGAAACACATGGACTTAATGGACTTAAATCGCGCTTGGGAGACAGCGCTTGCGGAAATAGAGTTACAAATTTCTCGACCCAACTTCGCAACTTGGCTTAAAAACAGCCGACTGGCTGATAAAAAAGACGGGACCGCGACCGTAGCGCTACCAAACAACTTTGCGAAAGAGTGGGTCAAAACAAAATATCACAAAATTATACTCGCCGCGCTTAGAAACTTGGACAACGAAACGAAAAATGTCCAATACGAAGTTCATCCGTCTTTGATTAAAGAACAAAAGGCGGCCGACGAGATTCAAAACATAGAAATGCAAAACATCATTCCTGAATTTCGTCTTGATCCAGAAACAAATCTCAGCCCGCGCTACACTTTTGAATCATTCGTGGTCGGAACATCAAACGAACTGGCTTGCGCCGCGGCTTACGCTGTAATAAAAGAAGTTGGAACGAAATATAATCCACTCTTCATCTACGGCGGAGTTGGTCTTGGTAAAACACATCTTATACAAGCGATAGGAAACGAAATTAAAAAAACGCATAAAGAAAAGTTAAAAATAAAATACGTTACTTCCGAAAAATTCACAAATGAGGTTGTGTGGGCGATAAGAAACAAGCGCATGGATGACATAAAGCAAAAATATCGCGACACAGACGTACTGATAATCGACGACATCCAATTTATAGGAGGTAAAGAAAAAACAGAGGAGGAATTTTTTCATACTTTCAACGTCTTGTATGAAAGCAAAAAACAAATAATCATATCGTCCGACCGGCCGCCTCGTTCAATCCCAACGCTTGAAGAACGCTTGCGTTCTCGTTTCGCGTCCGGAATGATAGCAGATATCGGTTTTCCGGATTATGAAACACGCCTAGCGATTTTAAAAACAAAGCTCGATGAGCAAAATCGCGAACTTGACGAGGAAATTCTTTCAGTCATAGCTAAAAAAGTCCAGCGAAATATACGCGAACTTGAGGGCGTTTTAAATAAAATACTATTCCACCTTGACCGGAAAAAATCTGATATTACCCCGGTTTTTGTCGAAAAAATAATAGAAAACGACTTCAATCAGCCGGCCAAAAACGTAACGATTAATGACGTCTTGAAAGCAGTGGCGGACTATTTTAATGTTCCGTCCAACGATTTTATCGGAAGATGCCGCAAGAGGGAAATAGTGGAACCACGCCAAATAGCAATGTATCTTTTGCGCGAAGAAATGAAACTTTCTTACCCACATATAGGAGAAAAACTCGGCAACAGAGACCACACTACCGTCATCCACGCTTATGAAAAAATATCCAAAGAAATAACAAAAAATCCATCGCTAAATCAAAAAATATTGTATATAAAAGATTCGATGTATAAAAACAGTTGAAAAAATGTTGATAAATTGTAACGATTATAAAAACTACAAATATTGTAACGACTATGATAACAACTTTTCAACAGTTAATAATCGGCGCCAATCAGTGTTAATCAGCTTCTACGACGAAATCCACAAATTAACATGTATAACAACTACTATAAATATATATAAATGAAAGTTATATTACTTAAAAATAATTTAAAAATAGGATTAGAAACAATTTCCAGATCCATATCCGAAAACTCAAGTTTGCCCATTCTTAAAACCGTTCTTGTTAAAAATAATAATAATAAAATTTGTTTGTTGGGGACAAATCTTGAATTGGCGGTAACTTCCAAAGTCGCGGGGAAAATAATTGAAGAAGGAGAATTGGCAATACCGTTCGGCGTCTTTTCATCAATCATCAATAATTTGGATTCTGACCGCGTTAATCTGGAGAAAAAAAATAAAAATTTAATAATTAAAACGGATAATTACTCGGCGGTTATCCAGGGAATGGAACCGTCGGATTTCCCGATTATTCCGTCAATTGAAAATAAAAATTTTTACGTTGAAATTCAATCCGAAATTTTTAAAGATTCTCTTTCAAAAGTTATTCATGCCGCTCAAACTTCGGATTTCAGGCCGGAGTTAAACGGGGTGCTTTTTGATTTTCAAATTAACGCGATTAAATTGGCCGCTACGGACAGTTTTCGTCTTGCCGAGGTTTCAATATCCAAACAGCAATTTAAAACGAATTACGAGTCGGGTTTTAAGGTTATAATACCGATTAAAACCGGACAGGAAATACTGAGAATTCTAAAAGACGGAACTTCGGCAAAATTATGTTTTGACAGCAACCAGATGGTTTTAAAAACAGATGACTTTGAGCTTATTTCGCGCCTTACGGAAGGAAGTTTTCCGGATTACGAACAGATTATTCCTAAAAAATTCGGAACGGAAATTTTGCTTCAAAAAGATAATTTTGTGAACGCCATAAAACTTTCGAGTGCCTTTACCACGAAAATCAGCAACTTGCGCTTTAGAATAGAGGACGGCAAAAAGGCCGTTGAAGTTTATTCGGCAGACAGCGCTCTTGGAGAAAACACATATATAATTCCGGCCAAAATAAAAGGCGAAGTAGCCGAAGTCGGATTTAATTGGAGATTTTTGATGGATGGGATAAAGGCCATGTCTTCTGAAGACGTGTTTTTTGGCATAAACGGCGAGAACAAACCCGCTATGTTAAAAAATCCCGAAGACAATTCTTACTTTTACGTTATAATGCCGATAAAGTCGGCTTAAATCCTTTAGTTGTAGAGTATTATATTTTTCTCTTTTGTAACTTCTTCGGCGTTTGTCGCTGTAATAGAGAGTTCGTTCTGAGTAAGTAGGACAGAGGCCGAAAGCCGCATATCGTATCTTATGTTGCTGCTAAAACTGCCTATCTTGCTATCCATTAGGCGTCCGTTGAGGCGCAATTCTATTTTTGTAACCGGAGAAGAAGATTGGATGTTTACGGAAACAAATACGTTTTCGTTTATCCAGTCCCCGTTTCGCGGAGTAAGGAATTCAATGTCAAGATTACTTTGTCTTTGCGGCGGATTTTGTTGGGAAAAAGCCAAAATATTAGGAGCGTTCATTTGAACCCAGGCGAGCACCGCGCTTTCCCAGTTGTTAAATTGCGGATCCGTAGCAGGATTCGATGGTGGCGGCCCGGTCGGATCGTTTTTCTGCACGTAATAAAGAATAGAATGTACTACTCCCGACGGCGCGAAATTTCCGTTTAGTACAGGTTTTTGGGATGAAACCGGTTCCGGGCGCGCAAAAGTTTTAAGCTCTTTTTCCTTGAGCGCTTTGGATATAAAAGTGTGCCATATAGGGACGGCGGCCAAAATACTTCCGCCGCGGCTGTGCATTGGCTGGTTATTGTTGTTTCCGGCCCATACTCCGACAACAAGCGACGGAGTATAGCCGATTGTCCACGCATCGTGATAATCGTTGGTGGTTCCGGTTTTAAGCGCGATTTGGTGACCGCTTACGATGGTTTGCGAAAAACTGTTTTGAAAAAGAGGACGGCGCGCGTTTTCATCGCTTAAGATATCGTTTATTTGCTTTATTATTTGTGGATCTGCGACTTGGATTTCATTATTTTTGTATTCTTCCAAAATACGCCCATCCGATTCTTCGACTTTTAAAACCGTCGTTTGTTCATGTTTAATGCCGTCCCGAGCAAGAACACTGTATGCGTTTACAAGTTCGCTTAGCTTTACTTCTCCTCCGCCCAAAACCAACGATAAACCGTATCGGCCGCGCTCGGTCAGCGTTGAAATTCCAAAGTCTTTCGCGACATTCAACGCATTATCCAGGCCAGCAAGATATAAAACTTTTACCGCAGGCAAGTTTAAGGACTGGGACAGGGCTTGACGGAATGTTACCGGACCGCGGAATTTTTCATCAAAATTTTCCGGGCGGTAACTGCGGGCCGGATTTCCTGTAGTGTCAAATTCAGTTGGAACGTCGAAAATGACTGTGTCGGGAGTGTAGCCTTTTTGGAGCGCCGCGTAATAAACAAAAGGCTTAAAAGCCGAGCCCGGTTGTCGTAATCCCTGCGTGGCTACGTTGAAGTTTCCGTCATTTTGAATGTCAAAATAGTCGCGGGAACCAACCATGGCTAAAATTTGACCGGTTTCCGCGTCTTGAGCTAAAAGAGCCGCGTTTCTGCCGCCGTACAGTTCTTCGTTTCTTGCCGCGCCTTCGGCTACGACTTTTTCGGCGAGCTCCTGCAGTTTCCAGTCAAGCGTAGTTATGACTTTTAATCCACCTTTTTCAATCGTTTCTTCTCCATATTTTTGAACCAGATAATTTTGTACTGACACGACAAAATGCGGCGCCCTTATTTTGCCTATTGTTTGCGGCATGAACTTGATCTCGGCGTTTTTTGCCCGCTCAAATTCTTCTTCGTCTATGAAGTCCAATTTAAACATTTGAGCTAGGACGTATTCCTGCCGTTGATTTAATTCGTCGGTGTGGCTTCCCCACGGTGAATAATAAGTCGGCGCTTTCACTAGGCTCGCTAAAATCGCCGCCTCCTCCAAATTGACGTCACGCACGGATTTTCCGAAATAAAGCTGACTCGCCGCCTCTACGCCATAAGCGTTGCCTCCATACGGAATTTGGTTGAGATAAAGATAAAGTATCTCGTCTTTTGAATATTGCCGTTCCAATTCCAAAGCGAGAATGAGTTCGCGCACTTTTCTCTTGATAGTTCTCTCCGGAGTTAAGAAGCTGTTTCTCGCGAGTTGTTGGGTTATGGTCGAGCCGCCCTGGAATCTGCCTCTGGATATTCCGGCCCAAATTCCGCGCGCTATTCCTTTCCAATCAAACGCGGGATGATTGTAGAAACTTTGATCTTCAATCGCGAGGGTTGCCAATCGTACGTATTCGGGGATTTCTTCATGAGGCACGACGGTGCGCTTTTCATCGCCGTGTATTTCATAAAGGAGGATTTCCTCCGTACGGTCGTATATTTTCGTGGATTGAACGAATTGTTTTTCGCCCAACTGGGATGGGTCTGGAAGATCGCGCACGGTAAACAAAAGAGCCGCTCCGGCGCCGGCTAATCCCAAAAGTGAAATTGTAAAAAAGAAAACTAAAAATCTGCGCATTTTTATAATAAAATTTTAACTCAAAAACATCTAGATGTCAACCCTCACATCCATGGCGCAGGTGTGGGAGTTGACCAAATAAAAACCCCGCCCATGAAAAAAATTCATGGGCGGGATTGATTCTACAGAAGTTCGTCCTCTTCCTCTTCCTCTTCGTCTTTCGTTAAATTCTCCTCCACCTCTATTCCTTCAACGTCGTCTTCTTCGGTCATATACCTGAATAACTTCATAATTTATAAAGTTTATCTAAACGACCTTTTCAGTTTTTAAAAAAAGTATAGACAATGTTAGGCGTGTGTCAACCCCGCCCTTGAAAAGCACCGACACAAAGCGTCTAAAGATTTTAAGTGCTTTTCAGGGGCGGGGTCAAGGTCTGGTTATGGTGAGCCGCCGTTATGGCTATGGCGACCGCGTCGCTAACGTCGTCCGGTCCCGGAATGTCTTTAATATTTAACAGCGCGCAGCTCATTTTTGCAACGGTCGCCTTGTCCGCGGAACCAAAGCCGGTTATGGCCTTTTTTATCTGTTGTGGGGCGTACTCGCGCAGGGGCACGCCCGATTTTGAAATTACGTACATTATAACTCCGATTGCTCCGGCTACCTCCATCGCCGTCTTTTGATTCTTGGAAAAATATAATTTTTCTATGGCCGCGATATCCGGTCTACATTTTTTCAGTAGATTTTCCAACTCCGAGGCAAGAGTCGCGTATTTCAGAGAAGTTTTCTTTGTTTTTATTTCAATAACCCCAGCCTTGATAAGCCGGATATTCCCCGGTTTTTTTTCTATAACGCCGTAGCCGATTCGGCTACTGCCCGGATCAATGCCCAATATAATCATATATTGGCGCGCTGAATGGCGCGGTCAATTTTTTCTTGCGGAATTCTATTTTGCCGCGCTTTGTCTATAGCCGCTCTTAATCCGGGATTATATTCAGGATTTGAATCTTGTTTAGCCGAGACAGTTACCGCGTTCAAAAGTTTTCCAAAAAGCTGTCCGCGTTTTTGGTCTGTCGCGCCCTTTTTATGTTTTATTTGTTTCCATTTTGAATGACCGGCCATACGCATAGTATATAGAATTTAGAATCTAGAATCTAGAATAAAAAACCGCCGGAGAATTCTCCGGCGGGAATGTAACGATGGCGGGAAATCAATCTCTGACTTCCCACTTGCCGATTATCCAAACCTCGGATTGTCGGCTATAGCCGCCAATGTAGAACGAGCGGCTTGCCGTTCCTGCGAGCTTGTCGCCATCGCGAGCAATCACCACAAAAGACGATTGCGTCGACGCTGTAGAGAAGTTGTAAAGCTCGGCCGTGAAATACTGGCCGGGCTTCAGGTCTTGTCTGACAAGCCTGCCGTCGTGAACGACGTTCAATACAAAGCTGGTATTGTTCACGATGGTTACCGTGGTTGTGTGCCACGGTATGTTTGACCGAATCTGAACTTGCGGGTAGTTTACGGGATAGCCCGCGCATCCCCCAAGCAGTGCCGCGAAAAAAACAAAAACCAGAACCCTCATTTCAATCTCCTTTCGGTTGGTGAGATAACCTACTTGAAGTAGGCAATCTCAATGGTCACTACAATATTTTGTTCGCCTCTTTTGACAACAACGAACCGGATGTTTTCGTTAATAAAATAACGAGCCTCCTCCAATCTGCCGCCCCTCTTGTGGCTGAGAAGGCGTTTAATTTTTCCAATCGGGGAAATGGCGCCGTCTTCCGTCGCGCTAGCGAGGATTTTGCGAGCCGTCTTTTCGGGGTCTTTCGGTACTACCCCGTTATTGAGGTATTTCATTCTTTCCACTAACCGCTCAAGTGCGTGTGGTTTAAAAATCGCCCCTTGAGCCAATTCTGCCGTTTCGGTCTTTTCCCTGGAGGATAATTCGCGCCTCACAATCTTTCTCCTTTCTATTTTAGTTGGTTAGGAACAGCTATATTATAAATCCTTCGATTTATTTTGTCAACTCCCACACCTATGCATAGGTGTGGGAGTTAATTCCAGCATAAAAATGCTTGTAATTATGGACTTTTCAAGTTAACTTAAAGTTATAATGGCGCAAGAGAATAAAACTTTTTTACAACAGAAATTGATAAAACTAAAACGGGAAGCCGAAGAGCGGGAGGCGCAAAGGATCGCTCAAAAATTTGGTTTGCCGTATATCGATTTGTCCAAGGCGCCGGTTCAGATAGTGGCTTTGGGATTGATAGATGAAGCCGGAGCCAAAGACGCCATGTTCGCGGCGCTTGAACGCAAACGGGATAATGTCGCGGTTGCGGTCGTTGATCCGGACAAAAAAGAAACAAAAGCGATTTTGAAAAAACTGGAACGGCAAAATTTTAAAATAAAACTTTTTGTCGGCTCTTTGAGCGGCCTGAAGCATGTTTGGAGTTTTTATAAATTTGTGCCGAAAAAAGAGACTGAAATTACTGGAAGAGTGGACATAGAAAAAAAGGAATTGGAAGAACTGAGAAAAAAGATAAAGGGACTCGCCGCTCTAAAAAAAGAGCTTGAGAAATTTGATTACAAAAAACGCTCCACCGCCGAACTCTTTGAAACAATTTTAGCCGGAGCTTTATCCAGCCGCGCGTCAGACATACATTTTGAAGCGGAAACTGATCACGTCAAGTTTCGCCTTCGCGTTGACGGCGTTTTGCACGATATATTTAATTTGGATTCGCAAGAGTACGGCTTTCTCCTTTCTCGAGTGAAGCTTTTGTCCAAATTGAAATTAAACGTCGTGACTGAGGCTCAAGACGGACGTTTCACTATAAGAGCCGACGAAAACGAAATAGAAATACGGACCTCCGTGATTCCGTCTGAATATGGCGAAACCGTCGTGATGCGCGTTCTTGATCCGGCGGCTATACAACTCACGCTCGTGGATTTGGGTTTGAGAAATGACGATTTGGAAATCGCGAAACGAGAATTTTCAAAACCAAACGGAATGATTCTCAATACCGGTCAGACCGGTTCCGGAAAAACCACTACTTTGTACGCGTTTTTAAGAACCGTGAATAAGCCCGAAATAAAAGTTATAACCATTGAAGACCCGATAGAATATCATCTTGAAGGCATTGAGCAGACGCAGGTTGACCCCGCGGCCGGTTATTCTTTCGTAAACGGACTTCGTTCTATTTTGCGCCAGGACCCGGATGTTATTTTGGTCGGAGAAGTCCGTGATTTAGAGACCGCGGAAATAGCGATGCACGCAGCACTTACTGGTCATCTTGTTTTTTCGACATTGCATACCAATGACGCGGTCGGCGCGATTCCTCGCTTGGTGGATCTGGGCGTAAGGCCGTCAATTATAGGTCCGGCATTGAATCTTGTGATTGCCCAGCGTCTTCTCCGCCGTTTGTGCGACGAGTGCAA
Source organism: Candidatus Wolfebacteria bacterium RIFCSPLOWO2_01_FULL_45_19 (assembly GCA_001793855.1). Classification (GTDB taxonomy): domain Bacteria; phylum Patescibacteriota; class Minisyncoccia; order UBA6257; family GWB1-45-9; genus GWB1-45-9. Next base: position 17,583 of record MGIR01000002.1, on the reverse strand, counting down.
GAAGCCTGTGAAGATGGACGCGGCTTTTCAGAAAAAAGTCTCAACGTTTTTGTCCAAGATGCCTCCTCGCGTTGATGGGCGGCAATACGAAAAAGCGACAATCTATGAAGCCGTCGGATGTGATAGGTGCGGAGATATGGGATACAAAGGTCGCATAGGGGTGTTTGAGCTTCTTGAAGTGGACAAAGAGCTTGAGGAGCTTGTTTATAAAGAAGCCACCGAGGCCGCGATAAAAAGAGTAGCTGATAAACGAGGAATGGTTACTATGCAGGCCGACGGCATTTTGAAAGTTCTGAGCGGAATCACAGATTTTAAGGAGGTAGAGAGAGTAACCGGAAAAATCATAGATCTGTGGGTATCATCCCGCCCTTTTGGTTCAGAGTAATTATATTCTTTGCCAAAAGGGCGGGACGATAAGTTCTCTTTTGAATAAAATTCAGAAGAGATTAGAATGGTTTTGAGGAGTGACCCAGCCGCAACCAAGTCATCCGAGGGCTAAAAGCCATTCCGTACCCACAGGTCTATGACTTTTTACAATCGGTAATATAGCATAAATTAATATGTTTGTCAAACAACACGATGATAGCCTTGATTCCCTGCTTCGTCCGGCAAATTGGGACGAATACATAGGTCAGGAAAAAATCAAGAAGCATCTAAAAATAATTCTTGACGCGGCGAAAAAAAGAAAAGAACCATCCGACCATCTTTTATTTTACGGACAGGCCGGTCTAGGCAAAACGACTCTCGCGCATATGGTGGCGAAAGAAATGAACGCGAACTTGAAAGTTACCTCTGGCCCCGCGATGGAAAAGATGGCTGACCTCGCGTCAATCCTGAGCAATCTTGAGCGCGGCGACATTTTTTTCATTGACGAAGCGCATCGGCTTAATCGGATGATTGAAGAAGTGCTTTATCCGGCAATGGAAAGCAGGAAGCTTCACATAATAATAGGGAAGGGCCCAACAACCAAAACGTTCTCGGTTGATCTCCCGCCCTTTACGCTCGTTGCAGCCACCACCAGAGCGGACTTGCTTTCGGCGCCGCTACGTTCAAGATTTGGGGGAATTTTCCAGCTGGATTATTACGAACAAAAAGACATTGAAAATATAATAAAGCGCTCCGCGAAGTTATTGAAACTAGCGATAGAGTCGGAGGCCGTAAGCATTCTCGCGAAGGCGTCGCGCGCCACGCCGCGGGTAGCAAACCGCCTTCTGAAGCGTTGCCGCGATTTCTGCGAGGTTAACAATCTGAAAAAAATTGACGGAGACGCGGCAGGAAAAACGCTTGAAGTTTTGGAAATTGACGATATGGGACTCGAACCGCACGATAAGCGTTTTTTAAGAATCGTTATTGAAAAATTTAACGGCGGTCCGGTTGGCGTAAATACTTTGGCCGCGGCGTTGAACGAAGACCGGCGGGTTCTTGAGGACATTTACGAACCATATTTGATGAAACTTGGTTTTTTAAACCGCACTTCCGCGGGGCGCGTTATTACGCCGGCGGCTTATGAGCATCTTGGATTAAAAAATGAAGCGAAGCTTTTGTAGCAGTTTTTCCTCCAAAACCACAAAACTGCTTGCGGCAATGCTCGCTCGGGAGGTTTTGAGAACCAGGCCCGAAAAGAGAGCTGTTGTTATAGCGCTCGAGGGTGAACTTGGGGCGGGCAAGACGACCTTCGTACAGGGCTTTATTAAGGCCTGCGGTATCAGCAGTCGCGTCACCAGTCCGACGTTCCTTATAATGAGAAAATTCCAAATTCCAAATTCCAGATTCCAGATTCTATTTCACATTGACGCTTATCGGTTGAACAATTCGGGGGAATTGCCTGCTTTGGGATTTAGAGAAATCCTCTCCGACCCGCAAAACATTGTTTTAATAGAATGGGCGGATAAGATTAAAAAAATTATACCTAAAAATGCCGTCTGGATAAAGTTCGGGCACGGCGCAAAGAGTGACGAGAGAATTATAAGTGTAAAATGAAGACATTTCTTTTAATAGACGCAAATTCCATAATTCATCGTTGCTTCCATGCCTTGCCGGAACTGACGACTCCGAAAGGAGAACCTATTCAGGCCGTGTATGGTTTGGCCAGCGTGTTTTTAAAAATATCGCGCGAAGATCCTCCGGATTACGCCGTTGCCGCTTTTGACCGCAAAGAAAAAACTTTTAGGGCGGAGATGTTTAAGGAATACAAGGCGCATCGTCCGCCAACTCCGGTAGAATTGATTTCTCAAATAAAAAAATCGTATGAATTCTTCGATGTTTTTAACATAAGGACGCTTAATTTGGCGGGGTTTGAGGCTGACGACATAATAGGAACGCTCGCGGAAAAATTTAAGCGAGAAGATGATTTAAGAATAATAATTTTATCCGGCGATTTGGATAATCTGCAGTTGATTGACGAGAATGTCTTTGTTAGGACTTTCCTTAAGGGTGTTAGTGAAACTATTTTGTACGACGAAAAAGGAGTTGAAGAACGTTACGGGCTAAAACCCGGACAGCTCTCGGACTATAAAGGACTGGTCGGAGACGCGTCCGATAACATACCCGGCGTTCCGGGCGTGGGACCCAAAACGGCATTGCCAATAATTAAGACATACGATACGCTTGAAAATTTTTACGGCAAAGCTAAAAAAATGAAATTTGACCCGGTGTCGTCATCAAGAGAAGAAAAATTATATAAAAAACTTCTTGAATTTGAAAAACAAGCTCTTCAATCGCGTGACCTCGCGGTAATAAAACGCGACATTCCCATAGAACTTGGACCGCTTAAAGAGTTTAGCTGGATAAAACCCGATTCTGTAAAATTGCGCGAATATTTTCAGGAGTTGGGATTTAAGACGCTGGTAAAGCGAGTTGATGATAAACCACAGATGGCGACGGATACGGGACGGATTGCGACGGATATTCCCGGAAATGCGGTGTTTTTTAAAGACGCGGATGCGGCGCTTAAAACGGAAAAAAGCGTGACCGAGAGCAAAGACGCGCTTAAAATCGGTTTTGGTATAAAAAGCATTCTCAAGGCATTCAAATCTCAGGAAAGAAATTTCAGCCCTCCGTATTTTGATCTCGGCATCGCCTACTGGCTGATTGACCCGGATTTAAAAAAATACGACGTGGAAAATTTATCAAAACGCGGCGATTGGCCGCTTCTCTATTCGTCCGCGCGAAAAAAACTCAAAGAATATGAACTGGAAAATATCTTTGAAAATATGGAGATGCCGTTTATTGACGTTCTTTCGGAAATGGAGCTTCGCGGAATTGGAATTGACGTTGAATATCTAAAAAAGTTAAGCCGCGAAACCGAGGTCAAAATCCGTGAATTGGAAGACGGAGTTTATAAGGTAGCCGGTTTAAAATTCAATTTGAATTCTCCCCAGCAGCTTGGCGAAGTTCTTTTTAAAAAAATGGGCATCGGCGTGAAAGGAATTAAAAAAACGAAGAAAGGCAATCTTTCCACCGCGTTTGAAAATCTTGAAACGCTTAAAGAAGCGCATCCGATCATTTCTTTAATCTTGAAATATCGCGAGTTTTTTAAACTGAGGTCAACGTACATAGAGCCGCTAATTCGCCTTGTCGGAGACGACGGGCGGATTCGCACTACCTATGTTCAAACCGGCACCGCGACCGGGCGGCTCAGCTCGCAAGAACCGAACCTTCAAAATATTCCTATTGGCTCGGAGTGGGCCGTTAAACTAAGAAATGCGTTTGTCGCGGACAATGGCTTTTCCTTCGTGTCTTTTGATTATTCACAAATAGAGCTTAGAATTCTTGCTTCGCTTTCCGGCGATGAACGGATGCTTGAAGTATTCAAGCGCGGAGAAGATATTCATACCGCGACCGCCGCCGGTATTTTTAATGTACCTCCGGAAAAAGTAACCGCGGAAATGCGCCGCGCGGCAAAGACGCTTAATTTTGGAATTATATACGGCATGGGCGCTGTTTCGTTCTCGGAAACAAGCGGCTTGAGCCGTGAAGATGCCAGGCGATTCATAGACGAGTATTTTGAAAAGTTCCCGGCGGTCAAGAATTGGCAGGAGAAAGTAAAAGAAGAAGCAAGAACTTTCGGATTCGTTAAAAATCCAAACGGCCGCCGCAGGTGGCTATTCGGCGCCGTGTCCGCCAATCGCGGTGTTGCGGCGGAAGGAGAGAGAATCGCGATAAATATGCCGGTGCAAAGTTTGGACGCGGATATAATGAAGCTGGCGATGATAAAGTTGTATAAAGAGCTGGGCTTGAGAAAATGGCGCGATGAAAGCGTGCGCATGCTTTTAACGATCCATGACGAATTGTTGTTTGAAATAAGCGATGATATTATTAAAGAAGCGATTCCGCTCATACGTGATATAATGGAGTCGATTTATAAATTTTCTGTTCCATTAAAAGTTGACGTCGCGGTTGGCAAACGCTGGGGAGAGATGGGAAAATGACCAATAACCAATGACCAAAAGATTGTGGAGAAAAATCGTTTTGTACAGTAAACTGCCGGAAATGCGGCTTTTTTGGATTTTTTTACCCCTTTTGTTTTTGGGGTTTTTTGCCGCGCTTACTTATTTGCCGGCGTTTTTCAGGACCTCGAGCGTACTTTTTTTTCTGACCCTCGCGATTGTTGTTTTGGTTAACAATCTTCAACTTGCGAAATCAAATCTTGAAATTAAAACCGAGCATAAACAGTTTGACAGTATAATACAAAATTTGAATTCCGGCGCGATTTTTTATGACTACGAATTCAAGATAGGGGTATTCAATAAAACCGCCGAAAGAATTTTTGGTTTGCGCGCTTCCGAGATTTTGGGACAAATTATGACACCGGACAAGGCGCGGGATCCGAAGCTGAATCTTTTGGCGCAAGTGATTTATCCGTCGCTCGCGTCAAAAATGATTACGCGCTCAGAGCCGGGCGCCGATTCGCAGATAATTGATCTATCTTTTGACGAGCCGCGCCTTGAGCTTCGCGTTTTTACCGTAAAGCTTAGCGGCGAGCGCGATATGCCTCTTGGATTTTTAAAATTAGTACATGACCGGACGCGTGAAGCCGGACTTTTGCGTTCAAAAAGCGAATTTATAACCATAGCGGCACATCAATTGCGCACGCCAATCACGGCGATCAAGTGGTCGCTGGAGGCGCTTTCCCAAAATGGCGCTATAAGTCAGGAAGACAAAGAAATGGCGACTACCGGACTGACCGCGGCTAACAAACTTGAGGGAATGGTAAGCGATCTTCTTGACGTTTCCAAAATTGAAGAAGGCAGATATGGATATAATTTTGAGAATGCCGACATAACGGTTTTTATGGAAAAAGTTTTGACTGACGCCGCTAAGGAAGCGGAGCGACGCAAGGTTGAGTTATTTTTTGAGCGGCCGCGGGAGAAATCAATAACGTTGCGTTTTGACCCGGCGCGTATGGGAATGGCGATGTCTAATATTTTGGACAATGCTATAAAATATAACGTTGAAAACGGCCAGATTGTAGTAAAAATAGAGAAATTAACGGACAAACCACTAATTCAGATAAGCGTAAAAGATACCGGAATTGGCATCCCGCCGGATCAAATTCAAAATCTTTTTAAGAAATTTTTCCGGGGAGAAAATGTGGTAAAGTTTGAAACTGAAGGAACCGGATTGGGGCTTTATATAGTAAAAAATATCATTCAAAGGCACGGCGGCGAGATTTGGGCGGAATCCGAGCTGAATCGCGGCACGACTGTTTATTTCACTCTGCCCACGGATTCGTCGTTGATTCCACAGCAAGAAATTGCTACTTTTGGAGAAGAATGATCATATTTTTATACGGGCCGGATTCTTATCGGCGCCGCAAAAAAGTGAAAGAACTTACGAATGGCCACCTGGTTAGTCAGTTTGATTTTGTTGAAGAAAGCGCCACTGGCGAATTTGAAAAATTCATGTCCAGCCAGTCGATGTTTGAAAGCGTAAAATTCGCGGTATTGAAAAATTTTTTTGAATACGAAGATGCGGTTCGCTTTAAAGACGTGATTAAGAATCAGATTGATTCCAAGTCAACCACTCTTTTACTAAACGAAACAAACGAGCCGCCGGGGGAGTATGAATTTTTAAAAACAAAACCGGCGCTTTCTCAGTTTTTCGGCGGGCTTCGCGGCGAAAAGTTTTACGATTTTATAGCAAAAGAAGCCACGGAACGAGGAGTGGCTTTGCCGAGCGGAAAATTGCGCGAAATAGCCATTGTCTGCGCCGGCAATACCTGGGATGCTGTCAATGAACTTGAAAAAATTCATCTTTCCGGAGGGAAATACGCCGGCGAAATAGCGAGGGAGGACTTTTTTTGGTTAGTAAGCGCCGTCTCGCGTGGAAAATTGTCGGCTTTGGAGAGGCTTTTCTTGCAAAAAGAAGACGGAGGAAAAATATTTAACATTCTTGCCGCGTATATGACTAAAAAAGGGGAACGAGTGACGGAGTTCGCGGATTACGACGTTGCGGTGAAATCCGGCAAGCTGGACTACGAAATGGCGTTACTGGATTTTTGTCTTGGCGGAAAGGCGGGATTTTAAGCGGCTTGCCTTGTTTTTTTTGATGAGATTTGCATTTGCCGCTTTGTCCAGGGCTTTGTAAACTTTCGGTAAGTAGGCCTTGGCTTTTTCTATATCTTTCGCGGCAATCATTTTTCTGTATTGCTTTAATACGGCGGCGAGCGCCTTTTTCCCTTTAACGTTTCTTTCGCGGCGCCTTATGTTTTGTCTAAGCGCTTTTTTGGCGGACTTTAATATTGGCATATAAATCAGCTTTTAGTTTATAGCTTTTAGCTTTTAGATGTCAAGGTTTTTTACCGCTGTCGCGTGCGCTTGGATAAAATGTTTTCGCGGTTCAACTTCGCTGCCCATTAAAATATCAAACAAACGATCTGCCTCTTTCGCGTCTTCTACCGCCACTTTTTTGAGCGTTCTTTTTTCGGGATCCATGGTCGTTTCCCACAATTGTTCCGGATTCATTTCTCCAAGTCCTTTATAGCGTTGGATATTGATGTTTTTTCCGTCTTCACTGAGGATTTTTAAAATTTTATCTTTATCGCTGTCCGAATAAGCGTAACGCATTTCTTTGCCTTTTTGCACGCGATAGAGTGGCGGCTGGCGACGTAGAGATGGCCGTTTTCAATCATTTGCGGAAAGTAGCGATAAAATAGCGTGAGAAGCAGAGTGCGGATATGGGCGCCGTCAACGTCGGCGTCGGTCATTATTATGACTTTGTGATAGCGAAGTTTGGATATGTCAAATTCCGCGCCTATAGCGGTTCCGAGCGCGATTACCAAAGAGCGTATTTCTTTGTTTGCAAGCATCTTGTCAACGCGCGCTTTTTCAACGTTAAGAATTTTTCCTTTAAGCGGCAAAATGGCTTGTGTTCGGCGGTCGCGTCCTTGTTTGCTCGAGCCGCCGGCGCTATCGCCTTCAACGATGAACAATTCCGATTCTTCCGGATGGCGGCTGGAACAGTCGGCCAGCTTTCCCGGCAGAGCCAGACCCTCTAACGCGCCTTTTCTGAGAACCGTTTCTTTGGCTGCCCGCGCCGCCTTTCTTGCTTTGGCGGCCAGAAGGCATTTTTCAATTATTTTTCTCGCCTCGGAACCGTTTTTTTCAAGAAATTCCTTAAGAGACTCATTGATTACCGCTTCAACGGCGGAACGCGCCTCGGGGTTGCCAAGCTTGGCCTTGGTTTGACCTTCAAATTGCGGCTCGCGCAGTTTTATTGAAACGATTGCCGTCAGACCTTCGCGGACGTCGTCTCCGGTTAGATTATCCTCCGCGGCTTTTATGTATTCATTTGAACGCGCGTAGTCGTTCAAAGTTCTTGTGAGCGCCGCACGAAATCCGGTCAAGTGCATTCCTCCTTCGGGAGTATAAATATTGTTCGCGAAGCTCAACTCCTGAGTTTCTATGTCATCGCCGTAGATAAAAGCAGTTTCAACTCCGATGTTGTCACTGGTTTTTTCGACGTAAAACGGCTGAGTTTGAGCGGCTGAATTCTCTTTTTTGAGCGGGCTTAGATATTTGAGGAACGACAAAAGACCGCCCTCAAAACAGAAGGAATAATAAGACGGCGGTTTGCCGCGCTTGTCCGCCACGTTGATTTTTATGCCGCGCGTAAGATATGCCTGTTGTCTTAAATGCGCCAGCACTCTTCTGAGGTCAAATTCGATTTTTTGGAATATTTCAGGGTCCGGGTCAAAAATAACTTTTGTGCCGGTGTGCTTGCATTTGCCGGTTTTTTTAACTTTATATTTCGGTTCACCTCGCTCATATTCTTGGACATAAAGATTGCCGTCGCGGCACACCTCGGCTTTAAGCCATTTTGATAAAGCGTTTACGACGGATACTCCGACACCATGAAGCCCACCTGCCACCTTATACGATTCGCCGCCGAATTTACCTCCGGCATGCAGTGTGGTCATCACGGTTTCAAGCGCCGATTTTTTGGTTTGTTTGTGAATGTCCACTGGTATTCCGCGGCCGTCGTCGCTGACCGAGACGCGATTGCCGTCCAGTATTTCCACGGCAATGTTCTTGGCGTATCCGGCCATTGCCTCGTCAATGGAGTTGTCTATTACCTCCCAAATCAGGTGATGAAGACCGTCCGGTCCAGTTGAGCCGATATACATACCGGGGCGCTTTCGCACCGGTTCAAGGCCTTCCAAAACGTATATATCTTTTGCTTCGTATGAAGATTTTTTTTGCTCTTTTTTGCTCATTTTATTTACTGATTATATATGAAAACCATTAATATTTCAATCGCGAAGATAGGTGTGGAGGTTGACATTCACGCATTTTTAATGTTATTATCGCCGTTGTATGATACTTGACAAAGGAGATGGGCGATGACGATGATCACCGGATACGAAGCAAGAAAGTCGCACGACCTAAAAAAATTCGAAGAACTGATTGTTCGCATTTTTTTGCGGCATCCCAATGTGAAATCCGTCGGAGTTTGCGACGAGCACGATTTTTTTGAAGGTCGAGTAAGAACAAATAAATGCCCGAAGATATTTCTTATTCTTGTGGCCGCAGAAGAAAGGGCCAGAAAATTTTCTTATCTGTTTCGCGCGAATATGAACAACGCTGTTTTTATGGCAGATGTTGCGCTCGGAGAAAATTTTTCCGAATTGTATAACAAAATGACAGATTACATGGCGAAAGAGCTTGGATTTGACGCGGAGATCAACGTTTACGTATTTCCGGAAAGGTGGAGAATGCGCCTGGATGAAATCGCGGGGAGCATGACATTGGCGTCTGAATCGGCGGGTAGGCTGAGACAAATCGCCGACAACTCCATTCTCTACGGAAAGGCCTTCGCCAGATAGTTGGCCAAAATCTGCCTGCCGGCAGGAGATTTATATGCTCTCGGCGCGTCATCGCGTCGGGAGTTTTTTATTTGCGCGGGCGATGGGAATCTCACTGCTCGTTCGCTTCGCTCACTGCGCTTTGAAACCCTTCGGTTTCAATACTTCCGACACGGGAAAACTCCCGTTTTCCCGACCCCTTTCCCGGTTCAAATTTGCGCGGGCGATGGGATTTGAACCCACGACCTTCCCCGTGACAGGGGGACACTCTAACCAGGCTGAGCTACGCCCGCATTTATCTGAAATATAATACCATTATCTCAGTTTTTTTTACAATCTTTTTGAATTTTTCTACCGTATCGCTATTTATATGGCCGCACTATTATTATTCTTCTCTTCCATCCCCTTAAGAATTTTTCAATAGATGCGACCTTGGCTACATGTTTTCTCTTTGCTGAGTCGGGGTCGTTGTAATAAATTTTTTTACCTCTAATTCCGGTTATGACCACGAGATGGCCTGGTTTCTTAGGATTAAGACCGGAATGAATTGAAGCGATGGCCGGAACTCCGATTTTTTTTGTTAATTTCAAAAATGCTTTTTGCGGAGAATTTTTGAACCAATCGTAATTTTGTCCCTGGTACCCGTATTTTTTTGCCAGATTTACAAGGCCCTTGTGCCTCCAGCCATGGCGTTTGTCATGGGCTCCGATTTTTACGCCGTTTTGTATCAATGTTGCCAAACCAACGCCACCCGCGGGTTTTTTCCAATAATCCATAATCATTTTTAGAGAAACAATTCCGCAGCTACGCGATTTCCAATATTTGGATTTCACGTCAATTCTTTGGGACAGCTTTGGCGCCCCAAACACGGCTTCTTTCATAATATTCTTTTAATAAGCACGATATTATAGAATTTTCTAGCTATTAAGCTTTTTAATTCCAATTTATTCACGTCGCCCCTGTCTTCCTCGGCGTCAATTATTTTTCCGTCGCCGACATACAATGCCACATGCCCTATGTAAATTTTTTTGCCTTTGAATTTTTTGTGCCAGTAATGCCCTTTTGTCCCCTCAAAAAATATCAAGTCGCCGGGTTTCAGATTTTTTATATTTTTTACCTCTCTGCCCTTTGTCGCTTGTAAAACGGAACTTCCCGGTAAATTCACTCCTATTTTTTCATAAATGCTTTGTATTAGAGAAGAGCAATCAAATTCTTTGTAGTTGTTTTGGTTACCCAAATACGCGCCATACTTGTACGGCTTGCCGATAAACGACTCGGCAACCCCAAGTATTTTTTTGATTTTTTTATTTTTGTTCACGGGAGAAGAAATTTTAACAACGCATCTTCGTCATGAAATCCGTAGATAACCCTTCTATCAACGACAAGCGCCGGAAGCTCCGCTTTTATACCGTAAAAGCGTTTCAAGGTGTTAATTCCAGGAACATCAATATTATAATCAAAAGAATACACGCGAACGGATGGATTTTCTTCCCGTATTTTTCCAAGGACATAGCCCTGGCGGACGCATTCTGCGCAATCGCCCGTATTTGAATAGAAATAAAAAATAAAATTAAGCTTCTCTTCGCAGTTTGAGTTCAGCCGTTTTAAAAAAAGATAATCCTTCAGCTCAAACAGAGAATATTGTATTTTAAGATCTCGAATTGTTTGTTTGTCCGTTCCGCCATGTTCTTCGAGGTAGACGAGACGGTCTCCCAGCTCCTTAAGATTGTTCGTGGTCAGGGACGCATATTCTTCTTCGCATGAAACTTCCGATAGTAAATCCGCCTCTATTTCAAGTGCCAGAAAATCAAGAGCTATTTTGTTTTCAATCTTTTTTATTTCTTTGATGCGCTGATTATAAAAAAATGTGCTTGCGTAGAACGCGGTCGCGAAAATTGCGCCGGTTATGATAAAAACCGCCAAATATTTTTTTAAATTTATCTCCATTTTGAGGGTTGTCGCAAAATAAGCTGTGCTACCGCTCTAATCATCCACAGAGGAGCTATAAGTCCGTACAAAAGAACGAAGTAGACGTCGCTTTTTTTAAAGAAAATACGGCCACGGACATGATAAATGCTTATTGTGAGCAGTATCAGAAAAACAGCCGCGCTTAAATAAATAAGCAGAGTAATCATCTCTGTATTTATAAAAAACCAGCTGAATTTGAATTTGAGCGCGTGATTGAGCCCGACTGTTGAGAGATACGTTATTTTTTCATAAACAAAAAGAATAACGCCACGCGCGAAATAAAACGCAAAATAAAGCGCCGCCGCTATTGAAATAAGCGCAGCCGGCAAACTAAAAAACCCTATGTTTCCGTAGCCTTTTTTGAAAAGCAGAAATTTATAGTCAATGGCATTTTTAATGAAGCCATAAGTCCATCGCAGGCGCTGGCGGATTAATTTGCGCAGTGTCGCTGGCGTGTTTGTATACACCTCGGCATTGAAAGCGTTGCCTAGTTTTAACCGAAACCCCTGCATCCTCATTGCCATTTCCATGTCTTCGGTGTTGTGCGCGTGTTTGAATTTTCCGACGATATTGAAAACAGAGCGGCGATAAATGGAAAATGGTCCCGGAGCGACATATTGCGCGTTTATTGACGCCAGCAATTTTCTGAAAATTATGCCTATTGTGTATTCCGTTTCTTGAATTCTCTGGATTACGGTTTTTGGATCGTGCACTTTAATGGCCGGAGTTACTGTCATAATTTCCGGATTTTCCAATTCTTTTACTGCGGCAAGCAGAGCGTTTTCTGATACAAAAGAATCAGCGTCAAGGCATCCCACAAGATCGGTTTTGGCGTTATTGATGCCCAAGTTTAAAGCCGTATGTTTTCCGCCGTTTTCTTTATAAAAATATTTAACCAGTCCGTTTTCAACAAACGGTTTTACGGCGTTTTTCGTGCCGTCTATGCTGCCGTCGTCAACCACAAAAATAAAAAGTTTTTCTTTTGGATAATTAAGAGCCGACAAAGATCGCAGAGTTTTTGTGACTGTTTTCTCCTCGTTCCAGCAGGGCACAATAATCGTCACCGACGGCAAGAAACCAGAAGCGGGTTTTTTGTTTTGGCATTGTTTACGAAAAAAACTGTTCTTGTTCTCAAGATACGTGATGAGCAAAAAAACCTGGAAATACAGGGACGTGAAAATAAAAAAAGACAATGCGCCTATTATGAAATCCATAAGCTTATCGCACCACTATATTACAAGATTAAAACGTTTTAATCAAATTTTAAGTTTGACATTGCGCGCTTATTTCATAGAATGAATAGACGATAAATTGATCGCGGGGGGCTGGGAACGGTTTCCCGGGGAGCCTCATAAGCTCTCGAAGCAGGTTCGACTCCTGTCCCCGCAACAAGACCCTATCCCACTTGCAGTGCGCTTGCACAGCTTCGTCGTCGCGCCTTGTTCTGAATAAAATTTGCCAATATCGCGTTAGGAATTATTATTGGGATAGCGTCTCCTGCCTCCGTAGTTCAACGGTTAGAACAGGGCACTTTCACCCGCTTACCTTTTATGAATGACGGTGTAGCTCAGTGGTAGAGCGAGGGACTCATAAACCCTAGGCCGCAGGTTCGATCCCTGCCACCGTCACAACCGAGAAAAAGGTGGGCGGGCAAGTAACGCTCAAACGATGGTTCGACTCCATCCGGAGGCACGCTCATCGTATTACCGCGTCGAATTGTTTTTTTGTTTCCGCTTCTATTTTCTCTTGCAAGTGAGCCACTTCTTCTTTTGTGAGCGTTCGTTCATTGCTTTGATACACGATGCGGTAAGTATAGCTTGTTTTGTTCGCGCCAAATTTTTCCGGAGCGTTGTATTTGCCCGTTAATGAGACCTCTTCCGCCAGATTTCCACCGATGTCGCGGATAAGGTCAAAATAATCATTGGGTACGAAATTCTTGTCGACTATGAAAGAAATATCGCGGATAACCGGCGGAAATTTGCTAACATCTTTATATTTACTACCGAGTTTAAGCTGGCGTTTCACCCGTTCATCTTCCGACCACAGAAGGCGGATGTCCGGTAAATCCATGCTCAAAATGGCGAGACGCTCAAGGCCGGAACCGAATGCCCAGCCGTTCCAGATTTTGGGGTCTATGTTCAATTTTTCCAGAACTTTCGGCTCAACCACGCCGCTCCCCAGTATTTCAACCCATCCTTCGGTTTCAGAGTCACTGAGATTAATTTCCATTTCTAAGCTTGAATGCGTGTACGGAAAATTGTCTTGATTAAAACGCCATCCAAAATTTGCTCCGAAAACAGCGCGCGCCGCGGCGAGAAGCACTTGTTTCAGCTCTTCCTGCCCTATTTTTTTTTCATCCGCGCGGCAAAGATATACTCCGTCTATTTGATGGAATACATTCATATGGTGCCTGTCTATCTCGTCTTTGCGATACACTTTTCCGTAAGACCATGCGCCGAACGCTTCGCCGTTTTCGATTTTACGGCGTATTTCCGGAAGCCCGAAATAGTAGTACCACATTACGGTTGTGTGCGGACGAAGAATGTAATCGTCGTTTACGTAATAAGTGTCGGAGTGGCTGCGCGCCGGATGATCCGGCGGAAAATTAAAAAGATCAAAACTTTCGCGCGCCGGAACTATTTCTGGAACGCGGATGATATCAAGACAGGCGAAATCGGGATGAGGACGCGTGATAATTCTTTTTACTATTTCTTTTATGGGACTGCCCTCGGAACGCGACAGGTCGGGCATTGAAAGATATCTTTTAAGCCGCGCCGCCTCAACATCCGTTCGTTTTTTAATCTCGGCAAAAAGCAGATTTTCTTTCTGGTCTTTGATTATGATTTCTTTTGGGTTCATCGGTGTTATTATATGTTTAGTAAACATGATTTTCAAGTTTAATAAATCAAAATGGCCGCTCTCATCGGGAGCGGCCTTATAGCCATATATCGCACGGCCACGGCATTAAAAAAAATTGAATAAACATCGGGTCATTGGGGCTCTGGATTCCATTTTTGGCGTACCATATTTCTTCCAGTGAGTATGCTTCCCGTTCCATTTCCGCGCGGCAGGAAAATTTTTTATTGTTTTTATACTGAAGGAAATGAACCAACTCGTGAACCAGAACGCCGTGATGCTCTTTCCGTTTTATGTCCCAGTTATCGCGCAAATAAATGACGTTATTTTTGTAATCGTACGCCCCGCCAAAATCGCGTTTTTCGCATTGAATATCGTTTCCGCAAATCAGAATTCTCAACTCCACATGCGTTTTGAATTGAACCTCGGGAAGTTCTGACGCTAACGGAGGCGGATAAGAAATGCTGGAAATTATCCAGGACATAAGAAGTATCAGCAAGTCCGTCATTTTCACCTCCTTTCTCAGCCGATAAATTAAAGGACGATCTTATTTCATAAAGTATCTTGGTTTGCCTCGGAAATCAATAGCATATAAGGATTGCGGTAGAAATATCGCGGAGTTAAACTTTATACAAGCATCACAATGACTTCGCAAAAATTAAAAAAACGAAAAAAGTGGACGAAAAAAATTGTTGTCGCGTTAAAAAAACTTTTTCCCAAGGCTAAAATCGCTTTGAAGTACAAAAATAACTGGGAGCTTTTGGTCGCGGTTATTTTGTCCGCGCAGTGTACTGATAAAAAGGTGAACGAAGTGACAGAAAAACTTTTCAAAAAATATAAAACCTTGGACGACTACGTGAAAGCCGACAGAAAAGAATTTGAAAAAGACGTCAGGTCAACCGGTTTTTATCGCAATAAGGCAAAAAATATTTTAGCCGCGGCAAAGATTATAAAAGAAAAATTTGGCGGCAAAATTCCGAGAACGATGGAAGAAATTTTGACGCTTCCCGGCGTGGCGAGAAAAACCGCTAACGTTGTTTTGGGTAACGCTTACGGCGTTGTTGAGGGTATTGCCGTTGATACTCACGTTTGGCGATTGTCTCGCAAGTTTGATTTAACCGATTATGACGACCCGGTTAAAATTGAGCGCGACTTGATGAAATTATTGCCGAAAAAAGAGTGGTTTGATTTTACGTACAGAATGATTGAATACGGCCGGAAAATCTGCCCGGCGCGCAAGCATAACTGCAGCACGCATCAGCTGAGCAAAATATATCCTTCGGTAGCCAACAGATGGTGTATTAAAAAATCAAATCTTTAGTTTATTAGAATTTTTAGCGGATAAAACCTTAAACATTGCTTCACTCAACAATAGTTTGACCAATACTATTTATACGCGAGAAAATCCCGATGACCCGCGTTTGCGAATGCCGAGAGTAAATCCTGAATCTCTTCATTGGGCCAGGGGCGAGCGCGAATTTATCGGAATACGGCAGGCGGCGGCGACGGGCAGGAGGGCCCAATAACTTCCACCACAACCGCGCAATTTTCTACTTCAACAAACATCCACTACTCAACGTCAAGCGAAATAAGGATTGAAGAATACTGATTAGAAAGTAGTAAATAGAACTAACTAACCATGTTATAATCTAAAGCATGAGCAACAAATTCCCGTTATATATTTTGGGTTTTAGTATTTTGCTCAACATTGTATATGCTTCACTATGGTTTACACACTATTCATCAACCGTATATTTGCTGCCAATTTTCAAATATTTGATTCTAATATCCATTGTATTTTTAGTTATTTTTCTTACGATAAAATCACAGTATAGAGCTATAAATTTCACCTCTTTATTTATAAATATTTTAGGGTTCATCTTTGGAGCTTATCAAATCTCCATACGCGTATCACATGGTAAAATAACTACATTTGTATCTCTTGTATTGGTTTTGGTTCTTTCGGTTCTTGTTGTTTCTGCCTTATCTTATTTTTATAATAAAATGAAATTCCATGAATAAAAAAAATTTAGTATTATTTTCCGCCCCTGTTTTATTTATGGTATTACTTCTTGCACGAGGGGAATCCCCGATTATTAAATGGCAACCAGAGCGAATAGACATCTCTGTATTTCAGGGAGGTGCGCGTTTGATTGATATTGAATTTATAGCCAATCAACAACTTACAAACGCAGAATTATTTATTGCGCCGGAGATACGGCA
The DNA here is from genome assembly GCA_001793855.1 of Candidatus Wolfebacteria bacterium RIFCSPLOWO2_01_FULL_45_19. Classification (GTDB taxonomy): domain Bacteria; phylum Patescibacteriota; class Minisyncoccia; order UBA6257; family GWB1-45-9; genus GWB1-45-9. The sequence continues at coordinate 1,232 of MGIR01000002.1, read as the reverse complement.
ATTTATCAAAGTTTTAACGCCATTAAATAACCAAATCAATTCCGGAGAGCGCACCCAAATTAAGTTATTGCTACAAATTCTCGCAACGCAGAGCATTGGTGAGCTTGAAGGTTCAATTCATGTTCGTATGCGCAATAGAACAGTTGCGAAACCCTTGCCGGTTTCAATTAGAATAATTTCCGCCGATACTTTAACGAATAAAGTTAGCGATTTTCTTGTTAAAGAATTTGGTACTGTTTTGCCAAATTTGGATCCAGATGAACGTTTTCTGTATATTCCAGAAATTCCGCCAGAACTTGTAGAGTTGACGGGGGAGGGAACGGGTCTTCCCGTCGTATTCAGAATTGGTTCAATTATATTCTCAAGTAATTTATCTCCTGTGTTTGATTTGGAAATGCGAGGCATTGAATTGATTGATGCGCTTGATTCTAGGGGCATTAATATTTCTATTTTAGAAGCTGCGTTGCCATCTATTGTTTGGAATGAGGATATTCCTGAAAAATCAGTTATTCCATCTAATACACAAGCTATTACTATTTTTCCGCCCTTTGCAATGTTTGATACTGATGGCAATTTTGTTCCCGACACTATAGTTATAATTCCAGACAATACTATTCACATTGTATTGAAGCCACAAGATGTACAGGATTTGCTTGCAAATCCGCCTATACAGCCCGGAGGCATTTTAACTCCTGCCGGCTCTACTGCGCTGCATGAGTTAATCCATGTCCATAATTTTCAAACAAAATGTGGCGATGCGTGGTTTAATTTGCTCCAAGAAGAAAGTTTTGTACAGAAAGTTGAGCTTTTAATTGCAGATGTTATTTTCGGCAGGGATACACAAATCCTGACAAACTCCGCCGTTTTCGTAATACAACAATTTAGTCGGGGAATAGATTGCTTTGAGGCCTTAGATTTAACACCTCCTACCTCAGTAACTTTAAATTTACTGACAAATATTTCTACTTCTACTGTTTCTTTATCTTGGTCTCAAAATACAGACCCCGATTTCGCCTCATACAAACTCCTCCGTTCAACTTCTCCAAACGTAACCACGAACAACACTTTAATCGCCACAATCACCAATCAAAACCAAACTTCTTTCACCGATGCCAACCTTTCTTCCGGAACAACCTTTTTTTACAAACTCTTCGTCTTTGACAAAGCGGGTCTTTCCACTGGAAGCAACGAAGTTTCATCAGCCACCATCTCGGTTCCGCGCGTTCCTCTTT
>MGIR01000001.1:181383-217908 GCA_001793855.1 Candidatus Wolfebacteria bacterium RIFCSPLOWO2_01_FULL_45_19 | reverse complement strand
TACCTACGAACTCAAGTCAGTTGCTTTTCATTATGTAAAAAACGAACTCGTGCCAAAAGAAACAATGGCAATAACAATGATCAATCCTGCAGAATTGAAAGCCCACTCGTTTTTTGAAAGTCATGTCTGGGCAAAGCTCAAAACCATCGTTTTTTGTGCTGTGATGTGGCACGGTACAAATTCGGGAAAAGCAGAATTACTGAAAGTTACGAGCTTGGACTTTTCCGAAACAGACGAGCTTATCCAAGAGATAAAAACGGATTATGATTTCATACGGCACAAGCTTATTACAAAAGGATTTAAGAGTTTAACCGGAAAGGATGGGAAATGGATACAGGCAAGAACAAAGGGAGCGGGGCATGGATCAATAAGTCGTGCGTTTTACGCGCGAACAAAATTTGTAAAAAAGATTTTCGAAACATCAAGTTAAAATATGCAAACAATTATTAAGCCGTGGGTTTCAGGAATTATTGATAACTTAATTACAGTTAAGTTAGTTTTAGAAACCAATATTGAACATAAAAATCGCATCGCGTTGATTATTTTAGACAATGCGTTGGAAATCGCATTTAAGGATTATTTAAGTAAGGTAAAGAAGATAAGAGTTAAAAAGGAAGATTTACAACACAGAGAGCAAGTTCATAAGGTAGTAAAAAAACAAACTAAGGATATTTTTGATGAAGATACTTGGGAAAGGGTAGAATTTTTTTATGGATTGCGATGTGATTTTTATCACGAAGAAGCATCTAAAACTATAACCGATACAAAAATCAAAGAATTTTATGATGTCGTTGAATTTATCGTGGATACCCTTTTTAGTATTGAATCGCGGAATCTTTTAAGAAGCGGGGAAATGCTTTTTGATGTCGAACAGCCCATCAACAATAAGCGAAGTTTCTCAATCAATAAAGTCAAAGAGCAAATCAATTTAATTGTCGTAGCAGTTGGAGAAGGGAGCATAGCAAGCGCCAAGGATGTTCAAGATTTTTTAAGGCAGAAAGGAGCGCGAATTATACCCTCGGTTGGGGTCATAAACAAAAATTTGGGAAATTGGTATAAACATCTATTCTACCTTGATTCAAAAAACAAAAAATGGACATTATCTGATGAGGGCCAAGCCCGCTATAATGAGATTATAGGAGACTTGAAATAATGATTAATTTTTAATATGATATAGCTATGAAGGTTAATATAGAACTAAAAGTTGATCTGCCAATATTCAAGCTAACCCTTACATCAGAGGCCGAAGCTTCAAGTTTGGGCGAGGCAATTGAAAGTATGCTAGAGCAAGTCGAGAAAGTTGATAAAAGGATCAAAAAGCTTGGCGGCGCAAGCATTAAAGCCGCTGAAACTACTTTATCAACAACCCCGGCGTCATCTATCACCACCTCCTCCGATGATCCGATTAGTCGTGTAGCCCGGCGGCTTGAGATTGACGAAAGTCAGCTTAGAAATTCTGACCTGTTTGGCATAAAAGGAGATTCCCCTCAAATATTTAAAGCTGGACGTTTTTCCTCTGGTGATGCCTTACTCGTTCTTGCTTTTTTATTTGAGGTTGGACTTGGTAATCCGGCGACACCCTTTGAAAAATTGAAAGAGGCATTTCAAGCAAGTCATATCAAGGCCAAATCTCCTTTTATTGCGATATTATCCAACAAAATTCGCGATGGACATATTGATAAGAATAGGTATAACGCCCAAAATGAGATAGTTTTAGCACCGAAAGGAGAAAAGCAGGTTTCCAAAATTATTTTGGATGCCGTGAAAGGAAAATAACAACTTAATTATGGCAGAGACTCAACGAGAAAAAATTACAAAAAAAGCATTGGAGGTGCTGGAAAGTAATCCAGGTGGCGTTAGATACTCTGATCTTTTCCGAAAACTTGCCGAATTTCTTCCTGATGTTCCTCCAAATACCATACACGGTACAATTTGGGATTTGGATAAGAAAAATGAGCAGATAATAAAACCAGAGAGAGGATTATTTGTACTGAAGAAATATGCGGAGGGGGTAACAGAAAGGAAACCAGATGTTAGCAATAACCTCCATTTGCCGAAAGAAACATCATTTTATCAATCATTTGCTGATTATCTAGTGCAGGATTTAGAGGAATGCACCAAGGCCATATCTTTAGGCGGAAACAAATTTGGTGATAGATGGGGAACACCTGATGTGTTCGGAGTATACAAATTTTCTGAGGCTGATGCTGTTCGTCCACCTGTTGAAATTATCAGTGCAGAAATTAAAACCGATGCAAATCAGCTTATCACCGCTTTTGGCCAAGCGTGTGCCTATAAAATTTTTAGCCACAAAGTTTATTTAGCCGTTCCAAAAGAAGCCGATACTGGCAGAATTGAATCATTGTGCGCTCGCTTTGGAATTGGTCTTATTCTTTTTAACAAAAACGACTCTCAGGATCCGAAGTGGGAAATTCGTACACGGGCAGTCAAAAGCGAACCAGATTATTTTTATGTGAACGAGTATTTGCAAAGATTGGGAGAGGATCGCAGATCATTGTTTTAACCTCCGCCAAAAATTCCGTCCGTCCCCGCAAGAACACGGCGGAAGGGGGGTGTGGGGGGAATTCCGCCGTGTTCTTGCAAAAAATAGAGGCCAGCCCCGCCGCTTGCTTGTCAAAGCAAAGCACCACAGAAAAATACTCTTTTCATTAGGAGAAAAAGAAATCCGGCACGCGCAAAATGAAAAGAGCAAAGAGTATTTTTCTGTGGTGCAGCGAGTGTCAGCGAGCGGCGGCGGGGCGGCTTCATTCGTCGGGGGTTTCCCGAAAATGCGTTCGGATTTCGTTCAGGGTGTGGAGCTCACAACAAAAAATACCTCGTACGAGGTATTTTTTGTTGTGAGCTCCCCGGGTAGGGATCGAACCTACGACCGTCGCCTTAACAGGGCGCCGCTCTACCGCTGAGCTACCGGGGAATGATTTACTCGTTTTATTTTACTTTTTTACGGCGTCGGAATCAAGTGCCGGTTGGCGCATTGGCTTTGGAAAATGTTAAAATCACGGGATGAAAATACCCGTTATAATTTTGGCGGGAGTTGTAGCGGCGGGCTTGTCGGCTTCTTTGTTTTTGGAGAAAAGAGGGGAGTGCGTTGAAGTTAAAGTTGAAATCGCCGATACTCCGGAAGCGCGCCAACTGGGGCTTTCGGGCAGGGAAGTTTTGGATGAAAACGAAGGCATGCTGTTTATTCACGAAACGCCCGGCTCATACGGTTACTGGATGAAAGATATGAATTTTCCGTTAGATATTGTTTGGCTCGGAGAAGATATGAAAATTATCGGAGCAATGGAGAATGTTCTGCCGGAAAGTTATCCCGAAGCGTTTTATCCGCCCCAACCAGTCCGTTATGCGCTGGAAGTGAATGCCGGCTGGGTTAAAAAAAATAATATTCAAACCGGAAATAAAATATGCCGCTAAGCGCGGCATTAAGCGCGCCAAGGTCTTTATCTTTTAGAATATTCAGTGAGTTGTCCACAGCTGGCCTATTGACTTGATATGCCAAGATTTTGTATCCTGAAAACTGCGTATATAAAAATTGCTGGTTTATAAGCGCCTGTCTGCAGACGGGTATGTGTAAATTAAGTGTTTTTATATTAGCAGCACTAGTGTTTTAAGAAAGCAGGGCAAGTCGTTAAGATTTCAACCCACCAATACAGCCATCAGCTTTTATTTATATAAGCTCGGCGGGGTGCAAGAATTTCTTGACGGCGAAACCCTGTTTTTCTTTAAACAAAAACGGCTCCGTTTATTTCGGAACCGATACAAAGGTTATTGTCGGAACTTTCAAAACACAGTTTTCCGCATCTCCGCAGAAAAGTTCACTGAAAAGTTTTCCGAACTCGGAATTCGGCGAAAAAACCATGATAGGAACTCCAGTCCATACTGCGTTTTTGTTGTAATATGCGGCATCCACGAACACCCAGGAATCGTTCTCTATGCGGTAAAGCCGCACATAGGCATCTTGGCCGTTAATGGCCGTCCTAAACCATACAAGCAGTGACGGCATGGATGAACCGAGCGCGTATGTTGCGATTAAATCATTCATGTCATGGATAACCGATGGGTCTGGCGGCGGTCCAACATACCGGCGTATGACGATTACGCGGTTAGGAACTGTATTAGTCAATTCTAGTTCGCTTTGCCAGCTTTTATATTGCGGCACTTGGTTTGGATTTTTCGCGTAGACATTGCTTTGCCCAATCGCAAACAGAAAAAAAACAGCGAAGAAAGCGACAAGCGATCTGACGAACATGAGCGCACCTCAAGTTAAAATGCTTTTTGGAATATATCACGATTGGCAGCTATTTGTCAATAATGTCTAAAAAATTTTGAAGGTCTTTTGGCAAATCCGCTTCCAAAGCCATAGGCATTCCGTTCGGGCGGATGAATTGTAGATAATAAGCGTGCAAAAACGGGCGTTTCAGCGTTTTTTCTTTCGCGCCATATAAAGCGTCTCCGACAATCGGATGTCCTATAGCGGATAGATGCACGCGGATTTGGTGCGTGCGTCCCGTAAACGGTCTTACTTCAAGGAAGGCGTATTTTTCCCCGAAGCTCTTAAGTATTTTGTATTCCGTTTTTGCCGTTCGCACCGATTTTTTATTTTCGTCAACTTGCGTTTTGACCGCAACTTTTTTCAACCAATTTTTCCTTGACGGGCGTATTGCGTATTCAATTATGCCTGTTTTTTGTTTTGGGGCTCCCTCCACCAGAACCAGATATTTTTTGAGAATGGATTTATTAAGAAATTGCTCTTTCAGAAATAAAAAAGCCTTTTGGTTTTTGGCTGCGAGTATTAAACCTGACGTGTCGCGGTCAAGGCGGTGGAGTATTCCAGGTCGTACGTCCGGTTCGTCGCCCACGTTTTTCATTTCGGGACAGCGCTCAACCAGAAAGTTTACAAGCGTGTTTTTGCGTTCCGAAGAAGTGGGATGCGTTAACATTCCCGCTGGCTTATTTACCGCCACAAAGTCATCGTCTTCATAAACAATGTTAAGAGATTTCATCTAAGATACCGTTTTATGTTGTCCAGATGTCCGTCATAAGTCGCGGAGCAATATGTTTGTCGGTTTGCGTGAATATAAAATAAGCAGTCGGTTTTTTCCGGAAATAGTACCGCCTCTATTGAGTTAATGCCGGGATTCGCAATCGGAGCGGGCGGCAGGCCTGCATTAAGATAAGTGTTGTATGGTGATTCAGCGCGTCTGTCTTCCGAGCGTACCGTCGGCCACCATCCGTTCTCGGCGTTTCCGAGCGCGTATTGGATTGTCGCGTCAATATCAAGTTTCATTCCCACAAGAAGACGATTCCATATTATGCCCGATATCAAGCGCGCGTCTTCTTTGCCAGATGCCTCGCGTTGTATAAGCGACGCTATTTTAATTGTCGTGTCTAATCTTATGTTTTGTTCAGTTAATTCCGCAGTATACGAAGTTATTTTTTCGTTGAATCTGTTGAACATTCTTCGCGCCATTTCTTTGCCGCTTTCGTTTTTCGGGACAAGATACGTGTCAGGAAAATAAACGCCTTCATCATAGGCATTAATAAAATCGTTTAAGTTTTTTTCGTCCCACTTAAATGACTTGGCAAGCAGTTCGGCCATTTCTTCTTTTCGCATACCCTCCCACAAAACTACCCATTTCTGGTCCGGCGCTTGGTTGAGAGCGGCGGCGATTTTAAAAACGTTCATGCTTTTTGAAACGGAATATCCGCCGGGCCGGACTTCGTCGCCTACGCCGTTTAAGTAAAGCACCGCGTTCATAGCGGTCCGGCTTTTTATAAATCCTTCGCCGTATAATTTGGCTATGGTTTCATCTCGTTCGGTTTTTTGAGGCACCACAAACCATTCTGCCTCGGCTCTTATTTGCGGCGCGCTAAAGAACGAATAAAAAATAAAAATAAGGCCGATTGAGACCGCGGCAATTACGGTAAGCAAAACCACGATAGCATTTTTTACCATGTTTTTGTTATTATATAGAAATGGAGCAGGAAACAAAATGGCTTGTCGGCGAGAAATACGGCGGACGCGTAACCGCCAGAAACCGCGGCGCGGTTAAAAAAGACGTTGAGCGGCTGAATATCGGCGAGCCGGTTGATTACGTGATAGGATTTGTTGAATTCGCCGGATGCAAAATAGACCTTTCTTTGCGTCCTCTTATTCCCCGCGTTGAAACGGAATATTGGACCGAAAAGGCGATAGATGACACGTTAGACGACTCAAGAACCAAAGGACGGAAGAACTTAAGCTGTCTGGATGTGTTTGCCGGTTCCGGATGCGTTGGTATAGCGGTTTTAAAACATGTGCCATACATAACCATGGATTTCGCGGAAAAAGAAAGCGCGTTTCTTGAACAAATAAAAATAAATCTCAAACTAAATAACTTAAGAATCGAAGAACAAAAGAACCGCGTTATTCAGTCCGATGTTTTTTCAAATATTTTCGGCTCTTACGATTATATTTTCGCGAATCCGCCCTATATAGCGGAAGCGCGAAAAAAAGAAGTTCAGCAATCGGTTTTGGACTGGGAGCCGGCCGGTACGGTTTTCGGCGGTAAAGACGGCTTAATTTTTATTGATAAATTTTTAAAAGACGCACTAGCTCATTTAAATTCCAATGGAAAATTATATATGGAATTTGGTTCGGAGCAAAAACCCGACGTTGAACGGATACTGAAGAAATATAATTACGGCAAATATGATTTTTACCGCGACCAGTTCGGTAGTTGGAGATATGCAACAATCAATGGTATTTGAAGAAATAAAAATATTGCCGCAATCTATCGGCGCTTACCGACATCTTGATAAAGCCGGAGTTAAGCGCGCTATTTTGGCGGCCACGCATCTTAAGGGTAAGCGGGTTTTTCACATAAACTCCACGGAGAAAGGAGGCGGAGTCGCAGAAATGCTAAAAGGGCAAGTGGCTTTGGAAAGGAGTTTAAAAATCGATTCACGATGGCTGGTTATCAGGCCGAAAGAAGAATTTTTTCAGATAACGAAAAAAATACACAATCTTCTTCAGGGCAAGGCCGGTTTTTTAAGCGGCAAAGAACAGCGCGCGTACCTTGTCGAAAGCTATCGTATCGCGAAAAGCATTGTACCGTTTTTGAAAAAAAACAGCCCTGATTTAATTGTGATTCATGACCCTCAACCGCTTGTCGTCGGATGTGAAATTCCAAGTGAAGTACCGAGAATTTTCCGATTGCACATAGATACTTCCACGCCCAGCGCGAACACTATTGAGTTTTTGCGGCCGTTTTTGGAGCGATATAATGCGTTAATAGTAAGCGGAGATGAATATAGTCCGTCTTGGTTTTCAAAAAAGAAGATTCACGTAATTATGCCGTCCATAGACCCTTTTTCTGAAAAGAACCGTCGTATTTCGGTTGAAGAAGCTCGCGAGATATTGATGCAGTTCAATATTCATCCCGACCGCCCTATTATCGCGCAAGTTTCGCGTTTTGACCCCTGGAAAGACCCAATGGGGGTTATAGACGCATACTATCGCACCAAGAACAAAATTCCGGATTTACAGCTTCTGCTGGTCGGTATTTTTCAGGCATACGACGACCCGGAAGCGCTTCAATACTTTGAGACGGTTAAAAGACACGCCAAAGGCGATCCTGACATCCATCTTTTTAGCGACCCGCGCCGGTTTGTTGAAATCGGCAATGATATGTTTGTTAACGCGGTTCAGACGGCAAGCGACGTTATTTTGCAAAAATCAACAAGAGAGGGTTTCGGATTGACCGTGACAGAGGCGATGTGGAAGGGTAAGGCGGTTATTGGCGGAGACGCGAGCGGAATACGATTTCAGATTAAAAACGGGAAAGACGGCTTTATCGTTTCCGATGCCAAAAAAGCATCGCGTTTGATAATTAAACTTATAAAAAACCCAGGGTTGGCGGCCAAAATAGGTAAAGCGGCCCAAAAAAAGGTCGTGAAAAAATTTTTAAGACCTCGTTATATTAAGGAAAATCTTGACGCGTACAACGCGGTTTTGAAACAAAATAAAAAATGAATAAATTTTCCTGGCCTGCTGTCGTGGTCGGTTTGGTTGTTTTGATTTATTTGGTTTTCGCGCTTATGAGGTCTCAGACCGTTGAAGCGCCTCCACAATCTGATTTTATCGGCCCAACCGGCCCTCCTTCGGTTATCGGCCCGACAGAGCCGGTTCCGGATTCGCGATAGTTAACTTTTGGCGCAAAAAAGCAGCCTTCAAGAGCTGCTTTTGTTTTTAAACCAATACGCCGTGGCGTTCTTTGTTTATTGATGTGCTTACAGGAACCATAAAAAATTCCAGACGTTCGACAAGTCCGACTTTTTTTCCGCCGGTTCCTGAATATTTGAATCCTCCGAACGGCTGGCGGCCGACGACAGCGCCGGTAATTTTACGATTGATATACAGATTTCCGGCTTTCAGGTGTTCAAGCGCGTAGTGGATTTCGCTGTAGTATTCGGTATACACGCCGGCAGTCAGGGCATAATCGGTATCGTTCGCGATACAGACCGCTTCCTGAAAATTTTCCGTTCGCAGAATGAAAAGCGCGGGCCCGAAGATTTCTCTTTGTATACGGTGGTTCGGCACTCCGTCAAAAATCACAGGACAAACGAACCAACCGTTATCTTGCGTCAGAGAATAGCGTTTGAAAACCGGTTGCCGGAATCTTTCCAAATCGGTGATTCCCGTGTTGTACCGGCTAAATGCCTCTTTGTCTATGAGCGCCGTGTGCCTGTATCGCGGATTTTCTGGATGTCCGAATTCAAGCGAGGCCGCCGCTTCAACAAGTTTTTGTTTAAGCTCCGGTCGATCTCCTATTACAATCAAGCGTTGAAGCGCGGAACATTTCTGACCGTTAAAACCGAATTTGGACTCAACAATTCCTTTGATCGCAAGGTCAAGAATCGCGGAAGTTGAAACAATAATCGGATTGTTCCCGCCCATTTCCGCGTCAACTTCTTTTATTCCGAATTTACCGGGATAGCGCGAGGCCTCTCTTTTGATTTTTTCTCCGACTTCGCGCGAGCCCGTAAAAGTAATCTGCGAGATATACGGAGATTTTACAAGAGCCGCGCCAACTTCTTTTCTGCCAGGAAGATAGGCGAGCATATTTTCCGGAACGCCTGATTCAAGAAAGCATTCAACAACCTTCCATCCGGTGACGGGGGATTGTTCCGCGGGTTTGTACAAAATCGGACAGCCGGCCGCGAAAGAAGCCGCTATTTTTTCAACAGAAAGCGAAACAGGAAAGTTCCAGGTTGAAATCGCGGCAGTCGGCCCGCGGCTTCTCCAAAAAATGAAATTTTCTTCGGCGCAAATCCATCCCTGGTATTTTTTCTTTTCCATGTACGCCGCTGCGGCAATGGCATAAAGTTCGCAAAAATCAATTGCTTCGTTGATTTCAGCAAGCGCTTCGTTCCACGGCTTACTCACTTCATAGACAATCCACGCGGCAAGCTCGAACTTTTTATCGCGAAGTTTTGAAGCGGCTATTTTCAGAATTTCAATTCTTTTTTCCGCATTCGGAACAACGGCTTGCAATGCGATTTTTCCTGCAAGCTCAATTTGTTCTTCGCCAGGCACGTTGACTATTCCGACACAGCGCCGGTTATCGGCGGGGTCAAATGACTCGATTTTTTGTTCTCCGCGAAAAGCTTTGCCGCCAATTAAAAATGGATATTCCCCGCAATTATTTGCCACTGTGCCAAGAGCTTCCAGCATCGTGACGCGATTTGTTTCAATGGTCCAATCAATTTGGGGTTCATTTTTGAATCCGCGAGAGTCCATTTTACGCCTCCTTCAGAGTTTTCAAGATAAACGACGACTGGGTTTCGCTGACTCGTCTCAAAAGATAAGCAATGCCATCGGTCAAGTTTCCTGCTGGGTACAGAATCGGCATATAGATTCTAACCGGAATTTTTCTGCGGATAATAGTGGCGCCGAGTTTTTCGCCAAGACCGTAAAGCATTTGCGTTTCTCTCGAAAGCCCGGCAAAACTCTCCAGACTTTCTGCGTTGTGAGTCGCGGCTACCATAACAAACCCCAGCTCCAATCCTTTCCGGAAGAGATATCTGTAGTTATAGTCCGTGTCGGCTTTTTCTTTAAACACCGGCGGCTCAGACCAGCCGTGTTTTTCCGCAAGAAAACATTCAAAATCCCAATAAGCTCCTCTAACAAGACGAATCCAGATAGGATCAGCCGTTTTGTTAATCCGTGTTAGTCGATAAAGCGTGTCGTCTGCGGTTTTCAAATAGGATTGAATCACTGTTCTTACTGAACTGCCGTATTCGCAATACAGTCGTTTGAAAACTTCAAAGTAAATTTCTTTAAAATGATATTCTTCCGCGTCCAAATAAGCATGGCCGCCGAAATAAGCGAGTGCTTCAAAAATCAGAGCCGCGCGTTCCGCGATTTTTTTCGCGGAAAATTCTGGAGCGCACGGATTTGCCTGCGAATAAAGCGCGGAACATTTCAAGGAAATCGAAAGTTCGCCGTGAAGGAGCCGAGGCCCGATGTCTTTAATCAAGGAAACATAAGCGTCGCGATAACGCTCCGCGTCTTTTTCAGAAAGAACCGTTTCGCCCAGAATATCAAGATTGACTGAAAATCCTTTCCTGCGGCAGCGCTCAATTGTTTTCAGAGTTTTTTTAAGTCCGTTTCCGGATATAAATTTGCGGGCGAAAAAGTTTAATCCAAAAATCAGCGCCGCGGCAGGAATGTGGCGGATTAAGCGTTTTGGAAATTGGAGGTTGGCGGAATCAATTTTTTCTCTCCATAGTTTTTCAATCTCTTTTTTGTCGGAAAGATACGCCGCGGACGTTCCAAAGCCGATAAGTTTTTGAAGGAGATTTTTATCTTCAATTATGGTTTCCAGCATCGCGTTTCCTTTCCGAGCTTGTTTTAAACTTGCTGCCGTGAGCATATCACTGCCTTGTTTAAATTTCAACTTTCGCTACAATAGTTACTGGACATTGAAAAAGACAATTAGAATGGCTGACGCGACCAAGACAGAAACGATTACTTTCGGCGATTCTAGCGCAATGCATTCTGAAACCGTTAAATTTTTGCCGGTAGTTTTGGCTAGGATGGGGTTTAAAATACGGCGTTTAGCCGCGGATGTGTTTGGATGTCCGGAAGAGAAGCACGAAGAGATTGAACGAAGGTTTTTGCTTAGCAAACCTCCGGATTTTGCCAAAGGCGCGTTGCGTTACGCGATTAAAATCTACATAGAACAGATTTATATACGAGCCTCGAAAAAAAGAGACGATAAATGCAGAATAAGAAAATGCTCAGTCGGAGAATTCCACGTTTATTACAAGACCAAAAAATACAAACTTGGGCATGGCAGGAAGTGCGAAATCGAAAAGCGCATAAGCAAAGAAGAATACCTTCGTTTATCCACGTTCAAAGAGCGAGATACAAAAACAATCGTTAAGACCAGATATTGTTTTTTGTATAAAAATCAATATTTTGAACTTGACGCATTTCACAATCCGCCGAATCTTTACATACTTGAGATTGAGCTTCGGCACATAAACAAACAAGTCAAATTGCCGCCATATTTTTGCATTAAGCGTGAAATTACAGACGAACCGGCTTATTCAAATCATGAATTGGCAAGGATAAAACAAACGCGCAAGCACAATTGAGACCTTAACCGGGTCTCTTTTTAATGCTATAATTTTTTCAATGGCTTTGCTTAAAGAAGAAATCAAATCTTTTTTAAAAGGAGATGTTGCTGATGACTCGGAAACGCTTGAAAAATACAGCAAGGATTATTCCCTTTTCAAAATAAAACCGAAAGTGGTCGTTTTTCCCAAAGACGCAGAAGATGTGGGGAATTTGGTTAAATTCGCGGATGCTCAAAACAAAAAAGGGCGGCGCATTAACTTAACGGCGCGCTCCGGAGGAACGGATATGACCGGCGGTCCTTTGGGCGATTCCGTTGTTGTTGAATTTACCCGTTATTTTAATCAAATCAAAAAAATAGTTGTTTCGTCCGACGGAGGTAACGTCGTTGTCCAGTCCGGCGTGTATTATCGTGATTTTGAAAAAGAATTGGGAAAGAAGGGATTAATGTTTCCGCCTTATCCGGCTTCAAAAAACATTTGCGCCGTCGGCGGAATGCTTGCCAATAATTCCGGGGGAGAAAAAACGCTTGCTTACGGAAAAACTGAGGACTACGTTCAAGAACTCAAAGTTGTACTTAGCGACGGAAAAGAGCATATTATAAAACCACTTTCCAAGTCCGAGTTTTTCAAAAAAATGGAAGAAAAGGGATTTGAGAGCGATTTGTATCGCGAGCTTTGGAGATTGATAGATAAAAATAAGGCATTGATTCAGAAAGCGCGCCCGAATGTATCCAAAAATTCCGCCGGATATGCTTTGTGGAATATATGGTCGCCTTCAAATTTAGACCTTACGAAGCCCTTTATTGGTTATTTCGACCTTACGAAGCTCTTAATCGGTTCTCAGGGAACGCTTGGCTTGATTACCGAAGCTAAATTGCGGCTTGTGCCTGTAAAAAAATATTCGCGCCTCGCGGTAGTTTTTTTAAGCGATTTGCGTCCGCTGGCGGATATTGTGGTTGAGATTTTGAAATTCAAGCCGGAGAGTTTGGAGTCGTATGACGACAAAACATTTCGTGTTGCTCTTCGTTATTTTCCCGAAATTTTTAAAATAATGGGGGGCAATGTTCTTAAACTCGCTTTTCAGTTTTTGCCGGATGTATTGATGCTTTTGCGTGGCGGCGTACCCAAGCTTGTGCTGATGATTTCTTTTACTTCGGACGATAAGGTTGAACTGGAAGAACGTTTGACGCGGTTTAAGAAAGCGGTTTTGAAATTTAAATTTCCGATAAAAATAACAAGAAACGAGGTAGAGGCGGAAAAATATTTCACTATACGCAGACAAAGTTTCAGACTTCTGCGAGAGCATGCAGGTGGCAAATCAACCGCGCCGTTTATAGACGATTTCATTGTTCAGCCGAAATATTTGCCCGAGTTTTTGCCTAAACTGAATGAAATTCTGGATAAATATAAAGATAAATTGATTTATACGATCGCCGGCCATCCAGGTGACGGCAATTTTCATATTATCCCGCTTATGAATTTAAAAGACGAACAAGTTCGCGCCGTCATTCCGCGATTGTCGGAAGAGGTCTATGATTTGGTTTTGCGATACAATGGTTCCATTACCGCCGAGCATAACGATGGGCTTATACGGACACCATATCTGGAAAAAATGTTCGGAAAGGAAGTCGTAAAGCTTTTTGTTGAAACTAAAAAAATTTTTGATCCGCTAAACATTTTCAATCCGGGTAAAAAAACGAATATGGACATCAAGACCGCGATGTCTTATGTAAATCCGAAGTAAAATGGTTTTTTTGTTGAAATTTTTATTCGCCTTATTTATTGTCGCGACTGCGGTGGTTTTTTATTTTGGCGCGCAGTCGCCGGAATTTCCGGCAAACGATGTTCCGCCGATATCGGAGATAATTTCGGAAGAAATGCCGCGTAACGTAATTTCGCCGCCGCCGCTAAGAAGGGAAATATCATCGCCGTCGCCCGCGTCAACCCTTACGCGTTTTGGCGTAATTTTTCAAACAAATTCGCAAAGAGCTGAAAATGGCTTGTTGCCTTTGTCAGAAAATGCTCTGCTTAACTCGGCGGCCGCGGCAAAGCTGCAAGATATGTTCTTTGGACAGTATTTCGCGCATGTAGCGGCGGACGGAACTGATGCGGCAAAATTCGCGTCTGAAGCAGGATTTGAATTTTTGATTATAGGAGAAAATTTGGCCCTGGGAAATTTTGAGAATGACGCGGCGTTGGTTCAGGTTTGGATGGATAGTCCGGGACATCGCGCCAACATTTTGCACCCAAAATATTTGGGAATAGGCGCCGCCGTGGGCAGGGGAATGTTTGAAGGCAGGCAGACATGGCTCGCAGTTCAGATTTTTGGCGTTTCGGCAGCCGTATGTTCCCAGCCAGACGCGGTATTGCGTCAGACAATTGAAAATCTGGAAATTGAACTTAAGATGCTTGAAAACGAATTAAATAAGCGGCGCGGAGATAGCCGGAATGTTAATGAATATAACGAGCTTGTGTCGCAATATAACTTAATTCTGGAAAACTTGCGCGAACAAATACGCGTTTATAATTCGCAAGTAGGTGTTTTTAATTCTTGTGTTGGAGAATTTCGCTGAATAGCTTTTTGTATTCCAGAGCGGATTTTTTCCATGAAAAATCTTTTCTTGCCGCGTTTTTTCGCATAGCGTTCCATTTTTTCGGATTATTAAAAAACAATTTTGCCGCGCGCAATATGCAATCCGCAAGCGCTTGCCTGCTATACGGACCGAATAAAAATCCGTCTTCCAAGTTGTTGATGGTATCTTTTAATCCTCCGGTAGCTCGCGCGATGGGCAAAGTTCCGTACCGCATTGAAATCATTTGTCCGAGGCCGGAGGGTTCAAATCGAGACGGTATTAGAAATGCGTCGGAATTCGCGTAAATTTTTTGAGCGGCGGCTTCGTCAAAACGATTTATAAATGTTACTCGTCCAGCAAATTGTTTAGTATATTTTTTTAGTTTGGCCACGTAAAGCGGTTCTCCTACTCCAAGAATCGTGAATTTAATGCGTTTGTCTTTGTTTAAAACATCAAGCATTGCCGGTAGAAGAATATCAAACCCCTTTTGTTCCGCGATTCTGGAAACCATTCCGCACAAGAAAGCTTTCTCAGTTTTGAAGCGTTTTTGCGGCGGCCACGATTTGTAATCAATACCGTTAAGAATACCGACGAATTTATTTTTTTTGGCGCGAAGCGCCCAATCAAGCCCCGCCCCATTTTCGGGTTTTAAGATTTCTTCGCGGTATGTCGGGCTGACCGTTGACGTCCAATTAGAAGCTAGTATGCCGGAAGCAAAGAGATTTATATTGCCTTTGTTTTTCGCTTGTTTTGGAATAATTGAAAAAATATCCTTTCCGAGTATTTTTAGCGCGATTTTTTCTGAATATATTCCTTGGTAAGCGAGATTGTGGATTGTAATAAGGGCGTGAACCTTTTTATTTCTGAGCAGACCGCGCATAATCGGAATCGCAAGCGCGACATGCCAATCGTTGCAATGAAGTATTGTTGAAGAGTCCCCGTTTTTTGACGCATATTCCGCTATCGCTGATGAAAAAACTCCAAAACGTTGCAGTTCGGATTCGTGTCCGCTCGGTTCCGCGCTTGGCGTCGCATATATGCCACCGCGACTAATCCATGATTTATGTTCAAAAAGAATTATCGGAACTTTGCTGTCCGGCAAAGTTGTCCGCCACAACGGCAACGTCTCAGTGTTTCCGCCGAATGCGACTTTAACGGTTTCTTTGGTTTTAATCAGTTTAAATTTTTTTTCGTCAATAGTTTTGTATTTTGGCAGGAGAATCGTAATTTGAACTCCAAGCTTTGATAATGTTTTTGGCAATGAGCCGATAACGTCGGCCAACCCGCCGACTTTGGCGAGCGGAGACGCCTCCGCCGCGGCGATAAAAATCTTTATTTTCCCCATACTAAAGGATGTGTTTTAAATAATAAAGAAAAATAATCAACGTATAACGAAAACCGTCTTTTTTCCGACGGGGTGAGCTTGCCTCTGTTTTCTTGATAGAGGCGCATAAACTGTTTTTTTGCTCCGGTATCTCGCAATATCATTATTATGTATGAAAGCATATTCGCGGCATCAATTAAATAATCGCCAACATATACGTTTTCAAAATCCACCACCGCGATGCTGTTTCCTTTTATAATAACATTTGAAGGATTGAAATCCCCATGAACGACGGTCGTTCCATGCGATTTTCTCCATAGTTTCATTTGTTTTTTAATACGCTTGAATTTTTTTTCAAAAGCGAGAGCGTCTTTATGACCTCTTTCTTTCAGAACTTTTATATTATGTTCCAGATGGTAAAAATTAATACGTCGCTTAATTTTTGGATGAACTTTCGCGCCATGAAGATGCGCCAACCAGTCCATTAAAGAAATAAGATGGTTTGTTCGCGGACTTTTTTCTTTGACCAGAATGCTCGCGAGCGTACTTCCTTTAATATATTCGAGAAGAAACAAACGATACCGTTCCACATATTTATATGGACGCGGCACGGTTATTTGTTTTTGCGCGCCTAGAAAATGCCGGAAAATTATGTCGTTCATAGCGTGAGCATATTTTTTCCGTCCGTCTGAGTGGGAGAGCGCGAAAATAGAATGCCTCTTTTTGGCGCCCGCCGACGGTTTTAAGCGAAAATCGTAACGGGCGGCAAGATTATAACTGCGCGTGTCGCGATACGACTGTGTGATGGAAACGCGCATGGCGTGGGCGCGCTCTTTTTCGCCCCAGATAAATTTTCGGTTCTCGTTTAATATTTTTTCCACCCCCTTCGGATTAGTTAGGGTTTTAAAATTCTTCAATATGCTCATCCTCGCTGTTCCGGTTGTCCGCCTCGAATTTTTTTGTATCGTTCGGTGTATTTATCCAGCATTTTTTCAACTTCTTCATGAGGAATTTCCAGGCGCAAAAGGTCAATCGCGTGAACGGCATCGTAGATATCCTGCTTGTTTTTTATTTTATGTATCGCGTCTCGCCAAAGTATTGCCTTTTCGTATTCGCCGATTTTCGTAGCTTCTTTTTCAAGTTTTTCCATCATATCTAAAAACGCGTGATAGACCCCTGCTTCACCGCCGCCTTTTTCCAAAGCCCGTTCCTTAAAAGGAATTTTCACCCGTTGTTTTTCTCCCATCATCATTTCATATATTTTTCCGCTGCGTTTCCATTCAAAAGCCGTGGAGACAATTTCCTCATAAAGTTTGCCGGCTCGTTCAAGATTGCTTTCGGAAACGCCCGGAATACCGCGTATAACGTTCAACAGGCGATAGGCGCCCGCCTCAATCATTTCCAAGCTCCACCATGGTTTTGCTGACGCCCACCAAAAGTGGTCGGAGGCGAGCGCCGAATCCATTTTGTTTCTTATTTCCGCGAAAGACGGATCGTTTTTACGCATTGCGTAGAGTTCTTTCAGCGTCAAATTGGTCAGTTCCCATTGCCATTTGTGGATAATATTATCAGGATCAGACCATGAAAGAAATTGAATTCCTCGCTCCATATCTTCTTCGCTTGAAGCCCATGTTGATTTAACCGGAACGACTTGCTCCGTTTCTTTGAAAAAGTCAAAAATTTCGGAAAGTTTTATCAATTTAAAATGTTTTGAGGAAAAAATTTCAAACAGCATATTTTCCAATCCCGGACGGTGATGTCCGAACGTTTCGCCGTCCATTCCCGTAACGAAATATCCGCCGCCATTCAAATCCCTTTTCATTGTTTCAAGCAGGCTTTTTTCGGACCTGACCATAGCGCTCATTATGAGATTTGAAAGTCGTCTCTCCCGGAAAATGGCATAAAGACCGGAACCTTCTATTTTATAAATTTTTTTATAATCAACCTGTTCCGTTCTGCCATTGAAAGCGATTTCGTCAAGAATAATCCATTTAAATCCAAAATGTTCAACGACGGGAAGTATTTTTTTTGAATAAGCCATTTCCGGAGGGAAAAAACCCGTGGGTTTCCATCCCTCGCCGAGAAAAAATTTTCCGGTTTCGTTATTGTTTTCAATTTGCCGGACCATTTCTTTTTCCTCAAGAAACGGCAGGAGGGCGTGATATTTGGCAGACCCGGTAAATTCAATCCGGCCATCACGGCCTAAATCGCGAAGGTCTGTTATTAAATCCCTGAAACCGTATTTGTCGAAAAGTTCCAAAAGCGCTCCGTTTATGTTGAGGGTAAGACGAACGCGTTTGTTCTTTTTTAAGCCGTTTATAATCGGACGGTAGCTTTGCGTGACAACGGCTTCTAAAATATCCGGTTGTTGCTCAATAGGCTGATAGATATGCAAAAAATTGGCCCAGTACATATTTATTTTTTATCAAGTAGTATGTTAAATAGTTTATCGTAGTCCTGCGCGGATTTTTTCCACGAGAAATCGTTTTGCATGGAGTGACTTACTATTGTTGTCCAAGTTTTTTTGTTGCTGAATGTTTCTTTTGCTCTGACTATTGCCACAAGAAGCGCGTATGGGTCGTAATTGTTAAAAACGAATCCATCTCCTTGTTCGCCATCAAAATCGCGCACGGAGTCGGCAAGGCCACCTACGTGACGGACAATCGGTATGGCGCCGTAACGCATCGCCTCCATTTGCACTAATCCTGACGGCTCAAAGCGCGAGGGCACAAGTATCGCGTCAGCTCCGGCAAAAACCAGGCGCGGCAGAATTTCATCGTAGAAATAGTGGCCGCCAAATCGCCCCGGATATTTTTTTTCCATTTCTTGGAAAAAAAGGCGGTATTTATTGTCGCCTCCGCCGACGACTACCATTTGAAAATCAACATTTTCGAAAAGGGGATTGCATATTTGCATTATCAGTTCAAATCCTTTTTGTTCGTCCATCCGTGAGACGATTCCGATTACAAATTTTCTCGGGTCAACTTTAAGATTGAATTTTTCCTGCAGGGCCGTTTTGTTTAACGCTCTTTTTTCCAAATTATTGTAAGAGAAAGGATGCGGTATAAGTTTGTCTTTTTGCGGATTATATATGTCGTAATCAATTCCATTTAAAACGCCGAAAAGCACGGAGCGTTTTTCTTTCAACAGTTCGTTTAATCCTTCTCCGAAGTCCGTAGTTAATATTTCTTTAGAGTATGTCGGCGAAACGGTTACTATGAGGTCCGACCACATAATGCCGCGGCGCATGCCGTTCAGTTTTAAAATATTCGGATCGCCTAATTCCGGAATCGCCGCTTGGCCCGAGTCGTAATCCGTTTCCGAAAGAAATCGGTGGTCGAACATTCCCTGAAAATTGAGATTGTGGATTATGAACATGGTTTTGATTCCGGAGAGTTTGCGGTGCTGATGGTACGAGTGCTTGAGAAAATCCGGAAGGAAGCCGGTTTGCCAGTCATTGGTCACAATTATATCCGGCACCCAATCGGATTGTTTTATGAATTCAAGCGCGGCCTTGCATAGGAGAACCCATCGCACGGTGTCGTCCGCGTAACCGTAAACATTCGCGCGTTTTTCAAAATACTCCATATTTTCCAGAAAGTATGCGACTACATCTTCTTCGCTTTCGTTTTGAAGGACGTTGCAGACGAATAGACCGTGCGGATCTAGTTCTTCCGGAACGAATTCAAGCCCTTCGTATATTTTTGTCAAAGGAAAGTTCTCAAGGTTCATTGAGGCGTATTTTGGAGTTAAAACGCGCGCGTCATAACCGAGCTCGCGCAGAGCTTTGGGAAGGGCGCGCATTACTTCGCCCAAGCCACCTACTTTAACGAACGGCGCGGCTTCTGGCGATATAAACAGAATTTTCGCGGCTTTTTTGCCGAAAATTGACGGAATAGATGGAATAAATGATGCCATATGTTTATTATTATAGCTGAAATTGGTAAAAAGCACAATTTGCCGTATCATTGTTATATGAAAAAGCAAGGAAGAACTTTCAGAAAAGTTGCTGTTTTTGACATTGACGGGACGATTTTTCGTTCCAGTTTTTTGATTGAAATAACCGAAGCGTTGGTTAACGAGGGCGTTTTTCCGCCAAATGTGCGTTCCATTTATGTTAATGCGTATCGCAAGTGGCTACACCGCAGAGGCAATTACCGGGATTTTATAGACCGCGTTATTTTTGCTTTTGAAAAACACATTAAGGGAGTTCCGAAGAAGACATATTTGAAGGTGGCGAAAAAAGTCGTTTCGTTTCACAAAAAAAGAGTGTATAGATATACGCGCGATTTAATTGGTGAATTAAGGCGTAGAAATTATTATCTCCTTGCTATCTCTCATTCGCCTAAAGAAATAGTTGACAGTTTTGCGAAAGAGCTTGGCTTTAACAAAGTTTATGGCTGGGTTTATGAAGTCGGGTCGGAAAGGCGCTTCACGGGAAGAACTTTATATTCAGAATTGATAAGAGATAAAGCAAGAATTTTGAAAAGAGCAGTTGAAAAAAACGGCTTGACGTTAAGAAATTCAGTCGGGGTGGGGGATACGGAAACAGATATCGCCTTTCTTAAAATGGTTGACAAGCCGATTGCTTTCAATCCAAATTCGAAATTATATCGTTATGCCAAGCGCGCCGGATGGAAGATTGTTGTGGAAAGGAAGGATGTTATTTATAAAAAATAAACCCGCTTAAATTTTAGCGGGTTTTAATATTAAAATTTTTTTTCAGCTCCAAAAATATTTCGTTTAACGGCAGAGCTTCTTCCGGCGGTAAAACTCCGTATGCCGATTTTCCTTGAGCGACTAATCTAGCCATATGCGCCGCGGAGAAACCAGTCGTTTTTTCCATACTCGTGAATACCTCATCCGATTCGCAGTACAAGCTTAAAATAACTGAAACCTCTTTCTCTTCAAAACTGCCTATGACTTGAATTTCAAGATAAGTGAAATCGGGATCATTGCGCGCGGAAAGCGCTTCAAAGGATTTTATAAAATCCTTTTTCGGCGTATTTTTCGCGAAAGTCCAAAATTCGGGCCAACGCAAGGTTTTTTCTCGCATACTTCTCGCTTTGTCTTTGAAATTATAGGGAAGCAGACCCAGGCCGCCAGTCGTCAAAGCTTCGCATTCTCCGATATTTTCGATTGTGAATTTCTCCACTTTTTCTTTTATAGGATTTACAAAACAAGGTTTTCCGTTTTCTAAAATCAATGCCGGTTCATAAAGTATGTCGCGCAGTCCTTTTAAATTGAAAAGTTTTTTATAATACGGATATTTTCCAGGATTACGCGGAAGTCCGCCTACATAAATGAAAATCTTATCAATTTTGGCGCCAGTTTTCATAGTCGCGCACCCCACCTTAACAAGAACGGCTCCAGCGCCAGGCTGAATTCCGCATTCAACAAGAAAGCTTAACTTTTTTTCAATTGCTTTTTTATTTAAGCGCAGCAATTTTTTCGTAATTGCGAGATTCCCTCCAAGGTCGCAATAATTAACTCCCGATTTCAGGCAAAGCTTAGCCAGATTGTAATTTAAATTTGTCGGAAGCGCGCTAATAACGATGTCGTATTTTGCCAATTCTAAATACGATATTTTGAGCGGATTGCCGCAAAAGAATTCAAATTCCACAAGAGAAGTATCACGGCCAACTTTATCCTCGGCTTCTTTTAGGGCGGTTTCGCTTATATCCGCCAACATAATCCGGGCGGTATCTGGAAATCGCGCCAAACGATAGGCAATGGCTCTGCCCTGGCTTCCCGCTCCGCAAATTAGATAGCTATACTTTGCCATTCGCGCCCCTTAATTTATAAAAGTTACTGACTTCTTTTTACCCGTTATTTGACGAAAACGCAAATGCAAGGTAATCTTTAGCTATGAATTTCGCGGTAATTGAAACTGGCGGGAAGCAGTATAAAGTTTCCGTTGGTCAAAAAATAAGAATTGAAAAATTGCCGGAGGCAGAAGGCGCCGAGTTTAAATTTGACAAAGTTCTTCTCGTGGTGAATGGCGAAAATGTTAAGGTTGGCCAGCCGTATGTTGATGGCGCCTCAGTTGAGGTAAAAGTGTTAAAGCAGGGGAGAGACAAAAAGAAAATCGTCTTTAGATACCATTCCAAAACGCGCTACCGCAAGAAAAAAGGGCATCGCCAGCATTTTACGGAATTGGAAATTACAAAAATAAATGCCGTTTAAAATCGTATTTATTGCCGGACCATATTTCGGCAGTGGCAACAGAGAAGAAATAGAAAAGAATATAAGAGAAGCTGAAAAATATCAAATCGCGCTTGCAAACGCCGGTGTGGGTTTTTTCTGCGCGCACAATCATACCGAGCACTTTCAGGATAAAGCAAGCGCTGTAGAAGAATTTTATAAAGAGCTTGATTTTGAATTTTTAAAACGTAGCGCCAACGCCGTTTTGGCGATGCCAAATTGGGAAAAATCGCTCGGCGCCAGACGTGAAATAGAATGGGCAAAACAGCAAAAAGATCTTCCTATCTTTTATCCAAAATCCCCGGACGACATAAGCGAGATAGTCCGCTGGGCAAAACAATAAACAATGCGCGCCGCCTGTATTCCTCTCGGAACCGAGGTCGGCTTACTCCAGCGGTAAGCCGCCTCTACGCTCTCAGCGAAAAACTTTTGCTTCGCAAAAGACCAAGCTTTTTCGCTTCCGAGAGTTTCCTCAAGAAACACAGGCGGCGCGCATATTATGGATTTTCGCGGGTGACGCCAGTTATTGCGAGCAGACCGTCTCGCAGGCCGAGCGGGCATGGTCCGAGCACATAAACGAATTTTATGTGCTCGGGAGCGAGGCCGAGAGCGAGCGCTCCGACCACGCTGGGGTCGGAGATAGCGTGTCTGCGAGCAAAACTGGCGGCAGGACCCGCGAAAAATTTCGTTAACTTCTTCGTTCCAGAGCGGCGCTCAATGTTTCTTCGTCGGCGAATTCTATTTCTCCTCCAGTCGGCAGGCCGCGTCCGAGGCGGGTTGTTTTTTGAGCGCAATCGTTCAGTTCCCGCGTTATCAGTTCTGCGTTCAAATCGCCGATAGTGGTCGGATTTATGGCAAGAATTATTTCTTTCGCGGTTCCGCCGCCGTTTTTAATCTGAATTTTCAAAGAGTTAAGACGCAGTTTTTGAATCGTATCAAGCGCTCCGTTTTTTTTAAGGTCTCCGAGCACGAAATAGCGGCCGTTGAATTTTTTGGTTTTTTCAATTGATATAAGGTCTGTTTCTTTTTCAACAATCATTATAACGTCCTTATGGCGTCTCGCGTCAGAGCAGACATAACAAAGAGCGTCCCCGGAAGTATAAACAAAAAAACAATCCTTGCATGTTCTTAGGTTTTTGAGCGCGTCTATCGCCGACGCAAGTTCGTTTATTTGCGCCTTGCCCAGCCCGACTAAATAAAAAGCGAGTCGCGTTGCTTGACGCGGGCCGATGGACGGAAGTTGCGCAATCAGATTAACAAACTTTTTTATCGGCTCAGGAATCATATTTCTTCAACGTGCTTCCTGTCCACATTCATAAATTTAACCGTAGCCGTGTCAAATTTCAGTTTAACACTGCCGAGCGGTCCATTGCGATGTTTTGCTATAAGAATCTCGGTAAAGTCTTCTTCCGGCGCAGTCGCGGCGCGGCTATCGCTTTTTTTATATATGAAAAGTATTACGTCCGCGTCTTGTTCCAATGAGCCGGACTCACGAAGGTCGGAAAGGCGAGGGATTTTAATTTCACGTTGTTCCACGTTTCGCGAAAGCTGTGAAATAGCGAGTACGGGTACGTTCAGTTCGCGAGCCAGCGATTTAAGTCCGCGGGATATTTCTGTAACTTGTTGAACCATGCTTTCGAAATTGGTGCGTGGATAGATAAGCTGGAGATAGTCAACGACGAGCAAGTCAAGCCCCTTTTCTGACTGAAGGCGGCGCGCCATTGAGCGCATTTGGAGAATATTCATTGATGGAACGTCGTAGATGTAGAGCGGCGCCGCGGATAGGCGGTCAAGCGCTTGCTGAATCATCTGGAAGTCCATTTCGTTTTTGAGGCGACCGGAACGAAGTTCCCACAAAGAAACGCCGGCTTCCGCGGCTATTACGCGGTCTATTACCTGGTCGCGCGACATTTCAAGCGAGAAAATGCCCACCGGCTTGTTTTCGTGGACGGCGACGTGCCTGGCTATGTCCAGAGCGAAAGCAGTTTTTCCGAGCGATGGCCTCGCGCCCAATATGATCAAATCCGCGCGTTGGAATCCGGAAAGATAATTATCCAAAGAAATGAATCCGCTTGGAACTCCGCGGAAACCGACGTCTCCTTTGTGTATTTTTTCTATGCGTTCGTAAGCCGACGGAAGCTCGTCGCCTATATGGAAAAATTTTTGTCCCGGTGAATTTTGGGATATGGCGAAGACCTTCTGTTCTATTTTGTCTAGAACTTCGTCCAAGTCGCCGCCGTGATTGAACGCGTTTTCTGTTATTTCCGCTGACGTTGAGATAAGGTCGCGCAGGATTTTTTTCTCTCGGACTATTTTGGCGTAATGTTCAATATGCGCCGCGGAAGGAACGGAATTTATCATCTCCGCCAAATAAGCAGAGCCGCCCACTTTTTTGAGCAAGTCCCTTTCTTTGAGACGCGACGTAACGCTTAATATATCTATAGGTTCGCGTTTTTCAAACAGTCCAATTATTGTTTCATAAATGATCGCGTGGCTGTTTTTATAAAAATCTTCCGGCGTGAGAAAATCAGTTATTTTGAAAATGGCGTCTTTGTTTATCAAAAGAGCACCAAGCACCGAATGTTCGGCTTCCAAGTCCTGGGGAGGCAGTTTTATATTTGGAGTTTGTGGCATTGTTTTAGACTAAAAAACTTGTGATCTTATTGATTATAATCCGGCACCATTTTTTTCCACGCGACCGGTCCCATTGGCGTATCTTCTACCATATATCCTAACGTTTCAATTTTTTTTCTCAAGTGGTCTGCGCGCGAAAATTCCCGCTTGGCTCTGATGCGTTCTCGCGCGGCTATCAACGAACGAATGTTTGGAGGCATTGAGGACGAAGGCGGTTTAACCCCCAGTATTCTGAGTTGTTTAACAACGGTGTTTTTTATTAAAATCGCCTCTTTTTTGTTCAAACTTTGAATTTGGGATTGAAAACCGCCGATAAGCTTGAAAAGCGCGGCCAGGGCCTCGGGCGTGTTAAAATCTTCGTCCATTTTCGCGTAGAATTCTTTTTTCGCGGTTTCAATTTTTTCGCGCGTCATGCTTCCGACGGCCCCGTTCTTCTTTATGAGATTTAGTTTGCTTAAAAATTCCAGTATGGAATTGAGGGCGTTCGCGGCTTGAATCACGAATCCTTGATTGTAATTTATCGGCGAACGGTAATGATGGCGCAGAAACGCCACGCGCATAACCGCGACAGGATGCCGCTTGAGAAAATCTCTTATCGTTATGAAATTTCTCAAGCTCTTGGACATTTTTTCTTCCTCAACCAGCAAAACGCCGGTATGGAGCCATATTTTAACATACGGTTTTTTGCCGCTGATCGCTTCGGCTTGCGCTATTTCGGATTCATGATGAGGAAATTTTAAATCAATTGCTCCGCCGTGCAATTCGTATTGCAATTTTCCGAATATTGCCTCGGCAATCGCGGTGTCTTCAATGTGCCAACCGGGACGACCGTCTCCCCACGGCGAAGGCCAAAAAAGTTCTTTCGCATTAGGTTTAATAAATTTCCATAACGCGAAGTCAAGCGGGTCTTTTTTTTCGAGATCCGGTTCAATGCGCCAGCCGTGCCGCAATTCATCAAGATTTTGGCGGGAAAGTATGCCGTAATTTTTGAATTTTTTTACCGAGAAATATACCCCGTTTTTGGTCTGATAGGCGTATCCCTTTTTAAACAGACGCGATATTTGGCTTTGTATTTCTTGTATGTGGTCGCTCGCGCGTTCGTATTTATTAACGCTTTTAATCCCCAGGCTTTTCATATCTTGGTAGTATGTTTTTTCAAAAAAAACTGCGAGCTCTTTCGGGTTTTTTCGTTCTTCAACGGCGCGTTCAATTATTTTATCGTCTATATCGGTGATGTTTTGAAGGTAAAAAACGAGGAATTCTCTGTGGCGAAGATAATTTACAATGGTATCAAAAGCGAGATAGGTGCGGGCATGGCCAAGATGAGAATAATCGTAAACGGTGGGCCCACACACAAACAACCGCAAAGGTTTTTTTTGCCTGCCCGGCTTGGGCGGTTTCATCCTTTCTTTTTTACCGGTAAGCGTGTTATATATTACAACCATCCTTTTTTCTTGAAATAAATTGACATAACGGCGACTATTATCGCTACGCCTCCGAAAATTATCCAGAAATCATAAGGGCCGCCCAGCATTGACCGCGATATGGCGTCTATGTCGAGAAGCGCCACGAGTAGCATAAGCGGAAAGGTTAAGAACGCCAGAACCGTGAAACGCTGCATAACTTTGTTGGTTTTGACGTTTAGCAGTTGGGCGTTTGTCGTTTCCAGCCCATCAATCGCTTCTTTGTGCAGCTCAATCAGTTGTATTATCTTCATAAAGTCTCCGGTCAGGTCGGTGAGATAAACTTTCATTTTCAGACCCCAAAATTTTTCTCCGATTTCGCGAAGGGATTCAAGAATAATTTGCTGGGGGCGGGTAACGATTTGATATTCAAGAACGTCGCTTTTTAAATGAGAAATATATCCGAGCAGTTCGTCTTCCGTTCCTTTGAAAAGCTGTGAGTTTACAGATTCTATTTTTTCCTGGACATGGCGTAGCTGTCTCAGCGAAAAATTTATTATTTCTTGAATTAGATAGTAAACGAGCAGTCCGGTGCCTTGGCTTTTCACACGGACGTGCATTGAGGCGTTATTTAGCAAAGCGCCGCGCATATTTTGAACCGCCTCCAGCCGTTCGTAGCTGACGGTAATAACGCTGTTTTTTGTAATCAGGAAATCAATTTCGGCGCGTCTTGAGTTTTTAATCGTTCTATCATAAACGGGAAAATGATAGGGCATGAACAGGTATTGGTTGTAGCGTTCAACGCGGGAACGCGTTGACGGTTGTAGGAGCTCATCAAGTATGATGGGGTGAAAATTAAAATTCTTTTTCAAAAATTCCATGTCTTTCTTGCTCGGATTTTCTATGTGAACCCATTCTATTTTTCCGCATTTCAATGTCTCCATCAGATTATTCCTATGATAATCCGAGTTGACACTTAAGTCAAAAATTGATACGCTTCTATATAATCCAAATCCACAAATGATATCCGAATACCACAAATATATTCGGAGCATTAGGATAAATTCGTAGATTAGGATTATCATCATGCTGGAAAAATCCAAGACATTTGTTAAAGAAGCGCGGCAAGAGTTGAAACGGGTTAATTGGCCCAATCGCCGTGAAACAATGCGTCTCACGATGATAGTGATAATTATGTCGCTTGTAACAGCGGCGTTTTTGGGTTTTATTGATTATCTTCTCACTTCAGCAATAAAAACAATACTATAAAATACAAAGCATGGTAAAAACTACAGGAACAAAAAAAGCGGAAAAAGAATGGTACGCTATACACACTTATTCGGGGTACGAAGACGCGGTAGCGAGATATTTAAAACAGCGCGTGGAGTCGCTTGTGATGAATAATAAAATATTCAACATAATCGTCCCGAAAGAAAAGAAAATTCGCATCAAGAACGGCAAAAGAAGGACGATCGAAGAAAAGATTTATCCCGGTTATGTTCTGGTGGAAATGATTCTGGACGAAGATTCGTGGTACGTGGTTCGCAACACCCCGCGCGTCACGGGTTTTGTCGGAACGGACAATTCCACTCCGGTCCCACTTTCCAAGGAAGAAATAGGTTCGCTGATGGCGAGAATGGGGACTGGAGAAGAAATTAAATTCAACATAGAAGTTAAAGTAGGCGACGTGGTAAAAATAATAGATGGACCGTTTCGCGACTATGAAGGTAAGATTTCCGAGGTTGATGAAGAGCGCGGCAAGTTGAAGGTGTTTGTTCCGATTTTCGGTCGTGATACGGCGGTGGAGATGGATTCATTGCAGGTACAGAAGATATAAAAATGTAAAATTATAGATTAAAATGTTAAAATGGTTTAATTTTACATTGTCATTTTTCATTTTGATATTTACATTTTGAATTAACAAATTATGGCTAAAAAAATTAAGACAACTTTAAAACTTCAGCTTCCGGCAGGGCAGGCGAATCCGGCGCCTCCAGTTGGGACGGCTTTGGGTCCTCACGGCGTAAATATCCAGGAATTCTGTAAGCAATTTAACGACGCCACCAAAACGATGACTGGCGACATAGTTCCGGCTGAAATAACCGTTTATGAAGACCGGAGTTTTGTTTTTAAACTGAAAACCCCGCCCGCGTCGGCACTACTCAAAAAGGCCGCTGGCATAGAAAAGGGTTCCGGCGATACGCCAAAGACAAAAGCCGGCAGGGTTACGCGTGAAGACGTGCGAAAAATAGCTGAACGAAAAATGGAGGACTTGAACGCTAACAGCGTTGAAGCCGCGATGAAAATCATAGAAGGCACCGCGAAGTCAATGGGACTAGAGGTGGTATAACTACGGTCTCCAAGTGGTGTTTACTTTGTAGCTTGCCGTGCCGCAAGTGTCGGTGTTCACGCAATTAAACGACACCCAGCCGATATTGTCGTTCCATGCCCATCCGGAGAAATCGCCGTTCGTTGTATTAATGGTTACTTTGTAATCAACAGGAGTACAGGATTCATCTGAACAGTTAAAACTAAGCCAGCCGACCTCATCGTTCCAGGCATAGTTGGCTAAAGTGCCGTTGCCGTCGTTTGTTACACCGAAACTCACCGCGCAACTGCCGAGCGTTGTGCAATCCAGATAAATCCACCCGATATTGCTATTCCATGCCTTGCCGGTAACCGTTGAGCTTGCCACTATAACATCTCCGCCGGATGCGCGAAAATCAAGCCAACCGACATAATCGCTCCAGGCATATTTAAAAGTGGAATCAATGTTTGTGGTTTCGCTTGCGCCGCCGCCCTCCAAGCCCGGAGGCGCGCAGCCGGTACCGGTATCCGTGCCGCCTTTATAGCGCAACGGCGTTGCGGAAGACCTGACGACTTGCGAAAAATCCAATTGAGGATTTCCGCCGGAATCGTAGGAAAGTTTAAGATTGATAAAAACCATGCCCCTGAACGGTTCTTCGTCGGTCGGCAAGGAACATTTTGAGAAATTTAGCTGGTTAATTATTACTTTGTCACTGCTCAATTCCAGTTCGGCTCCTGTTCCTTGCTGGAGCGTTACTTTGCCGTTAATCTCGCGTATGGTTGTCGGATTTAGCGAGCTTGAAGCGAAAGCAAGAACAAGAGTCGGCGTGGTTGTTCCAGTTTGAATGTTTATGGCATCGGCTTGGCGCACCAACTGCTGGATGCGCTGTGTCAGGAACTGCGCTTGGTTTATAACTTCCGTAGTGGCGGTTTGGCGGTTTTGCACGCGGAGAACTTGCACGAACACGGCCATAAAAGCCGTAAGCACCACGGCAAAAATTGAAATATAAATAAGGAGCTCTATCAGCGTAAATCCTTTTTGACCAGAGTACATATTCCAGAGTTCAATATTGACCCTTCCATATAATCGGAAAAATAAGCTTTTTATTCATATTTTAATTGTATCTCAAAACTGACTGTACATCAAAACTTATCCACAGTCTCATTGATGGCAGGCGTTTGCTAAGCGTCGTTCTTGAAGACACACTTGACGAGATTAAAAAGCATGCGTTAAAGTGATGATATGAAGTCAGTGGTTATTTGCGGTTCGCAGAGGTATAAAGACGAAATCAGGGCTTTTTCCAACAGTTTAAAGGCGTTGGGAGTATCTATTGTTTTTGAGCCCAATTTTGAGCGCAGGCCGAAGAAATTTCTCAAATCGCCTGAACGGATTCGGCTGGCGGCTTATTCTTACCGCAAACAAATTCCAGCGCTTGTTCACGAGCATTTTGACAGAATACGCAAGGCGGATATTTGCTATATTTACAACAAAAGCGGATATCTCGGAGTTAATACCACGCTTGAACTTGGTTTTGCTCACGGCAAAAATATGATAATTTATGCCCTTGAACCGGAGAAGGCGTTTCATCAAGGCGGCGAAATTTGTCGCGATATTCTTTTTACCGAAGTTGTTCCGACTCCTGACGAGCTTGTAAAACGACTTGCTTAATGGGCGCGATATGGCTAAAAAATGCGACAACAAAAGCGTCGCGATTCTTGTTCGCAACGGCGACAAAATTCTTCTTATTGAACGCAAGGCATACAATCCCGGCTTTGCTTTGCCGGCCGGACATCAGGATGGTGATGATGAAATAACGACCGCAAAAAAAGAACTAGGTGAAGAAGTCGGATTGGCAGCCACGAAACTGATTGAAAAGGTGAAATTGCGCCTGAATAATCCATGTAAGCGGGAAGGCGGAACACATCACGATTGGACCGTGTTTGAAGCAGAAAGCTGGAGTGGCGTCATAAAGCCATCTGACGAAGAAGTAAAAACGTATGTTTGGACGGATAGACAACAAGTTTCCGGCCTTGCCGAAAAATTGGAGGATTTTGTAGAATCATTAGGTCTTGTATTGTCCGACGAAAATATGCCAAAAATCGTGGAGGCGACAAACAGCGACGATGCATGGAAACGGAATCCCGGACTTGAACCGGCAATGCATCCATTATTCAAAACCCTCAAGATTATTTAACAGAGGGTTTTTTTTGTTATAATCTTAATTAATATGTATAAACCAACTATCGGACTTGAAATTCACGCCGAATTGAAGACGCGGAGCAAGATGTTTTGCGATTGTCGCAATGATCCGGAAGAGAAGCATCCCAATTTGAATGTATGCCCGATTTGTCTTGGGCATCCGGGCACTCTGCCGGTTATAAACAAAAAAGCCGTTGAGTATGTTCTTAAAGTTGGAATGGCGCTCGGAGGAAAACCGGCAAAAAAATCAAAATTTGACCGCAAAAACTATTTTTATCCGGATTTGCCGAAAAATTATCAGATTTCACAGTACGATATGCCGTTAATCAGCGGAGGGGAATTGCGCGGAGTCAGAATAACGCGCGTACATCTTGAGGAAGACGCGGGGCGGCTTGTTCACGAAGTTGGCAGTTTGGTTGATTTTAACCGCGCCGGGGTGCCGTTAATGGAGCTTGTAACCGAACCGGACATACGGAGTTCCGATGAGGCGGTTTTATTCGCCAAAGAATTGCAGTTGATTTTGAAATATCTTGGCGCGTCGGACGCTGACATGGAAAAAGGATTGATGAGAATAGAAGCAAACGTGTCTGTAAAAAAAGAGGGTCTAAACCAATCCAGAGGATTGGTCGGCCGAACAGGTTCGATAAACGAACCTGTTCTAGGCACGAAGGTGGAGGTTAAAAACATTAATTCTTTTAAGGCGGTTCACGATGCTATTGAATATGAAATTAAACGACAGGTTGAGCTTTTGGAAAAAGGAGAAAAAATTAAACAGGAAACGCGCGGCTGGGACGACGTTAAGGGAATAACAAAGGCCCAGCGTTCAAAAGAGGAGGCGCACGATTATCGTTATTTTCCCGAACCGGATTTGCCACAGCTTGACTTGACTCCGTCGACTGACGGATTTGACTTAGAAAAGCTCAAATTGGAAATTCCGGAGCTTCCCGAAGAAAAACGGCGTCGTTTTGAAAAAGAATACTTATTGTCGCCGGAACAAACGGAAACGCTTGCAATTGAGCCGGCGCTTGCTGATTTTTTTGAAGCCGCTGTTTCCGAAGCTAAAACATTTACCGACGATACCGCTATCACACAAATTGCGTTCAATTATCTTACAAGCGATTTGCGCGGATTGATTAAACAAAATGAAATGGCGATTCAAGACCTCAAATTTACTCCTGAAGATTTCGCGCATCTTGCCGTTTTGGCGCATTCAAAAAAGAT
Source organism: Candidatus Wolfebacteria bacterium RIFCSPLOWO2_01_FULL_45_19 (assembly GCA_001793855.1). Taxonomy (GTDB): domain Bacteria; phylum Patescibacteriota; class Minisyncoccia; order UBA6257; family GWB1-45-9; genus GWB1-45-9. The sequence continues at coordinate 186,396 of MGIR01000001.1, read as the reverse complement.
ATCAAGCCGCATCGCCAAAGATTTATTGCTTAAAATGTTTGAATCTGGCGGCGACCCGGAAAATATAATTAAAGAGCAGGGGATGGAGCAGATTTCCGACGAGTCCGCGATATTGCCGGTTATTCATAAAATACTCGTGGAAAATTCTTCAGCGGTAAATGATTTCAAAAAAGGCAAGGTAAACGCTCTTAAATTTCTAATCGGCCAAGCGATGCGCGAGCTAAAAGGGCGGGGCAATCCCGAAGCGCTGAAACGTTTGATTGAAAAAGAAATCCCCCGATAATTTACGGGGGATGATGTTGTTTAATTTCCGCCGGTAAGTTTTTTTACCACCAGCGATAAAACGGACGATTCGGTCAAAACCGGATCTTCTTTCAGTTTTCCATTTTGGTCAAATTCAACGTCAACGTCGTTAAGCCGCATTAGATATTCGTGAATGTTGAAATCATGAAGTCCTCGCTCCGTCGCTTCTTCTTTAAGTTTTTGAACCAAGTCGGAAAGTCGCGCTCCGGCGGGCAGTTTTGCCTTAAACCAAGTCGCCATTATTCCGAGAGTGTGTTCAAGTTCGTTCTTCGCTTCTTGTTCTTGCGTTTGGTCTTCGTTCTGCTTCTCTTTCATGTCGCACCTCTTTCAGATCAAGTTTTTTTAAGCGATTGGGTATGCAGATAAAGTTTTTGCGTTTTCAAGTACGGAAGGTCGTTAAAAATTATAATTGTTTCAAGAAATTCTTCGGTATCGCGCACTTTTTGGGTTTTAAAACGAACAAGAACTTTGCCGATTGTCGCCGCGATAAATGCGGTCGCCTTATCGGCCAAAGCGGCGTTTTGCGGCTTTTTTTTGAATAGGCGCAAGCATTCCTGAACTACGCCGGCAACGCTCCACAGCGTTGGTATGCTTCTGGAATCGGCGCAAGGCGCTTGCACTGCCTCAGATTGAGGATACAGCGTTCTTTCATATCTTTCAACACAATCCGGGTCGCGAGGGTCAAAAGCGACAACGTATGCCTCGTTGAGGCCCGTTCTCGCATCAACGTAATACGGAATGTCAGCGCGATAGCGACAGAGTTCAAAAATTTGCCTGCGCGCGTCCATATTGTCCACAAGCGTGACGATTACTCCGCTTAAATTGCTTTTCGGCCCGACCTTCTCGTTTTTTGGGATTATTTTTGATTCGCTGAATTGCTGAATGATGTTTTCAATTGCCGATATCTTGGATTCGCCGACGTCTTTCGGTCTGTACATTTGGTTTAGAAGATTGCGCGGCTCAACTTTGTCAAAGTCGTATATGTAGATGCGTCGAAATCCGAGCGTTTCCGACATTTTTCCGCAAATTAATCCCGCGGAGAGAAAAGAGCTTCCCAAACTTCCGGCGCCGATTATGGTAAGTTCTTTTGTGTTCATAACCGCCTCCTATGCGGCTCATTGTCCCAAAACGGTTCTTTCTTTGGCTTGAAAAGTCCGGAAATTATGGACTCGTAAAGCGCCAGTTGTTTTACGCGCACTTTTTTCTCTATAGCGGTTTTTATGCCATGGCTGCGTTCAACCATAATACTCCGAAACTCTTCCATTTCAATTTCGCGCGTGAACCCGATTTCATCAATTTGGAACGGATATTCCCATTCCGGTTTTGTATTGAGCCAGAGGCAGAACTCGCCGTATTTGTTTAAAACCAGCGAAGCCCACCATTCTTCAAATCCTCTTCCGAAGGAACTGATTGTATCTTTATCTGTGCCGCTGAAATAAACGTTGCCCCAGACATGGCTGTGCCACCACAGCCGCATTTCGGAAATTTCTTGAAGGTAATTTTCTTTTAGCATTCTTGAATGCCACGAATGGTATGTCTTAATATCAAAGTCCGTAAATGACATTCCGCATTCTTGTTCAAAAATTTCCGGTTCACTCCTGACGACATATAACAGACCGTTTTCTTTTTGAACTTTGGCCAGCCCTGAAATTTCAACTGGGTTATGGTGGACCGCAAGTAAAAGATCCGCCATAGTTTCGGGCTCAAACAGAAACTTTATATCAGTTGTAGATATTTTCCGCATCGCGCCGTCTCCTTTCATTTTCTTGCTTTGCCGCCAGTTCCGTCAGAAACTGCTTAACCAAAGAAATAAATTCGTGAATTTTGCCGTCGCGCTGCAGTTTTATCATTTGCGCGTCACTAAGTTCTATACTTTGGCTGAGACTTGGGTCAAAAACGCCTTTGCGGGATTTATCCGATGACAATGAACACAACAGGCGCGGGTGACCGTTTGGTTTCATGATAACGCACGCGTCAAACAATTTTGGAACGGAAAGATAAATTTCAATCAATGGGCCGTTTTTTTCAACACATACCACATCGCGATCGTTCGCGAGTTTATCAAGTTCTTTTTCGGCTTTGTGTTCGGCAATTCGCAGTTCTTTTCCAAGCTTTTGGTGAAAATCTCGCGTATCTTTAAATTCGCGGCGCATACCCATAAGAACCGCTTGTTTATCGGTTATTTCTTTTCTAAGAGAATCCAGTTCGGATTGCAGGACAAGAGTTTTCCGATTGTAAAAGGCATTTTCCATGGCTTCAATAAATCTTTTTTTTGCCTCATCCATGGCTTCCGGCGAGGCGTAGTTTTCCGGAGCCGGCACATTCTCCAGAAAGCGCTTCTGTGGAATATTACTTTCTTTTCTCAGAAAGGATAAACATAGTTCCACTATCGCAACAATGTTCAAGTCCTGCATGTGCTTGTTCATTATGTGATTAAGTCCGTCTGACACAGATTGTCCGAAGCATGTTTCTTTTTCTTTGGCATAGCCGTGATAATATTCTCCGGCGTATCTATCCTGATGGAAGTGAATGCCAGAACGATCCTTTAATCTCGGGTCAATTCTGATTTCAAATTTACCGATGTCAAAATGAGTTGACTCAAGTCCTTCCGCGTTTGGAGTTTTAAAAATGACCTTTGTGTTGACGATTATCAATCCGGCGCTGTCGACTTCAACGGTTTCCACGCCGTCCAGGTTTAGAATAAGATGGAAGCTTTTGGCAAGTTCGTTTCTGTCCGTGCCTGATTTTGCGTATTCAAGCATGGTTTCAATGTCAATTTCTTCATTGAGCAGTTTTAAAAACTCCTTCTTTTCTTTTTCAATATTCTCGGCGCTTTTAGCCAAAGTATTTGAAACTTCTTTTATCCCGCCGATGTAATTTTCTTCAAGAAATAAACGAAGTTTTTGGCCAATTTCGTTTCTCTGTTCCAAAAAATTTTTTCTGACAAGACGCGCGATAAGGCGTCCATCCAGGTTAACCGCGTGTTGCATCGCAAGATACAGCGTAAAGAACAGAATTTTTGCGAGATTTTCTTTTTTCCAGCCGTCGTTAAGGCAGTCAAACATAAGCCATATATTTTTTTCGCTTACGAATGCGGTTGCTCGCGGCTCGGGAGCGTTTACGAATATTCCGAATGAAGCAACGGGATTTATCGGTTCAAACATTCGCAGATTTTTGGGACTTTTAGTCCAGAAAAGCGTGCCGGAATGAAAAATGTGATTGATTGCGCGGGCTTTTGGCCAGGCGTTAACGTGAATGTGCACGGTTTTGTCGTCTTCGCTTTTGATTTTCTTGGCATAACCGCGCGGGACGTTAACAATGATTCTTACTTTGGCAATTTTGGAAAACCACTCAAAAATGGGCAGAATATTCTTTATTCTGGGAACATCTTTTTCGCGACATTTATCCCACTGAATTTCAACACATCCTTTAAATTTCATGCCGTTATCTCCTTCTCTTTTGTCAAATTTCTGAATTACTTATAGCATTAAACTTTATTTTTAGCAAACAAAAAGCCCCGTATTTTACGGGGCGGGATTTTCGAGAAGTTATATCGTCGTTCTTGTTCTTGTTTGCGCCATAGTTCTAAGGCGAGCCGCTCTTTCGCGCCATTTTCCTTCTGGAATAAAGCGCAATGAATTGCAAAAGAGCATCGCCATATTTGTCATTTCACGGTACGAAAGAATGTTTATCGGAGGAGGTGTGTCTTCCAGCGCCCACTGCAAATGTTTTTCTTCCAAAATCTCGCTGCTTTGCGACGCCTTGGCGTTTGCCTTGCGGATAAGGGATTCAATTTGCGCTCCGGTAAATGGAATTTCGTCTTCGTCTTCCGTACCCATAAGATGCGTATCCGGATCGCATTTCTTTAGCCGGTCGTTTTCAAAATGCCAATGTGTTTTCCATCCGAATCTTTTGACGGTTTCTTTATTGAGATTCCACTTAAATTGTTCATGGATAGCATTCGCCTGAACCTTCATTTTATACAGTATGGCTTCAAGGATTTCCACGCGTTCCGTCCATGACGGCGGAAAGAAAGGAATGTGGTCGTCAAATCTTCCTTCGCGAAGCAGCGCGTCATCAAGCAGGTCCGGGCGGTTTGTCGCCGCAACCCACAGAACTTTGCCACGCAGGTCGGTATCCGACATAAACCGGAACAACTGCGCCTGTATGCGGTTATTGACGCCGGTGTTATCAAACATCGTTGAACGATTTTGAAAGTCCTGGTCGATTTCGTCCGCAAAAACAATTACCGGAGCCATTGCCGAAATTAATTCAAGAGAAAAGTCCAAATTCCGCTCGGATTGTCCTACCCACATTTCTCTGGTGTTTTTCATCAGCACGAACGGAATGCCGGCTTCATAAGCGATTGCCTGGGCGAAAACGGTTTTACCGGTGCCCGGAGCTCCGAGTAGCAATATTCCCATCGGAACCGTCATCAAGCTTTTTCCTTTCATGGCGTTGACGACCTCGTTGATAAAGCACTTATGCTCATGAAGTCCGCCTATGGCTTTTATGCCCCACAGCGGCCGCATTATTTCAAGCAGGCCACCAGATTGTTCTTCCATGTACCGCTTTTTCTTTTCAAAAAGAATGCCAGGAGCAATGACCATTTTCTTTAAGCCATGTTCTTTCACCATGCTTATAATGGCGTTTCTGGACATTCCTGCCGATAAACTCGCGAAAACGTCCGGTTGCATATCGTTTTCTTGC
>MGIR01000001.1:162542-181373 GCA_001793855.1 Candidatus Wolfebacteria bacterium RIFCSPLOWO2_01_FULL_45_19 | reverse complement strand
AGGCCGTGTATGTTTTTTCGCGGTCTTCAAGGTCGGAAATGTGAAGCTTGAGCGGCACGATGCCGTTTGTTTCCGAACGCAACTGATGCGAGACCATGGTTAAGCTCTCGCCGGTCAGAAAAATGAGATTGCGACTTTCTCTTATTTCGCGGTCGCGCGCCCAGTTCAAAAACATAACAAGTGAATCGCGATCCGTTTGGCATGAAGCTGTCGTGGAATCTGGAGGAACCAATGTCTCAATATACTCAAACACAACTGAGAAGAAAGGTTCTTTTGACCCCGCTTTTTTATCGGTTTCGTCGCCGAAACATTTCTTTAACGCGTTGGCCAGATCTTTGTGCTCCAGATTGTCGGCATCGTCCCACGAAATTCTTAGCATTTCGTTAAAAAGCGTAAAAGCGTAGGACAAATTGTGTCGTTGCACTTGGAATAGCGCTTCAGCGGCATTTCGTCCAGCGGCATCTACTGAGTCCGGGTGAAGCATTCTAAGGAATTTCAAAAATTCCTTTTCCATTGTTTCGTTAGCAAAGCGTATTCCCGAGCCGCGGTTGTAAAAAGCGATGAATTTTGATTTGCTGGCCGCGGAGCTTGAAACGAGATGTTCCGGGAGAGTTTCAAATTTTTTCTCATTAAGGATTTCGCTTGCGACGTCCAGATAAAGAAGAAAAGTATGAGCGGCGCCTGAATCCCATTTGTAATTTATGGCTTTTTCCCAGCTCTTCATTGTTTCACCTCCGAAAGTTTGAAGATTTCATTCAGATAGGGATTGCCGGGTTCCAAAACTTCGTCAATAATTCCCGCTTCTTGCGCTTGTTTGGCAGTAAGGAAATTTTCCTTGTTGAAAAATTCCTTTGCGTATTTCATGCGCAATTTGAGATATCGCGTTTTATCGTCTTTATTTTCGGATTTTTCAAGACGTTGCAATGTTTCAAGAATTTCCGGCATCGGCGTATCGCCGTGGCTTAAATGATATTCCGGAATTTTGGTTTTCTTCGCCAATATTTCATGGAGCTGGTCGAAAAGATATTCGGTATACTTGATCTGTCCCATGATATCGTCAACGCTGCCGTCCGCTCCACCGTGGCCGCGATGGCCGTGAATTACGGAGCGATGGAAGGCGTATCTTTTGCCTTTGGTGCCGGTAGTGAGAATCGGCGTTGCCATGCTTAATGATTGGCTTATGACAACGGTTTCAACGTCAATACCTTCGGCTTGCAAATGTTCAATGGCGTTAATGATCAAAAGACCTGCGGCAACAGACCCACCGGGACTGTTGATAAGAATTTTGACCGGATCTTTGTTTTCTTGTCCCAAAAGCATTAAATCGGCGACAACCGATTCCGCCATAAGCGGCATATTCTGCACGTTTAACGCGGATGTCCCGTCAGCTATCATGCTGAAAATGGTGACAATGCGGCATTTCGCGCCGAGATAATCATAGCTTTGAAGAAGTGAATGCGTCCTTGGGTATGGCCTTAAGATCATTTTTTACCTCTTTAAGTTTGTAAGGAACATATCAATGATTTCACATAGATTTGATTTAGTCAATAGTTTTTAAACCACCCTACTTGTTTTTTGGCGTAGCGCCGGCTATCAACATTGATTTTGCGCTTCATTTCTTCGTAGTCGATTAAACCGCGCAGATAGCGCGAAACATGGCGGTATTCTAAACCAAGGTCGTCAAGGCGTTTCCAGCTCAATTTGTGCTTTTTGCGCAGGTTTCTTACTTCTTCAATAAGTCCGTGTTTCAAACGTTCTTCAAGTCGTTTTTCAATTCGTTTTTTTAATTTTTCCGCAGGCACTTTTAGTTTGATAATTTTTAGGCCTTGCGAAGGCCTAAATGTTTGAAATTGTGGAATTGGCTTTCCGGTTTTTATTATAATTTCCAGCGCGCGGACAAGCCGCCGTTTATTGTGCCGGTCTATGTTTGCCGCGCGACGCGGGTCCAGTTTTTTGAGGCGCGTGAAAAGTTCGGCAGGGGACAGGCGTTCAAGTTTTTTTCTTAGTTTTTCATCGGGAGGAACTTCGGGAAATTGAGAATCGTAAAGAACCGCGTCAATATAAAAACCTGTTCCACCTGCAATAATGGGAATTTTTCCGCAATTTTGAATGCCCTTAATCGCTTTTTCGGCGCAGGTTTTGTATTCGGCGACTGTAAAGCGGCGATTTGGATTTACGAAATCAATGCAATGGTGGGGAATATCTTTGTACACAAAAGCCCCCCCGATCCATTTACCAAGCACTTTTGCCGAGCCGATATTCAGGTATTTATAGACCTGCCGCGAGTCCGCGGAAATGATTTCACCGCCGATTTTTCTTGCGAGTTTTACCGCAAACTCGGACTTGCCTGACGCGGTGGGTCCGATAACCGCGATTATAGACGCGCGCTTTTTCGTCATTTCTTTATTGTAATTTTTTCCGTAAAATATTAAAATAAGCCGTTATGAAGAATAAAAGGGTCTTCGTCGCTATGTCCGGCGGGGTGGACAGCTCGGTCGCGGCCTTGCTGTTGAAAAAAGCCGGCTATGACGCGGTCGGCGTTTTTATGCGTTGTTATAATCTTGATGGATGCGCCGAGCGCGACTCGGAAGATGCGCGAAGAGTCGCGGAGAAATTGGGCATTCCGTTTTACGTCTGGGATTTTGAAGACGAATATAAGGAAAGGGTAGTCAACTACATGATTGACGGCTACCGGCGGGGGATTACACCGAATCCAGACGTGATGTGCAATCGTGAGATTAAGTTCGGCTTGTTTCTGAAAAAAGCGTTGGAGACGGGAGCGAGTTTTGTTGCCACCGGACACTATGTCCGCCTTAGGCGGAATTCAGAATTTCGAATTTCGAATTTGATTCAAAATTTAAAATTATTACAAGCAAAAGACACAAACAAAGACCAGTCCTATTTTCTCTGGACACTTACCCAGGACCAACTCAAGCATTGTTTATTTCCGATAGGGGATTATTTGAAATCAGAGGTGCGTGAAATCGCGCGAAAAGCCGGTTTGCCGACCGCGGAAAAAAAGGACTCGCAGGGAATCTGTTTTTTGGGCAAAGTGGCTCTTGTGGATTTTTTAAAGCAATATATTCCGGAAAAGCGCGGCGCGGTTTTGACTACCGCCGGTAAAAAAATAGGAGAGCATAACGGCGCGCAGTTTTATACCGTGGGCCAGCGCCACATCGGCGTAGCAAACGGCGCGCCGATATATGTCGTGGAAAAAAACGTCAAAACCAACATGCTTTTAGTTGCTGAAGGAAACGAAAATCCGGCGTTTTACAAAAAAGAAATTAGCTTAATTGACGTAAATTTCATTTCAAAAAAATTCCAGATTCCAGATTCTAGATTCCAGTTTCCAGTTATGACTCGGGTTCGTTATCGTCAACCACTCGCAAAGTCAACTCTCTTAAAACTTAAAACTAGAAATTATAAACTAATTTTTAAAACACCTGTAAAATTCGTAGCCCCCGGCCAGTCGGCGGTGTTTTATACAAAAGCAAAAGATGGATACGAGATGCTTGGCGGAGGAGTAATTTTAGAATCTAGAATCTAGGAGCTAGAATTTAGAATCTAGTATGAGGTATAATAAATTCTAATGAGGATTTTGACCGAAGAAATTATTGAGCGTGTAGGAAAAGAAGTTCGGCTCGCGGGTTGGGTTGGCGCGCGCCGCGACCACGGAAAAATCATTTTCATAGACCTCCGCGATATAAGCGGCATCGTTCAGCTTGTCTTTACTCCGAAAGAGAAAGAGCTTTATCAAAAGGCTGAGCGTTTGCGGCCGGGATGGGTGATACAAGTTGCCGGGCAAGTTAAAGAACGTCCTGCCGGCATGCAGAACCCTGAGATTAATACCGGTAAATATGAAATGGAAGTTTCTGATTTAAATATTGAATCAGAAGCCGAAACTCCGCCTATTTCAGTAAGCGGTGACGGCTATGAAATAGGGGAAGAATCCAGAATGAAATACCGCTATTTGGATCTGCGGCGCGGTCGTCTTCAGCGCAATTTAAAAAAACGTGGCGAAGCAATAAATTTTTTGAGAAATCATCTTATCATTGAGCATGGATTTGTTGAAATTGAAACTCCTTATCTAGGCAAGTCAACTCCCGAAGGCGCGAGAGATTATCTTGTGCCGTCGCGTCTTGAGCCGGGTAAATTTTACGCGTTAGCCCAGTCACCACAACAGTACAAACAGCTTTTGATGGTCGCGGGAATGGAAAAATATTTCCAGATGGCTCGGTGTTTCCGGGACGAAGATACGCGTGGCGACCGTCAACCGGAATTCACACAACTGGACATAGAGATGAGTTTTGTTGAAGAAAGCGAGTTGATGAATCTTATAACAGAAATGATGAATGCGTTTGTAAAAGAAGTTTTTCCGGAGAAAAAAGATAAAATTTCTTTTTCTTTCATTTCATATGAGGAATCCGTTAAAAAGTACGGCAGTGACAAGCCGGACATCAGAAAAAACAAAGACGAACTCGCGTTTCTTTGGGTGCTTAATTTTCCGCTGTTTGAATATTCCAAAACCGAGAAAAAACTTGTTTCCGCGCACCATCCTTTTACAGCACCGCAGGAAGGCGATATAAAACTTTTGGACAGTGAACCGCGAAAGGCCAGAGCCAGGGCTTATGACCTTGTGCTGAACGGCTTTGAAATTGGCGGCGGTTCAATACGCATATATAAGCGCGTCCTGCAGGAAAAAATATTCGGCTTGCTCGGGCTTTCTCCGGAAAAATATCGCGAAGAATTCGGACATATGCTTGAGGCGTTTGATTACGGCGCGCCTCCGCATGGCGGAATCGCGATAGGCATTGACCGTCTTATGGCCATACTTCTTGACGAGCCGAACATCAGAGAAGTAATCGCGTTTCCCAAGACGGGCGACGGCCGCGATTTGATGACGGGCGCGCCCGACGCGATAGACAAAAAGCATCTTGACGAGTTACACTTGCAAGTTAAGAAAACGAAGAAATGAAAAAGACTCGATGTGATTCGAGTCTGTGATGAAAGTTAAGAAAAGCTTTGTTTATTGCGGGGTGCAAATCTTTCCCGTTTTACACGCGATTTCGTGCAATCTCTGTTCGTTTATATTATTGTATGGTCCGGACTTCCACAAAAACTCAATCAGATGGTCCGTATAATGGTATTCTTTCAGAATTGCGGCGAAGCGTTCTTTTAGCATTTGGGTCATTTGGAGGTAGTACCTTTTTTAATTTAAAGTCCAGAGGACAGTATAATAGAAGTTTTATATTAAGTCAATGCGTGGTAAAATAAAAAAATGAAAAAGGAACGTACATTAGTAATAATAAAACCGGACGGGATTCAAAGAAGTTTGATAGGCGAAATTGTCGGTCGTTTTGAACGCGCTGGCTTGAAATTAGTCGGTTTAAAAATGTTGGTGCCGTCGCAAGAATTCATCGAGAAGCATTATTTGGTCCATCCGGAATGGCGGAGAATTACCGGAGAAAAAACAATTGAATCATACAAAAAGAAAGGTAAAAAACCTCCGCATGAAGACCCCTACAAAGTTACGGAGATCGTTTTAGACAATTTAAAAAAATATATGTCGTCCGGACCCGTTGTTGTTATGGTTTGGCAGGGGATTCATGCGGTTGGAATAATCAGGAAGCTGATAGGAAGCACTGAGCCGATGACTTCGGATGTCGGTACGATTCGCGGCGATTTTACCATTGATTCTTATGAAATATCTGATTTGGATGGCAGGGCGGTCAGGAATCTTATTCACGCTTCAGGTAGCCTAGAGGAAGCGGAGAAAGAAATTGCCTTATGGTTTAAATCGGAAGAGCTTATCAAATATCGTTTAGTGCAAGAACAAATTCTTTACGATATTAATCTTGACGGAATATTGGAATAGTTTTCCACAGAATCAATAAGTAATTGTCGGTAGTCAATGGTATGATTAAATCAGATCCCGCTCTGTTTCCGGATTAAATTGTTTATCAAGGGAGGGCAACAGCGCTTCGGCTCTTGGGTCGAAGTTGAGCCCACCCACCTGGTTTTTAGCCGGGGATATACAGGGCGGGGTTTTTGTTTACAATGGTTCGACAAGCTCACCATAAGATGGATAAAATATACCGTTGCGGTTGGCCCGGCGCGAATGAGCAGATGATTCGTTATCACGATAAAGAGTGGGGCACGCCGTGCCATAACGATAAGAAATTGTTTGAATACATTGTTCTCGATACTTTTCAAGCCGGGCTTTCTTGGGCAATTGTTTTGAAAAAACGAGAAAACTTTCGCAAAGCATTTGTCGGTTTTGATCCGAACAAAGTCGTCGGATTTTCGGAAAATAGGCTTAAAGATTTGCTTCATAATTCGGGAATCATCCGCAACCGTTTGAAAATTTACGGTACTGTGGCTAACGCCAGCGCGTTTTTGAATATTAAAAAAGAATTTAGCAGTTTTGATAAATACATTTGGGGGTTTGTTGGGTGTAAAACAATCGTAAACTCGCCTAGAAAAGCTTCAAACATCGCCTCTTGTTCCAAAGAGTCCGAAGCTATGAGCAAAGATTTGAAAAAACGTGGTTTCAAATTCGTCGGACCGACCATTTGTTACGCTTTTATGCAGGGGATAGGGATGGTGAACGACCATGAGACGAAATGTTTCCGATACAAGCAACTGCTTCCCGGTGTGCTAAAATAGAAGTAATGAGCAGTGATAGTATTAGTAAGCCGGCCGCGCCTATCGGCAGGCGGATTAGGGTGCGGATTGCGCCGTCTCCAACCGGACCTTTGCATCTTGGCACGGCCCGGACGGCGCTGTTTAATTGGCTTTTCGCGCGCAAACATGGCGGCGCTTTTATTGTTCGCATTGAGGACACGGACCTTGAACGTTCCGACCCAAAATACGAAAAAGACATTCTGGAAGGATTTAAGTGGCTTGGGCTGGACTGGGACGAAGAAGTGTACAGGCAAAGCGAGCGGTTGGCTCTTTACGAAAAGTATATAACCGAGCTTTTGGACAAAAAACTGGCTTATTATTGTTTTTGTTCTAAAGAACAATTGGAAGAAGAACGGCAAGCGTTGCTGGCCCAAGGATATCCGCCAAAATATAGCGGCAGATGCCGGCAAATTTCAGCTGATGAGGCCGCGAAACGCGCGCGAAAAGGCGAAGCATCCATAATACGCTTTAAAGTGCCTGAAACCAAAATAACTTTTACGGATATAATAAGGGGAAAAATAACTTTTGACTCTTCTTTGATCGGCGATACCGTTATAGCCAAAAATACGCGCGCTCCATTGTATAATTTCGCGGTTGTAGTTGATGACTACGAAATGAAAATAAGCCATGTTATCCGCGGCGAAGACCACATTGCCAATACCCCAAAGCAGATTCTCATGCAGGAAGCCCTCGGATTTGAACGGCCGCAATATGCCCATCTTCCGCTGATTCTTTCGCCAGATAGAAGCAAGCTCTCAAAACGTTATCTAGAGACCTCCTTGAGTGATTATCGCAAAGAGGGCTATCTTCTCGAAGCAATGATTAATTTCATGGTTTTGCTCGGCTGGCATCCGGCGCCGGAAAAAGACGAAGCAACGGGCAGAATATTTGAACCGGAAATATTTTCAAAAAATGGGCTTATAAAATCCTTTGATTTGAAACGCGCGCAAAAGCAAGGCGCGATATTCAATATTGAAAAACTTGAGTGGCTAAACTCTCAGCATATAAAAAGTTTAGATAACTCGGAATTGGCAAAGCGATTGGAAGAGTTTTTGCCTCGCGATTGGCCGAAAGAAAAAGTCGCGGCGGCATTAGTGGTTGAAAAAGAAAGGATGAAAAAATTGTCGGACTTTGTCGAACTTGCCGGCTTTTTCTTTAAATTGCCCGATTACGAGGCGCAATTATTGATTTGGAAAGAAATGTCCGCGGCACAAATTCTTGAAAATTTAGAAGAGTTAAAATCAATATTTAGGGCTTACGAAGCCCTAAATATTGAAGACGTTATAATGAAGCTGGCAGACAGCCGCGGCAGGGGAGGCGTGCTGTGGCCCTTGCGTGTCGCCTTATCGGGCAAACAGGCCTCACCTGGACCATTTGATATAATTAAGGTATTGGGACGCGAAGAGGCGCTTGAGAGGATAAAAATCGCGATTAAAAAACTTGAATCATGAAAATCGTAATTATTCTATTTTCTATTTTCTATTTTCTATTTTCTACCATGACTTATGCTGCTGTTCCTCAGCAATTGCAGGATGAAATAAGCAAGAAAGCTAGTGAACTGCAGGAGCTTAATAAGCAGATGCAAGAAACTCAACAGGCCTTGGAATCAACCCAGCAGCGCGGCCGCACCATTGAGCGCGAAATAAAAACAACCGAGCAATCCATTAACCAGCTTAATCTTGGAATAAAAACAAATGAAATACAATTGCAGAAACTTAATCTTGAAGCGGAAGCGCTTGAATATGAAATAGTTAATACAGAAAGCACCATAGAATTGAAACGCAAAGCGATAGGCCAGCTTCTTCGTGAGGTTCAGCAAAAAGATAACGAACCGCTTTTGGCAACGCTCTTAAAAAACGGCAGTTTGGCGGACGGAGTAATGGAAATTCAAGGTTTAATGGATTTAAACAGCGGATTGTCTGTTGAAATAACGAATCTCAGGCAGATTAAGATATTTTTGGATCTTAAATTAAGCGACGTAAGCGAAAATAAACAAAAGACATCCTGGGAGAAGTCAAGTTTAGCGAATAGAAAAGTTGTTGTAGAGGACCAAAAAACCGCGCAAAAACGGCTATTGTCGCAAACCGCAAGCCAGGCGCAGACGTTTCAGCAACAGCTTGCGGAACTTGAAAAAAAACAGGAAGAGATAAGCTTGGAGATTGAAGAACTGGAGCATCGTTTGCAGTCGCAATTTGACACAGGTCTTTTGCCGCTAAAGCGCCCCGGAGTTTTTGCTTATCCGGTAGAAAATGTAAGATTTACGCAGGGTTACGGCCCGGCTGGCGCATCAACCAGACGTTTTTATAAGTTTCACAACGGAGTTGATTTTGGCGTTCCCGTTGGTGCGCCTGTTTTCGCCGCTACCGAAGGAGTTGTCGTAGCCGTAGATAATAATGACAAGGGCGCGTGGAAAAATTATCAGTATGGAAAATATATTCTCATACAACACGATAATAATCTCTCAACTTTGTACGCGCATCTTTCCGGACAAGTAGTTAAAGTAGGGGACAGTGTTACAAGGGGCCAGCTCATCGGACACTCCGGCGGCGCGCGCGGGACTTTCGGTTCGGGGATTTCCACCGGCCCGCATCTTCATTTCACTGCTTATTATTGCGGTTCCGTTGGTTGGCTTCAAAACGTTCCGCGTGATTCCCAGCTTTGCGGATTTGCAAGCATACCTCCGGCCGTAGGACGCGTTCCTATTGGAGCGCATATTGACCCATCGGATTATTTACCGTAAAGCGTGAATTATAAAGCATGAATTATGAATAATAAAATTATAAAAATTTCTATCCTTGTTCCTTGTTTCTTGTTTCTTGTTTCTTCGTCAGTTGCTTTCGCGCAAGAGGATGGTTCGATAAACTTACCACAAGAGGAAGTTCAAGAGGCCGACATCTTTAACTTTGTTCCGCAACTGCTTGTGAAGCTTTTTGCGGATAAAATTGAGCAATACGCGCCGAATAACGGCGAAAACATGTCCCAGACGCTCTTATTGCTTAAAAGAGCCTCCGAACGCGTTAATGAATTTATGGAACAGCGTATCGGTGTCGGGCTTAATGCGACATTAACGTATATAGGAAACACTTTTGTTTGGATATTGGAATTTATAATACGGCTAGTGCGGCTGGGGATGTCGTATTTGTAAAGAAAGGTCGTTTTGCGATGACATTTATGACGTTGCAAAACTACCGCTATATTTTGTAACAGATTGTAATAGATATATCTGTTACAAAATGAAGATTGGGCGACAGATGAGATTTTGAATATGAATAAAAAAATCGTTCATTTCATCGGTATCGGCGGCATTGGCGTTAGCGCGCTTGCCGGCTGGTTTAAGGCATACGGCTGGGAGGTAAGCGGTTCTGATATTGAAACAACCGGCCATTCCCCCTCTCTTTTGCCGAAAGACGCGCGTTTGGTCATTTACAGCAACGCAATTTCTCCCGACAACCCGGAATTAAAAAAAGCAAAAAAACTCGGCATTAAAACATTTTCTTATCCCGAAGCTCTAGGCGAATTAACGAAGGCGCATCGCACTATTGCCGTTGCCGGTTCGCACGGTAAAAGCACCACAACTGCTTTGCTTTCGCTTATTCTTATAAAAGCCGGTTTTGACCCGACCGTAATTATTGGCACAAAATTGCGTGAGTTCGGCGACTCCAATTTTAAATATGGCAAAAGCAATTATTTAGTGATTGAAGCCGACGAATGGAAAGGCGCTTTCTGGCATTACTCCCCTACTTTTGCCGTCATCACCAATATAGACAAAGAGCATCTGGATTTTTATAAAAATTTCAACAATGTTAAAAAATCTTTTCTTAAATTTATCGGCAATATTCACTCCAGCGGAGTTTTGGTCGTGAACAAAGACGATAAGCCGCTATACGCTCTGCGCGGCTCTATAAAGAAAATCGCAAAGAAGAACAAATTTAAGGTTCTCTGGTACGGGAAAAATCAAAAAACTGTCCCGAAAATCAAAAAAGTTTTACAATTGCCCGGAGCGCACAATCTTTCAAACGCCGTCGCCGCGTATACTTTGGCTAAAAAACTTGGGATAAAAGAAAAATTAATTCTGAGCGCGATTAAAAAATACAAAGGCGCCTGGCGCAGAATGGAGTATCGCGGAAGATTCGAAATTCTAGATTCTAGATTCAAGATTCCAGTTTTTGACGATTACGCTCATCACCCCACTGAAATTAAAGCGACATTAGCGGCGTTCTGCGAGAAATTTCCCAGTCAAAAAATAATCTGTATTTTCCAACCGCATCAAGCTGACCGGTTAAAACGCTTATTCAAAGAATTCCAAACCGCGTTCAATGATGCGAATAGCTTGATTTTACTGCCGATATACAAGGTAACCGGTCGCGATAAAACAGATAAACGTTTCACTTCTAAAATTCTGGCCTCAAAAATCCCCGGCGCAATTTATTTAGAAAACCCGAAAAACCTCCCCAAGGTATTAAAAGGCATATTTCTAAAAGCTAAAAGCTCAAAGCTAAAAGCTATCATTGTAATGATGGGCGCCGGAAACATTGTAAAATACACCAATTTATTGTTAAGATTTAGGACATGAGATTTATGATTTAAGATTATTGAAACTTTTTATGTCTTAAATCTTACATCTTAAATCTAACACTATGTGGTTTACTAACGCGGAACAATTCAAATCCCAGTGCGGCTACGAGATAGACGGTTTTTGGTATCCGAGAGTGACGAAAATCATTGATATAAAATCCAAGCCCGCTTTATATAAATACTACGCGGACGCCGCGAGCTACGGTGAAGCGAATGCGCAAACGAAGAAATCCGCCGAGGAGGGCACGAAAATACACGAAGCCGCGGAAAAAATTCTTGTGGGCGAATCTCCGCAAATTGACGACGATATAGCACCGTCAATAAAAGCGCTCAAAGAATTTCTTGCCTCCAATAATATTCAAGTGTCGCCCGAACACGTTGAAAAGCGCGTAGTTCATCTTGACCATCGTTATGCCGGCACCATAGACACTCTGGCGCTAATTGACGGAAGATTCGGCGTACTGGATATCAAAACCTCTCAAGCCATATATCGGGATTATAATCTGCAGACATCCGCGTATATGGCTGCGCTTCAGAATGAATTTCCGAATTTGCAGACAAGATGGATTCTACGCATTGATCAGGCGCGAGATTGTCTCATTTGCGGCGCGACTTTGCGCGCCAAAGGCGGCAGGGAAAAAATAAGACAAGCGGCAAAGGACAAGCGACTCGCCTACGCCTTGGCGAGAATGTGCGATGACGGTGAGCATCAGTGGTCTGAGATTCGGGGCCAGATTGAACTAAAAGAAGAACCGTACTGGCATCAGGATTTCGATGCGTTTTTGGCGGCGAAGCGTCTGTGGGAATGGGAGAACGAGTATTGGCTGAAAAGACTAGGATATATTTAAAATTCTTAACGGCCGTCAAGAATTTTAGTAAATAAAATCATCCGTGTCGCACGACTACTACGTCACCGTCTTGAACGACATAATCCTTTCCCTCAATTCGTAGCCAGCCCTTTTGTCGCGCTTTAGCCCAATCCCCCGCCTCCAATAATTTGTCCCATTGAATCACCTCGGCGCGGATGAAATTTTTTTCAAAATCGGTATGAATTACTCCGGCGGCTTGCGGCGCTTTCATGCCGCGCTTAATTGTCCAAGCGCGTGTTTCGTCCTCTCCCGTCGTAAAAAAACTTATCAAACCGAGCGTCTCGTATGCCGTCCTTATAAGCGGCGACAAATTCGTTGCGGCATCATTTAAATCCGTCACGAGATAAGTTGAACCAAGTTGCTTTATTTTTGAAATCAACTCCTGCGTAATATCGCTTTCTTGTCCGTTCAAAAGATAAATCTGCGGTTTTATCGTCAATAAACTTAAATCCGACACGACTTCATCGCCGGAAGGAAACCTCCCGGCCTCAAGCTCGGTTTTTATTTTCGCATCTTTTTTCTCGGTTTTTGCTTCCGCATCCGCCTTGCCAAATCGTCTTTCAATCGTTTCCAGGTCTTTTAAAATTAATTCGGTATTTATAATTTCAACATCTCGCGTCGGATCAATGCTGTTTTCAATGTGGGAAATGTCTTCGCTTTTGAAACAGCGCACCAAATGCACGATTGCATCCACTTCGTGAATGCGCGACAAAAACTGATTGCCCAATCCCTCGCCTTTATGCGCGCCTCTAACCAAACCGGCGATGTCGTAAAATTCAACAACCGCCGGAATGATTTTTTTCGGATTGCTCATTTTCACGAGCTTATCCAGGCGTTCATCCGGCACCGCCACAACGCCGACATTCGGGTCGATAGTTGCGAACGGATAATTGGCTATATTAACCTCCAACTTTGTAAGCGCTTTGAATAAAGTGGATTTGCCCACATTCGGCAAACCAACGATACCGATTGATAGTTTCATAGTTTCTTAATCTTTTAGTTTCTCAATTTCCGATATTTCTTGCAAGATTTTTTCCGGAAGCGGCTCGCCGGGCTTAGTGATTCCCGGATACCTCCACGCGCTTATAATTCTTGTCTCTTGTTGTTTGTTTTTTGTTGCTTTCCGAAACATCACCCAAATCTCATAAGGATGATTTTTGCTTCCCACACCTTGCATAGCTGCGGTAGTAGCAGGGGCTATCCCCTGTTCCACGCGCTTGGGAGAATTAATGATGCCGCGCACGCGCTGTTCGGACAAGCGATAAAATTTCATTTTCGCCCGCGCGTGATGAGTCCAGTGAAACTCCATCCCGTTAGAAGCAGTCCCGTTAGAGACAGGTCGTCTTTAGACGACCGTAACTAGACCGCTTTAATGGCACTCGACGTTTTGTGGAAATTGCTGTGTTCATTTGCATAAATCATAGAATTGTTGTCTCTAACGGTACGTAGCGAAGCGGCTTCTAACGGGATCCATTATCAAAGAAAATATATTCTCAAGGCGTAACTTGTGATCATAAGAAACACGCCGGAAATACCGAGTACTTGTTCCCGCTTCATTGTCGCGAAAACTCTTCTGTCAACTCTGTGTTCGTTCAAAAAGCGGTGATGAACGCTTAGGGCTGCTACGGCCACCGATACTATGCCTATGATATCCATTGTCTCAATTAAAAATTCCAAATCCATATATTTTATTTTAACAATTTAAAGCGCGCGGTCAACTTATTTCGGAATTATAACAATAAATTCGCCTTTTTGGCGTTCACCGCGGAAATGCTCCGACGCGTCTTTTAGCGGGCCGCTCCAAATTTCTTCATGAAGTTTCGTCAATTCTTTGGCGACAATGATTAGATTGTCTCCTGACATAACTGCCAGAAGCCCCTCAAATGTTTTTTGCAGGCGGTGAGTTGATTCGTAAAATACCACAGGCCAGATATTAATTTCTTTAAGCGCGTTGAAAAATTTTTGTCTCCCCTTTTTGTGCGGCGGATAACCGAGAAAAGTGAACTCGGAAGCGTAAATTCCGGAAACCGAAAGCGCCGCAATCAAAGCCGACGGTCCGGGAATGGGCACAACTTTGACATTTAACATTTGACTTTTGACAAATGACACGAGACGCGCTCCGGGATCGGAAATTCCTGGCGTGCCGGCGTCGGTTACTAACGCAATGTTTTTGCCCTCGTTTAGCAATTTCAATGCATGCTCATATACCGACTGCGGCGAGTGTTCGTGATACGAAAAAAGCGGCTTAGAAATTTCATAATGCGAAAGCAATTTTTTTGTTACGCGCGTGTCCTCCGCGAAAATCACGTCAACTTCTTTAAGCGTCTCAATGGCGCGCAGAGTTATATCTTTCAAATTGCCTATTGGAGTTGCTATTGTGTAAAATCTGCCCAACATGCTATAATTAAAACATATGGAAGAGAAATCTCCATGGCGAAAAGTTATAGCAGTTGCGACCGCGATTTTGCTGTTTTCGGCCGGCTATTTATGGTTGAGGCGTTTCGGGACGCCTTTTCTTGAAGTATACATAAAGCTTTTGTTTCCGGCGGTAGCGGTGACCGGGACGGCTCTTTTGAGCATATCGTTTTTGCTTGGTCCGATGGCGCGTTTTTGGCCTTCACGGTTTGTGCCTCTTCTTCCACTTCGCAAACATTACGGTTTGGCAGGTTTTTTTCTTATAGCGTTTCACGTCATCTGGGGATTGGTGCGAATTAGTCCGGCGAATTATTCCAGATATTTTGACGCAAGCGGCGCTTTGACGCCGGTGGCGGAGTTATCAATGTTTTTGGGCGTGCTTGGATTTATGATTTTTACGATTGTCGCGCTTACTTCCCTGCCCTCAATTATTGAACGATTGTTGCGCGACGAATGGAAAATTTTCCAGCGACTTGGATACTTGGCTCTGTTTTTTGGGCTGCTTCACTTTACTTTAATAAAATGGAAGGGGTGGCTTGCTTTTGACAGTTGGCCGTTTTATCTGCCCACACTTTCGTTTCTTTTGTTCGTATTTATAGTGTTCGTATTCGTGATGCGCCTGCTCGCGATTATTTTTCCGCAAAAACCCCAGGAGTAGGTTATCGCCCAAACATCACTTGCTCAGCCTGCTTCGTTCAAGATAAATTCAGTCCAAGCGTGGCTGTTTTCGCAGACGTACGTTTTTTGGAGTGATTTCCAGATATTCGTCTTCGGCCATCACTTCAAGTCCGCGCTCAATCGTAAGTTCATAAGGAGGAGTAAGAGTTATTGCTTCATCAGATCCGGACGCGCGCATGTTGGTCAGCTGTTTGCCCTTGGTCGGATTAACGCGCATCTCTTCTCCTTTGGCGGTATTGCCGATAACCATGCCTTCGTAAACTTCAATATTCGGTCCCACATAAAGCGTACCCCTATCTTGCAGATTCCAAAGCGAATAGCCCGATGTTTTTCCGTTAGCCATTGAAATCATCGAGCCGACTGCGCGTTTTTTGATTTCTCCCGCGTATGATTTAAATCCCACGACTCTTGAAGAAAGGATTCCTTCGCCTCTCGTGTCTATTAAGAATTGGCTGCGATATCCCAAAATTCCGCGCGTCGGTCCTTCAAAAATCATACGGACGGAATTATTATGTGTTTTAATGTCTTTCATTATAAAGCCGCGCTTTCCAAGATATTCAATAACCGTGCCTTGATATTTAGAAGGCGCGTCAACAACAGCTTCTTCAAATGGTTCACTACGATTGCCACTATCTTCTTGGTGAAAAATTACTTGCGGCTGGGATACTTGCGTTTCATATCCTTCCCGGCGCATATTTTCAAGCAGAATCGCGATATGCAATTCACCCCGGCCCGAAACAATGAAAGAATCTGACGAATTAAAGTCAACGCGCAAACCGACGTTTACCTCAAGTTCGCGCTGAAGCCGTTCGCGAAGCTGTCGCGAAGTGATAAATTTTCCTTCGCGACCGGCAAAAGGCGAATTATTTACCAAAAAATTCAAAACAATCGTCGGTTCATCCACCGCGATTGCGGGAAGCGCTGCGGCATCCGCGTTTGAGGAAACGGTTTCGCCAATATCAATGTCCGGAATTCCGGCAATCATCACTATGTCCCCGGCTTCGGCAGTTTCGGTTTCAACTCGTTTTAATCCGCGGAAAGTGAACACTTTTGTTATTTTTTCCGGACGCGCTTTTACAAAAACGTTTTGGCTCGTGCTTACGGATCCTTCATATATGCGCGATACGGCAAGCCGTCCCAAAAAATTATCATAGGCAAGATTAAAAGATTGCAATCTAAGCGGCATATCCAGAGTGGTTTTTGGAGTCGGCGCAATATGTTTAAGAATTGTATCAAGCAAGGGGGTTAAATCTTTTGATTCGTCTTCAAGTTTAAGTTTGGCAATGCCTTCGCGCCCTATTGTGTAAACTACCGGAAAATCGGCTTGTTCGTCGTTCGCGCCAAGCTCTAAAAAAAGATCAAGCGTCTGTTCTTCGGTTAGTTTTGGATTGGCCGCCGCTTTGTCTATCTTGTTTATGACTACAATCGGCTTCAATCCAAGTTCAAGTGATTTTTTCAGAACAAAACGGGTCTGTGGCATCGGTCCTTCTTGCGCATCAACAACCAAAAGTACGGAATCTATTGAACGCAATACCCGCTCAACTTCGGATCCGAAATCGGCATGTCCAGGAGTATCAACTATGTTTATTTTTGTGTCTTTGTAAAAAATCGCGGCATTTTTTGAGTAAATCGTAATTCCGCGCTCAAGTTCAAGAGCGTTTGAGTCCATTGAGACCCCTTCTTCGGCAACCCCGGTCTGGCGCATCAAAGCGTCGGTCAAGGTGGTTTTGCCGTGATCCACATGCGCGATTATTGCTATGTTTCGTATTTCCATTGGATTTTTATTTTATTTCTAAATAAAAAGCGCGACGGATTGTCGCGTTTAATCCCATCTGTATATTTGATTAATTTAGAATAGCACACCTATGCTATTTTGTCAAAAGAATTCACTTATTATACCTCCTTTAGTTTCACAGACAATAATTTTGAAGTGCCGTCGGATTGCATGGTAACGCCGTAAAGCACGTTTGCGGCTTCCATTGTGGAGCGATTATGCGTTACAAGGATAAACTGGGTATGTTTTGAAAATTCTTTCAATGCCTGGGAGAATTTTTTTGAATTTCGCTCGTCAAGAGCGGCGTCTATTTCATCCAGAATCAGAAACGGTGGCGGACTTACCGAAACAAGCGCGAACAAGGCGGCGATTGAAACTAAGCTTCTCTCCCCTCCGGAAAGCATATCCAAGCCTTTTATTTTTTTGTCGGGAATACTAACTTCTACATTAATACCCAGCTCGCCCTCCTTCGCCGAAGCTTCGGAGGATAAATCTTCCGCTTTAGCGAGGGTTGGTTTCTCCAATATCAATTTTGCTTTTCCACCGCCAAACATCAAACGGCAATATTTGTTAAATTCATCGTTGATTTTTACAAGCGCTATTTTGAAATTGCCGTGTATTTTATTTTCCAAATCGCCTATCAAGATTTGCAGATCTCTGGACGATTTTTCCAGATCGGCGAGTTGTCCGGAGAGAAAATCATGCCTGGACTCGGTTTCCCGCGCCTCTTTCAAAAGCATTTCGTCTATCTCCCCTATCGCGGCAAGCTCGCCCCGCAGTTTGAAAATTTCTTTTTCAACCCCCAGAGGATTTTCAATGATAATCGCTGGCATCACCGTGAATTCGTTCAGTTTTCTTCCGGCTTGGTTTATTTGCATCTCCAAGTCACCCAGCTTCATATTCAGGCGTTCTCTATCAAAAAGAAATTTATTTTTTTCAGATTCGTATTTGCTTAATTCAACGCGCGCGGCTTCAAGTTCTTGAAATGCGGCCTTGAAAACAGAATTGAATTTTTCCAAGGCGGTGGATATTTGAGATTCTTGTTCGGCGATTTGTTTTAGTCCAGACTCTATATTTTCAAGTTCTTTTGTCAGCTTTGTTTTTGTATATAAAGATTCTTTTCCGATAGTCGGCAGACTAGAGTTAAGAATTCTGTCTATTTTAGCAACTAACCCCTGGAAAAGTTTTTTAACGCTATCCCAGTCGGTTTGTTCGTAGTTTCGCGACAGCGTTTCACGGATTTCGCGAAGAAGCGCTATTGGCGCCTCCGTTTTTTGACCTTCGTTTGGCATTAGTTCAATTTTTGCTTCCAGACGGCTTAATTCCCGCTCTATTTGGGAACGTTTTTCAAAAAGAGAATTGTGAGACGCTCTTATTGTTTTAAGCTCTTGAAGCTGTTCCGGCTGTCCAATTTCTATTTTTTTAAGAACGTTTTCGCGCTCGGCGAGTTTTTTTTCCGCCGTCTTTATTTTTCCCTCCAATTCCGAGAACGCGGGCTGAATCGAGGAAAGCCCCATTTTTATTCCCGATAATTTAAACGAGAAAAGCTGATTTTCCATCGCTTTCAGATTTTCCGCTATTTCCGAACGCCTTTCCCATTTTGAAGTTTGGCGCTTAAGCATGCGCAGGTGCGGTTTCAATTCTTCCATCGTTGTTTGGGCCTGGTTTATATTAATTGCCGTGTTTTTAAGCTTACGTTCCGCGTCCATTTTTTTAAGCTGATATTCGCGAAGTCCGAGAATTTCTTCAATCATGGCGCGTCGTTCAAGCGGTGTGGAGCGCACGAAAATATCGCTTTCGCCTTGATTTATTATACTCAAACCCTTAACTCCCAAG
>MGIR01000001.1:0-162520 GCA_001793855.1 Candidatus Wolfebacteria bacterium RIFCSPLOWO2_01_FULL_45_19 | reverse complement strand
TTATGTCTTTCATGCGTATTTCCGATTTATTTAAAAAATAGCGCGAAATTCCATCGCGCGTCACCTGACGGATTACGGTAATTTCTTTCGCGTCAATCGGAAAAAAACCGGACGAATTTTCAAAAGAAAGGCGAACCTCAGCTATCCCAAGCCGTGGTTTTTCCGGTGTGCCGGCGAAAATTAAATCTTCGCTTTTTCCGCCGCGCAGATTTTTGGCTTCACGTTCGCCGAGAATCCAGCGCACCGCGTCGATGATATTTGATTTTCCGGAGCCATTCGGTCCGACAACCGCGACTATGCCGCCTGGAAAATCCAAAACTGATTTCTGCGCGAATGATTTAAAACCAATGAGTTCTAAACGTTTAAGAAACATGATTTTTTAAAGCGTTTTTTGCCGCTTCGGTTTCCGCTTCTTGTTTTGATTCACCTTCTCCTTCGGCCGCGAGTTCTTCGCCGAAATAAACTCCCATGCGAAAACGCTTTTGATGGTCGGGACCCCACTCTTCCATAAGCCGGTAAGTCGGTGTCACTCTGCGTTTCTCCTGAATAATTTCTTGAAGCATGCTTTTCGCGTCTCTGTGAAGCTCTTTGGCGATTATTTCGTCAATGTGGACGGATATGAATTTACGCGCGAAATCACTCGTGACTTCGTAACCGCCGTCAAGATACAGCGCGCCGATAACGGATTCCATAGCGTTCGCGAGAATGACTTCTCTTGCTTTGGATGTGTCTTTTGCTTCGCCGCGCGAAAGAAATATGAATTCATTCAAATTAATTTCTATCGCGACTTTGGATAAAAATTGGTAATTAACAAGCGCCGCGCGATAGCTGGTCAGCTCCCCTTCAGGCTTATTGGAATATTTCTTGAAAAGAAATTCGGAAATTACAAGTTCAAGAACCGCGTCTCCCAAAAACTCCAGCCGCTCATTGTGCGGCACTCCCCAACTCGGTTTTTCGTTAAGATACGAGCGATGAGTCAGCGCCTCCTTTAAAATATCTTTATTTTTAAATTGATAACCTATTATTTTTTCAAACTCATTAAGTTTTGTCATCATTTTTGTCATCGTTATGGTCATGGTCTTTCTTTTGGTGTTCTTTCATCGGCTCTCCTATCTCGCGATATATCGTGCCGAGAACGCCGTTTATGAATTTTCCGGAATTTGGGCCGCCGTAATTTTTAGCAAGTTCTATGGCTTCGTTTATGGCGACTTTCGGCGGAACTTCTTCACGATTGGCAAAAAGCAATTCTGTTAAGCCGATTCTCAGAACATTCCTATCTATTACTGAAATTTGCGCCAATGGCCACTCCGGCGCGGTTTTAGTGATTGTGACGTCAATTTCCTCCATATGTTCAACAACCAGCTTGGCAAGATTGCGCGCGAAATCCGGCTCATCCATTCCCGGGCCGAATTCGTCGAGATTGCGGGAAATTATTTTTTCTAGATTCGCCTTTTTCCCATAAAAATCCCATTCATAGAGAGATTGAAGAACTATTGAACGCCCAAGTTGTCGAGTAGCCATTTTGTTTAACTTAAGAACTTATTAACGGATGAACTTAAAACCGTTCTTGCGTTCTTTGGTTTTACGTTCTTTAGTTAATTTACTTTTGGTTTCTTTGTCCTAACTTTCGGTTCCTTAACGACTCTGCCTTTATAATACCCGCATTCGGTGCAGAGGCGGTGGGGCAGAATCGGACGTCCGCAATTTACGCAAACAAAAAGGCCGGCCTTTTTAAGCGCGTGATGAGAGCGCCTGCGGCCGACTTTGGATTTAGTATGATGTTTTACCGGAACTCCACCCATTTTCGCAGGTTTAAGCTTTTAGCTTAGAGTAGCGTATTTTTTGATGAAAGTCAAACGATGTAGCGGACTGAATCCATGTTTTTTTAATGCAAGAATGTGCGTTTTGGTGCCGTAACCTTTGTGTATGTTAAAGCCGTATTTTGGAAATTTTTTGTGGCATATTTTGGACATATAGCGGTCTCGAGTGACTTTGGCCACGATTGAGGCGAGTTTTATGCAGTTGTATTTTTCGTCGCCTTTTACGATGGTTTTGGAATTTGGAATTTGGAATCTGGAATCTGAATTTTTTTGCAGATGTAGGCCGCCGTCCAATAGAATTTTAGAATTTAGAATATAGAATCTAGAATTTAGCTTTTTAAGCGCTCTGGTTGCCGCGAGATTTGCTGCGTTGGTGATATTTATCCGGTCAATGACTTTCGGCGTGACTCTTGCCGCAGTATAAAGAATTCGAGGGTGATTTTTAACGTATTTAAACCATTTTTCGCGTTTTTTCGGCGATAATTTCTTGGAATCCTTCAATTTCCCAGATTCTAAATTCCAGATTCTAAATTCTCGTGGTATCGCAACCGCCGCAACCACAACAGGTCCCGCAAGCGGTCCCCTTCCGACCTCGTCTATGCCGATGCTATATTTTTTACGAATTTGACTTTTTTTCTTTGCTTTCATACATTTGAGAGGCGCTATTTAAAATTAACACACGGAGGCGAAATTGAAAAAGATTACTGTAGTCAAGCATGAATACCAATGTCGAACTTGTAGGACGAAATATACAAGCATTCGCGCAGCAAAAGAGTGCGAATCGCGAACTCGTGAGAAAAAAATATATCGTGTAGGCGATTTGGTCAAAAACATTGAGCCGCGCATTTGCTACATGCCTTATAAATACCAGAATTACATATTTGAAGGCCGTGTAATAAGGATTTTAGGCCCGAAACCGTCCGATTACGAATACGAGGTTAAATGGCTCGGGGGCGTTCCCGAAAGAATCAAAGGCCATGTCTTTGAATATGAGGTTGACTACCGTTGCCCGCGCTGCGGGATGCAAAAAACCGCGTTGTATTATGCTCCCGAACTGAAAAAAGTGTAAAAATTTCACGGAGACCCGAGTTGTCCTCAACGCGGGTCTTTTTTTACTAAAGTAGCGATGCTAATATATTAATGAATACTAAACTTTAATGAAATTCGTTCATCTTCATACTCACTCCCACTATTCCCTCCTTGATGGGTTAGCCAAAATAGACGATTTGGTAAAAAAAGCGAAAACGCTCGGCATGAACGCGCTGGCGCTGACGGATCACGGCAATCTGTACGGCGCCATTGAGTTTTATAAGAAGGCGACCAAGACCGGAATAAAGCCGATTATTGGAATTGAGGCGTATATAGCGCCGCGCGGCCGCTCTGACAAGGTGCCGAGAGTTGATGACCGGTATTTCCATCTCATTCTTTTGTGCAAAAATGAGACCGGATGGAAAAATTTAATTAAACTTGTTACCAAATCTCATCTTGAGGGTTTTTATTACAAACCGCGGATGGACAAGGAACTTTTACGCCAATATGGCGAAGGACTCATTGCCCTCTCCGCGTGTTTGTCCGGAGAACTTTCTCGCGCGATTCTCGCTGGAAATTACGAAGACGCGAAACGCGCGGCGTTGGAGTATCGGGATATTTTCGGCCACGATAATTTTTATATTGAAATCTGTTCGCATCCCGGAATAAAAGAAACAATCAAAGCGAATGAAGGCCTCGTCCGTATCAGTCGTGAAACTGGAATACCGCTTGTCGCCACCCAGGATATTCATTACCTGGATTCTGAGGATTCGCAATACCATGATATTCTTCTCGCGGTGCAAACCGGAAATCGTTTGAGCGACGACGACCGCTTGACAATGCGTGACGACGATTTTTCAATGCGCGCTCCCGAAGAAATGGAAAAGCTGTTTTCGGAGTTTCCGGAAGCGATTAAGAATACGGTCAAAATAGCCGACGCGTGTGATCTCAAAATTGAACTCGGAAAAATTCAACTACCGAGATTTTTCGTCGGCTTCGAACAGGACTCTCTGGTATTTCTTAAAAAATTGGTAGGCGAACGCATATCAAAACGTTATCGGCAAATAATCCCGGAAATACAAAGCCGTCTTGATTATGAAATGGGCGTTATAGAAAAAATGGGTTTCGCGGATTACTTTCTTATAGTTCAAGATTTTGTGAATTGGGCAAAGGAGCGCGGCATAGTCGTTGGTCCGGGACGCGGTTCGGCTGCCGGCAGTTTAGTTTCCTACATTCTTGGCATCACCAACATAGACCCGCTCAAATATAATCTCCTTTTTGAAAGATTTCTTAATCCCGACCGCATCCAGATGCCGGATATTGACATTGATTTTACCGACAGAAGACGCGACGAAGTGCTCGCTTATTTGCGCCAGAAATATGGCGAAAACCGCGTTGCCCAAATCATAACTTTTGGAACAATGGCGGCGCGGGCGGCGATACGCGATGCCGGTCGGGCGATGGGACTTACTTACGGATTCTGCGACCAGGCGGCGAAATTAATTCCATTTGTTATTCATGACAGCGAAGGCAATAGGATTCCATCTACGCTGAAAAATGCGCTGGCGCAAGTTCCGGAGTTGAAAGAAATGTATTCCACTAATTCGGACGCAAAAAAATTGATTGACGCCGCCACGCATCTTGAAGGCGTTGCCAGACATGCCTCAGTTCACGCGTGCGGAGTGGTCATAGCGAACGACGACCTCGCGAATCAAGTTCCTCTCCAGCGTTCGCCTCAAGACGAGAATATAACCATAACTCAGTTTGAGATGCACGCGATTGAGGACTTGGGGTTGCTTAAAATTGATCTGTTGGGCCTTGCGAACCTGACGACAATTGAAGACGCATTGCGGCTTGTGTATGAGAAAACCGGTGAGCGGCTCAACATTGATGAAATTCCGATTGATGATAAAAAAACATTTGAACTTCTTCAGCGTACTGACAACACTGGCGTGTTCCAATTTGAATCAAGTGGGATGCGGCGTTATATGAAAGAAATTAAACCAACGGAACTTGAAGATTTGATCGCGCTTGTCTCCCTGTACCGTCCGGGACCGATGGATCTTATACCTTCGTACATACGGCGTAAACACGGCCAGGAAAAAATAACTTATCTTCACCCTAAGCTTGAGCCGATACTTAAAACGACTTACGGCATCGGTGTTTATCAGGAACAAATGATGCAAATCGCGCGTGACCTTGCCGGTTATACCCTTGCCGAAGCCGATACCCTGCGCAAAGCCATCGGCAAGAAAATAAAATCGCTTCTTGACGAACAAAAAGAAAAGCTCATATCCGGAATGATTAAAAACGGCATTGCTCCTGAAATCGCCCAGGTGATTTGGGAGCTTTTCCCTCCATTCGCCCGCTACGGCTTCAACAGAAGCCATGCCGCCTGCTACGCCTCAATCGGCTATCAGACAGCGTATCTCAAGGCCCATTATCCGGTTGAGTTTATGAGCAGTTTATTGAATGCCGATTCCGGCGATGTTGACCGGATGGCTTTTCTTGTCGTTGAAGCGAAGAAAAGCGGTGTCGCGGTTCTGCCTCCGGACATAAACAAAAGCTATGTCAATTTCCAGCCGGAGGATAAAAACGTCCGCTTCGGCCTGTCGGCGATTAAAAATGTCGGCAGTAACGTTGTCGCTTCAATAATAGAAGAGCGTCAAAGAAGCGGGCCGTTTAAAAATTTTGAGGACATGCTTACGCGAGTTCAGCACAAAGACCTGAACAAGAAGTCGCTTGAGAGCTTGATTAAATGCGGCGCGCTTGATTCTTTGGGCATTGAAAGAAATCAGATTCTTGCCAACATAGATGATGTCCTTGAATTTATAAGCAGAATAAAAAAAACGCGGCAGAATTCACAGTCAGATTTGTTTGGCGGCGCTCCCGCTGGAGTTCTTCGTTTAAAAACCGCCGCCGCGATAAGCAGGCAAGAACAGCTGGCGTGGGAGCGCGAGCTTCTTGGTCTTTATGTTTCGGAGCATCCACTCACGCAATTTGAGACCAAACTTAAACAGGCCAATATATCCTCAATTAATCAATTGATCAATGGAGATAAAACAGAAATCAGAACGCGCATAGCCGGAATAATTTCTCAGGTTAAAAAAACAATGACAAAACTCGGACAGCCGATGCTTTTCGCGACCGTAGAGGATTTTAACGATGCGATGGAAGTTCTGGTATTTTCGGACGCGATAGAAAAAAATCCCGCCATATGGCAGGCAAACACGCCGGTGCTCATAAGCGGACGCTTGTCCTGGCGCAACAACGAACCCAAGTTCATCTGCGATACCGTTCAGCCGTTGTAAATTAAAGAAATTTTCGGCATAATAAACTTTATGGACGATGAAATAAAAAAACGAGACCATCGTAAATTCGGTGAAAGTTTTGACTTGTTTCATTTTGAAGATATAGCGCCCGGGGCGGTGTTTTGGCACGGCAACGGAATGATAATTTGGCGCGAACTTGAAAAATATATGCGCGAGAAACTTGACAGCGACGGATACGAAGAAGTATCAACGCCGGTGATGGTTAAAAAAGAAGTATTTGAAAAATCCGGGCATTTTCAGCACTACAAAGAAAATATGTTTTATTTCACGATTCCCGGAGAAAAAAAACAGATTTACGTTTTAAAGCCGATGAACTGTCCGGAGAGTACTTACATTTACAATTTTAAGCCGCGTTCTTATCGCGATTTGCCCCTGCGCCTTTCGGAAATTACCGACAGATTGCATCGCAATGAATTGTCTGGCGTTGTGGGCGGGCTTTTTCGCGTGCGGCAGATGTCTCAGGATGACGCGCATATCTATTGTCGGCCTGAACAGATGGAAGAAGAAATAAACAAATTGCTTGAGCTTGTAAAAAGCGTTTACAAGCATTTTGATTTGCCGCTTAATTTCAATCTCGCCACCAGGCCGGATAAAGCAATGGGCGATCCCAAACTTTGGAAAAGAGCGGAGGCGGCGCTTGAAAACGTTTTGAAAAAATTCGGCATGCCGTATCAAATTAAGCCAAAAGATGGCGCTTTTTACGGACCAAAAATAGACCTTAACACGAAGGATTCGCTGGACCGCGAATGGACCATAGCAACCATTCAGCTGGATTTTCAGCTTGCTGAAAATTTTAACCTTTCATACACAAACGAAAAAGGAGAAAAAGAAAAGCCCGTTGTCATACACCGCGCCATTCTCGGAACATTCGAGCGTTTTATAGGAATAATTCTTGAACATTTTGACGGCGCTCTGCCGCTTTGGCTGTCCCCTGTTCAGGCGCTAATTATACCCGTTGGCGGAGCGCATGAAATATATGCGGCCGAGATAACAAAAGAACTTAAGAACAAAGGCATACGCGCAAAAGCGGCTTTACAAAACGAAACCGTCGGCAAGAAAATACGCGAAGGCGAAATGCGGAAAATTCCTTATATTTTGGTTGTCGGCGACAAAGAACTCACGAATAAAACCGTAAATGCGCGGCATTACCGCAGAAAGCCCTCCTTCGCTAAAGCTTCGGAGGGCAAGCAAGAGGGTGAAATTTCTTTAGAGCAATTGACGGAAAAACTGTTACGTGAGATAAAGAATAAAATAATTTAGATGCTTTCGTATACCGAATTAAAAAAGGGCTTATTTATTGTCTTTGAAGGTCAGCCGTACGAGGTCTTGGAGATGAGTTTTTTGCGCATGCAGCAGAGAAAAGCCGTTGTGCAGACCAAGCTCAAAAATTTGATTAACGGCAAAGTGGTGGACCGCAATTTTCAGCCGAGCGACGAAATTGAAGAAGCGGATATTGAAAAGAAAGAATCTGTTTTTATTTATAATAGCAGGGGGGAATATTGGTTTCATGAAGCCGAGAATCCTAAAAGTCGT
Source organism: Candidatus Wolfebacteria bacterium RIFCSPLOWO2_01_FULL_45_19 (assembly GCA_001793855.1). Lineage (GTDB taxonomy): Bacteria > Patescibacteriota > Minisyncoccia > UBA6257 > GWB1-45-9 > GWB1-45-9. The sequence continues at coordinate 154,806 of MGIR01000001.1, read as the reverse complement.
TTCAAATTATCGGCTGAAACGCTCGGAGACGCGGCTCAATTTCTTAAAGCAAATACTTCTATGACCACTCTGCTTTTTAACGGCAATGTAATAAACATACGTCTGCCAATAAAAATGGATTTGAAAGTTACGGAGGCGCCACCGGCTTTGCGCGGCGACACCGCGCAGGGCGGCACAAAAACGGTTACTTTGGAAACCGGCGCGAAAGTAAACGTTCCCCTGTTCATAAACGAAGGAGACGTTGTCAAAGTAAACACCGAAACCGGCGAATATGTGGAACGAGTAGAGAAGGCCTAGTTATTTACTGTGTCTGATTATGTAGCGCAAGGATGGAATGGTTATCGCTACGCCGATGGTTAAAGAAAACCAGAGCATTTGAGCATCGTGCATGACCGACAATGTATCAAGCAAAAGCCATACGCTCCTGAATATAAATACGGAAGCCAGAAGTAAAACAACTTCCGCTAACACCAACCTTCTATTTGTTTTCATTTTTTGTTCAAGCGAAAGCCGTGGTAGGCAAGAATACCGGCGACTATAATTGCCGGCCAGCTCATCCACATCGGAACATCCCAGGTTCCGATGCGCGCGGACCAGTCAAAAATGACCCGCAAAAGATGGCCCGAAGCGACTATCGTGAACACAACCGAAACGGTTGTTAAATAGGTATTGTGCTTCATATTTCGTAGGACTTCAGGACTTTGATTTCCGGATGGACGTTTAACTTCTTCAAGCTTCCCTCAAGGTCTTTTTTCAAGATTGCTTGGTCGTAACCGAGCGCAATGATGTCCGGCTTGTATTTTTCTATGACTTTCCAGCTTGAAAGTTCTCTGTCCCCTTCTACCACATTGTTAACGCCATCCTCTTGTTTTAGATGTTCAAAACGTTCGGCAAGGTCGCGTTGCGGTAGACGCCCTTTCAAGTGTTTCGCTATGTGGTCGTGAGCCACAACGGCAATAAGTTCATCGCCTAATTCCCTCGCTTGTTTAAAAAAATCGCGATGCCCATCGTGAATTCCGTCAAAAACGCCGAAAACCATTACTCTTTTCATATTCTTATTTTACTTTATTTTTTTTTAGCGTGCAATGTCGGGAAGATAATGATTTCTTTGATGGCGTGCGTGCCGGTGGCGATGGCTACAAGACGGTCTATGCCGATGCCCAAGCCGGCGGCGGGAGGCATTCCATACCCAAGCGCTTCAATAAACTCAGCGTCAAAGCGCGACTCTTCTTCGTCTCCGGCGCGGAAACGCTTTTCCTGTTCTTCCATTCTTTTTCTCTGGTCAATCGGGTCGTTAAGTTCCGAAAAACCATTCACTATCTCCATCCCGTTCACTATGAGCTGAAAACGCTCGGCTAATTCATGGTTATCTTCTTTTGATTTAGCAAGCGGAGAAATTACTTTTGGATGATCAATGACAAAAGTCGGTTCTTTTATTTTCGGTCGAACTTCTTTTTTAAACACTTCGTCCAGTTCGTCATTGTTTAGCTTGCTTGAATCTTTCTTCGCGTATTTTTTAAAAGCTTCGGCGTATGTAATACGCGGCAATTTATCCTCAAAGCTTAAAGCTTCAAGCTTAAAGCTTTTTAACATCTTCTCGGTAAAATCCATCAAGCCGTTGTAGTCCTGATACGCCCAGTATAATTCCAGCATTGTAAATTCCGGATTGTGGTCGCGGTCTATGCCTTCATTACGGAACACTTTGCCGAGTTCGTATATTTTTTCCCAGCCAGCAACAAGCAGGCGCTTCAAATATAATTCGGGCGCGATGCGCAGGTAGAAATCTTCGTCAAGCGCGTTGTGATGCGTTACGAATGGCCGCGCCTTGGCTCCGCCGGGTATGGGCTGAAATACCGGCGTTTCAACTTCCATAAAGCCCTCGCCTGCCAAAAAATCTCTTAGCGCCTTTATTATTTCCGAACGCTCGCGTAGTTTTTCATCAACTTCTTTATTGAGAAGCATGTCCAAATAGCGTTTGCGGAAACGTTCTTCAACGTCTTTTATGCCATACCAGGAAGACGGGAGGGGTTGTAAGCTTTTCACGATTATTCGCGCTTCTCTCGCCTTAACGCTTTTTTCTCCGCGCCGGGTTTTTATGAGAATGCCACCGGCTTCTAGAAAATCGCCGATGTCCAGATTATCTTCAAAAAAAGAAAAATTATTGAGTTCGTCTTTTTTTAGCAAGACCTGAATGGAGCCACCCCGGTCTCGGACATCCGCAAAAATCAAACCGCCTTGCTTTCGCAAAGCCGTTACGCGGCCCGCAATCGCGACCGGCCGCCTGAATAAAGAAAGTAGCCAAAAATGGCTTAAACACTCGGCAATGCCGTGAGTTCGCTTTACCCGCGCCGGATAGGGATTCTGGCCGGACGCAGATATATTCTCAAGTTTTTTACTGCGCTCGCGGAGTATATCGTCAAGCATTATTCTATCGCGATTATTTTATATTCTATTTTACCGGAAGGAGCGGTGACAATTGCGGTTTCTCCCGGTTTTTTACCGAGAAATGCTTTACCGAGCGGCGATTCGTTTGAAATTTTGCCATCTTCCGGCTTGGCTTCGTTAGAACCGACTATGGTATATCGCGAGGACTTATCATCTTTTTGAACTATTACGGTTGAACCGATTTGCACTACGGCGCGGCCGCTGGTCATTTGAATAAGCTGGGCGTTTTTAATCGTTTCCTCCAATTCAAAAATACGGCTTTCAAGCTGGGATTGTTCGTCTTTGGCTTCGCTGTATTCCGAATTCTCGGAAAGGTCACCGTATTCTTTAGCGCGTTTAAGACGGTCGGCTACTTCCTTGCGCCGCTTGGTTTTGAGCTCGTGCAGTTCCTTTTTTAATTCCTCTAAACGTTCGGAAGTGAAATATTGTTTAACCATCATTGTATTTGCGCCGTGAAATCCACCAACGAATTTTAACCGTTTCCCACAAGATTTGCAAGAAATCAGCGATGTGAACGTGCGAAAACGGGTCATTAACCCAGCGAACCGGAACTTCTTTTATTTTAAAGCCGAGCGATTTCGCGAGTGTAAGCGCTTCCATGTCAAAGCCCCAACGCTCTAAGCGCGCGCGGCTGAAGATTACATTCGTCGCTTCTTCGCTGAACGCCTTAAATCCGCATCTCGGGTCTTTTATTTCGCGAAGAAGAAGCAATTGTATGGAAAGATTTACCTTTTTTTCAAGAATTCGCCTGTATATTGATTGTGGCGGGTCTAAAATAGCTCCTCTTACGGAGCGCGAGCCGATTACTATGTCGTATCCTTCCTTGAAGTGTGGGAGCATTTTATCGAACTGGTCAACGGACGTTGAATTATCCGCGTCCGTAAACAAACGGATATTGCCCCTTGCTTCAAGCATCCCCTGCTTCACCGCGGCGCCCTTGCCGCGATTAATTTGGTTGTCAATCAAACGAAGATTTTTAATCAGCGGCATAAATCTTTTTACTATGTCCGCCGTGTAATCGTTTGAGCCGTCATTTACGACGATAATTTCATAAGAATACGCTCCGCGCGAAAGATGACGGTCAATGTCAATAAGCGTTAAAGGCAGACGACTCGCCTCATTGTATGCCGGAACAATGACGGACAAGAATGGTTTATTCATTTACGCTCTTAAATATTTACGTATTGAAATCGCGCTGGATATGACGGCTAAAAGTATGCCGAAAATTATCAAATAGACCAGAAGTGACGGAAGATTTGATAAAAAGTAGCCGTAAAGGTTCATCCCCGGAATCAATACTTCCACGTATGGAGATGCCGCGTAAACAAGCGGGAAAGATATCGTAACGGCAAAGAACGCGGCTATGAGGCCATACAGTATGCCCTCCACGACATACGGGCCGCGGATGAATTTATTTGAAGCGCCGACAAGACGCATTATGTTTATTTCTTCGCGGTTGGTGTAAATGGCAAGGCGCACCGTATTAAAAACGACGAGTCCGGCTATAATCGACAAGAATACGGTCAAGAAGAATCCTCCGCGTTCGGCGGCGTCTATCATAGCCGTGAGACGGTCTATGACAATTTGATTTTGAAAATACGTCACTTTATCCACGATGACCGTCAGCGACTCATTATTAAGATATGACGCTATAATGGCGTATTGTTTCGGGTCATAGGCCTTCACGTTCAAAGACGCGGATAAAGGATTTTCTTCAAGTTCTCCAATGGCTTCGCTTATGGTCGGGTCGTCTTTGTGGCGCTCGCTGAACAGCTCAAGCGCTTTATCCCGTGAAACGTATTCAACTTTTCTGACCTCAACCAAGCTCTCCAGAGAGGTTTTGACTCGTAATATTTCATCTTCCGGAGCAGTGGTTTTAAAGTAAACGCTTATGTCTATTTTTTCCTGTATCGCGCCGAGGGCGGCCTCCGTCATTACTTTGAAGATAATAAGGCCTTCAAAAACCAGAAGCGCCAAAATCATAACCGCGATAGTCGCGGCGGAGAGCCATCCGTTTCGCCAGAAGTTTATCAATCCCCTTTTTACTATGCGATATAGAGAAGTTACCATCTTCTTAAATCTTAAATCTTAAAGCATAAATCATACAAGCAGATACTTTCCTTTTTCTTCGTCGCGAATCACGCGGCCGTTTTCAAGAGTAATAACCCGTTTTCCGATATGATTGACTATGTCTTTGGCATGCGTCGCGAGAACTATGGTGGTTCCGAGCTCGTTTATTTTGTGCAGAAGCTTTATTATTTCCCAAGTATTAATCGGGTCAAGGTTGCCGGTTGGTTCGTCCGCTACGATAACTTCTGGGCGATTTATCATCGCGCGCGCGATGGCAACGCGCTGTTTCTCGCCGCCGGAAAGCTCGTGCGGGAAATTTTTCGCTTTGTCGCGCAAGCCGACCATATCCAAAATCTCCGGAACCAATTCTTCTATTTCTATCTGCTGTCGGCCCGCGACTTCAAGCGCGAAAGCCGTGTTTTCGTAAACATTTTTCATCGGTAGAAGGCGGAAGTCCTGAAACACTACGCCGATATGGCGGCGGAGATACGGCAGTTCTTTATGATTCAAGCGATTGACTTCGTAAGAGCCAAAAATCACGCGGCCTTTGTTCGGCCTTTCTTCGCCTATGAGAAGTTTGATTATTGTTGATTTTCCTGCGCCGGAACGTCCCACGACGGACACGAATTCCTGCGGCATAATTTTGAAGGTAACGTCTTCAAGCGCCGCGGTGCCGTTGTAGGCTTTTGTTACGTTTTGAAAAGCAATCATTGTTTAGAATTTAGAACTTAGACAGTAGGCAGTAGGATTTCTACTTGCTACTCGCTAAGTTCTACTTACTATATTGTAACTCGGCTTCTATGAACATATCAATATCGCCGTTCAGCGTTTCGTCAACTTGCGCCGTTTCCGCGCCGGTTCGGTGGTCTTTTATCATTTTATACGGGTTTAGAACATAAGAGCGAGGAAGAGTGCGGCCACGTTTATATATACCCGAACCATTTAACTTGATAGGCGGAAGGATGCTTACGAAATCATAATATTATGCTGAATTCCGATTCGAAAACAGCTGGATTGCCTGCTTTATCTTTGGATTCTATGCGTAAAATGTATTCCCCTGCTGTGTCTATTACTATTACATCATTTTGATTAATGGACGCGTCATTGAGGGTTGCCTTAATAATTTCTACTCCGGATAGATCATCTGTGGCAGAAAAGATTTTATTGCTGAAATTTAAAAAGAAAGAGTATTCAATGCGAGCCAAACAAAAAAACTATAAGACAATGCTACTCCCAAAGAAAAGAAAAAGAAGGCTTATGAGCAGATGCTTTTAGTTCTTGAATGAATATGGAGAACGCGTTGTTTAATAATATAAAAGGAAGACATATTAAATAAACTACAAAGCCCGGAATTTCAAATGAGTATATATCAAGAGATGGGAACGAGGATGTTAAAAAAATACCGAAATTTTCCAAAAATAATCCAAAAAATTGAAATTTCAAAGCACTAAACATTACAACCGCTGCTCCCAAAATCCCCAACCCCAAACTAATCAAATACGATTTCTTGATTTGTAATTTCATAGCTTTCTTTATTTTTTCACCTCATTGATATATCTACAGTATAGCTTTTTCCATCATCAAGTTCTGTTCTCAACCTCCATGTTCCTGCGGATAATGTTCCGGTATCAAGATTGAATATGTATTGGTTGGTTTCATCGTCATATCTAAATTGATTGCTTGTATCTGCATTTGATGTTGATATGGCTATTTCTTCTGTTCCCAGTATGTCATTTGTTAGTTTGGCAAGGAAAAGATACGCGATTGCGGAATCAATAAAATTGCCGTTCGCGTCTGTTAATTGGAATTTAACAGGAAGTGTGCGATTGAGTTTGTAAATGCCGGAGCCATCAGATTTGATAGGTGGAAGAAAGCCGTTAAATTGATAAATGGCGTTAAAACGAAACTCTGAAACTCTTGGATTACCAGCATTGTCTTTGGATTCTACTATTTACAGAAACGAAGCGTTGGAGAAGGCTTGATGTATACCCCAAATCCAAAATCTACAAGCAAGTATAGCGCCGAAAGAAAAGAAAAGAAAAGAAAAGAAAAGAAAGCTTGTTAACGGATTCGCGAAATTCTTGTCTAAAAATAGGAAAGGCAAAATTCAAAAACAAGAGAGGTAAAATAATAAAATAGCTAGAATATATATATATATATATATTCAGGTTCAAATAATTTAAAATTCAGGAAAGGAAAAACACTAATTAAAAATTCCGCAATTAAAACATTCGCTCTTGCTAAAAACCCGTATGTAAATATACCAAAACCCCACATCAACCCAACTCCCAACCCAAGCCCTAGATTTATCCAATATGATTTCTTCATGTGAAATTTCATGTTTTTCTTTTATTTCCTCACCTCATTGATACATTCACAATATAGCTTTTTCCATCATCAAGTTCTACTCTCAGTCGCCAAGTTCCTACGGATAACGTTCCTGTATCAAGATTAAATATATATTGGTTGTTTTCGTCGTCATATCTAAATTGATTGCCGGTATCTGCATTTGATGTTGATATGGCTATTTCTTCCGTTCCCAGTATGTCATCTGTTAATTTGGCAAGGAAAAGATGGGCTGTTGCGGAATCAATGAAGGTATTATTTAAATCCGTTAATTGAAATTTAACGGGAAGTGTGCGGTTGAAAAGCGGTCATTTTTTTACTATTTGTGATTTTAAATAAAGAATAGATTTTGCCAATACGTATCCAACGGCGATATAAATTGGCGCGAAAATAAGGTTGGGAAGAACTGATAGGATTAGAAAAGCAATCATAATATTTCTAAAGATATTCTCTTTCATTCTCACGAGAAAAAAGTAAAAGAAAGAAAGAAAGAAAGAAGGGGCGTGGAGTGTGCCGACTAGAATCCTTGCTGATTTCGTGGGTATCCAACCAGAGGCTAAATCTGGGGAAAATCTTTCTGCTATCCATCCAAAATAACCACCCATAAAATAACTCAACAATGCGGTTACTAATAGAACCGTGCTGCTCTTAAGGAACTGCGTAAGAACTTCTTTTAATCGTATTTCTGTTTTATCAACGATAATATAGAGAGAAAGAGAGAACAAAATAATTGGTGCCGCAAAGAGGCCGAAAATATAGTACCACATCTCCTGATATCCAAATGAAACTCCAAAGATCGGAGGGAATTTGTCAAGAATAAAGTCAAATAGGAGACGACCAATAAATTCCGCCGTGAAAAAGGTAAGTATGAGCGTTAATAACAATATAAGTGCCAATTTTTGCATTTGAGGCAAATTCTTCATGCTTTATTTTATTGATATAAACACTGTGTAATGTCGGTCGTCATCCAAATTAATTCTTAATTGCCACGTTCCTACTGACATCATATCAGTAGATAAATTATAAATATATTGGTTATTCTCACTATCATATCTAAAAATATTATCTGTGTCAGCCGCCGATGTAGAAAGAGGAGTTTCCTCGTTGCCGATGCTTTCGTCTTGAACTTTAGCAAGGGTAAGTGTCGCTGTAGCTGTAGAAATAAACTGACCAGAAACATCGGCCAACTGGAACTTCACGGGCAAAGTTCTGCCGAGTTTATAAATGCCAGAGCCATCGGCTTTAACCGGCGGAAGAAAACCGCCAAACTCATAAATTACATCAAATATTATTGTTTCCGTAGCAACGTTGCCCACAAAATCTTCCGCAACGATCTCTATAAAGTAAGTTCCGGGAATATCAAAGTTTATGGCAGAACCATTAGTGATAGATTGATCATTTAGCGTTGCTGATATGCTGAATACACCCGTTAAATCGTCTTGAGCTGAGAAATTAAACGTTAAGGGCGGTGAGTTCAACAAAACTTCGGATGGAATTTGAGTGCTGGTTATGATAGGTGGAGTTGTATCTTCCGGTTGTATAGTTGTTAACTCCGGCGAGGAAACATTAAAGACAAAGCTCAGATTCTGAACAAGGCTCTCTTGAATATTGGCCATAAAAGTCGCAACTGTTGAAGTTGCATCGTTGACAAAAGCAGATTGAACTTCATAACTGCCCTCATCGGTTCCCTGAACTTTGATTTGATATTCTCCATCAAGAGGATTGGGAATAAAAATAAATTCCAAATCGCTATTAAAGCCGCTGTAGAATGCGAAGGGTATTTCATTAATTTCCTGACCAATTGAAAAATCCTTGCCAATTCTCCTGCCTAGCGGATCGATAATTTGGATATCAGCAGGCGAAAAAATCGGTATAATCAACGATTCTTCAATAACAATAGGGACTCCCCGCTCAGGCGATGGGATGCCGAATAACGCTTCGTGAATTTGCTGCCAGGCGACCACAGGCAAGTTTGCGTGAAGATTGCGATCGGCACGTGAGATAACGGTTGAAGAAAAGTTGTGAGAAGCACTTTCAAGAGTAACTCTGCGATCTCCCTCATCGAACTCCAAGCCGTGGTCGGTAAATGGTACGTCGAAATTTTCTGGAAAACCATGCTCCCATTTCGGTAAAAGATTAGGCCTATCCACAACCCTTATCGTGCCCAAAGTTTCATCTACCAGTTTGCCATCTATAAAGTTTGGCTCTATGTTGCCGACAATATTAGTAATTCTGATACCGCGTTCTGACAATCTATTTTCTGATAAAGAAGAATTCAATAGTTCCAAAAAGAAATTGACGGGATAATTATCAGGATAATTACGCAAAATTTCAGTATCCGCATCCTTCAAGTAATCATAAGTCGGCAACAAATCTTTAATTGAAAGAATGGCGTTTTGGATATAAGCAAATTTACTTCCAGCGAAAGAAATAATAGATTTCCAATTCAAATAAAGCTCCATTATTTTATCAAAGCCCAAAGAAAATATTTGTGGCGTTATTTCTCCTCCTTCCCATAACAAGTATGCCCAAGATAATCCTTCGTGCGATGTTCCCAAAAAGATAATTTGGTCAATATCGTTTTGATAATCACCACTTTGGGCATATGAACGCGCCACCAAACCGCCCATGCTGTGCGCGATTATATCCACTTTTTGACACTGGCAAATGCTCCGTATTTCGACAATTTTTGCTGCAAGCTGATCGCTGCTCAAACTTACACCTTGCTGCCAGTCATAAGGAAAAGTAAACAAATCAACATCCGGCGTGTATCCACTTACGTCAAGAAGACGAATTAATTCATCATATTTACGAAAAATCGGATCAATAATCCATTCACCATCTTTCTGCCACGACCCCAAAAGCCCCGGCACTATAATAACAGGATTTAATTGTTCTGGTTCCGGAGTAACAAAAGCAAAACGAATATCGTCTATAAACATAACCTGAGTATTGCCAGAGCCGGCGCCAGCGGCTAAAAAGTAAAATTCCGCGCCATCGCGAGCGTTATTACTATCAAACCAATCCGTCCACTCCCCATTAACATTAAAACGAACGCGCCCTAATATACCATCCCACTCAATACCATATTGAGCCCATTCGCCTATATTGTGAGTGCCGCAAACAGAAGAGCTTTCAATAGTGTGACATTCAACCGTTCCGTCTCCTCTTAAATTAATAAGTCCGATTCTATCTTCTGAGCCGCCGAACTGATCATTTATATTGCCTGCCGCATTCCTAACTGAAAAAGCTAATCTGCTAAATGGGTCTGCTTGCGCGTGATTTGCGGCAAAAAAGATTTGCCCATTGCTAACGTTGTCAAAATTTCTACGACAAATTGCATCATGAGCGCCCATTTTACGTATAGCCCTGGCTCCTGAAAAAACATTTTCATCATTAACAAACCACCTGTGCGTTTCTATGGACTCATTGCATTCCCAATTATCTTGTTTGCCTAATTGTTGACCAACCTCGTATGCTTCAAAATCTTCATCAAGATCGGTAAAAAATCCGGAAGGGAGGCGGAATATGCGGGAAATATTATCGAGTTCCAGAAAATCTCCTCCAGGCACAGAGGCAAATACTCTAACGGTTAGTTTGTATCTTCCGCTTGGCAAAAAATTCAGAGGATTAGTAAAAGCAACCGTTTTGGTGCCCGCGCTTGAAAAAGTGAAAGATTGGTAGCCAGAAAGCATACCGGTATCACGGAAAGGGTCTGTAAGCTCGCGAACCTGAACGTCCACCTTGCCGTTCCAATTTGTTGCATCAGTATCAAATTGAATAACGAAATTTGAAGGTGACTCAGAAATTTCTGTTGATGGAGGTTCTGTGATTTCTAAATTTTTAATTCCTGGAGTAAACTTAATATCATCTAGAAAAACACCTTCATGGCCGGAGGTGCAACAACTAATAGTAGCGCTCGCGGGAGCAGGAATATCGCTGCTTTTAAATTCAGTCCATTCACCATTCATAAACCACCGAATTTTATTATTGACAGAATTCCAAGCTATGCCATGTTCTTGCCATTCATTTGGAGTCCAAGTTCCACAAGTAAAACTAAAACCTGGGGCATTACACGAAATGGTTCTATCATTACTATAAGCAAAGTTGGCAACAAAATCGCCGGAAGTACCCGGTCCTGTTCTTAATTCAAAAGCTGGGCCTTCGAATCCAAAAGTAGAGGGTCTTTTTATGGAAAGTTTAAAAACCCCGGATTTCGTAACTTCAAAATTTCTCCAACAATGACGGGAGTGACCAGTGTTTTCTATGCGACCCACCGAACGAGTGCCTGTATTAAAATCTTGATCTGTTATCCTCCAAACGGAAGAACCGCTGCATTCCCAATCGGCGGTATCACTCAACAAGGAATCAACCTCATATGCTTCAAAATCGTCGCTAAAATTGGCAAATGCTATATTTATCTCCCAAATCCCTGTCCAAAAAATTACAACAATTAACGAAAACAGGAGCAATTTTTCAATATTCATGATTATCCTAATTGTAACTCGGCTTCAATAAATATATCAATTTCGCCGTTTAACACATTTTCCACTTGCGCCGTTTCCGCGCCGGTTCGGTGGTCTTTTACCATTTTATACGGGTTTAAAACATAAGAACGGATCTGACTGCCCCATTCCGGCTTGACTTTCGTGCGCAGGGCGCCGAGTTCTTTAATTTGAGCCGTTTCCATAAAGCGAAATAATTTTGCTTTAAGCAATTTTAGCGCTTTCTCGCGATTTTGCGATTGGGAACGTTCTGAGCGCGAAGCCGCGGTTATTCCGGTTGGTTTATGGGTTATCCGTACAGCCGTTTCAACCTTGTTTACGTTCTGGCCGCCGGGACCGCCTGCGCGCGAAAAATCCACTTCCAAGTCCTCAGACGGAAGAACCATATTTTTTTCTTCTATTTCCGGAAGTTCCGGCAAAACCTCAACCAGAGCGAAAGAGGTGTGGCGCGATTGTTTCGCCGAAAACGGGGAAGTTCTCACCAAGCGGTGCACTCCCTGCTCGCCCTTAAGATAGCCGAAAGCATGCCCCCCTTTTATTTCAAAAGAGATGTGTTTTAACGGCATACGCCCGGTTTTCGCGCCGACTTCGCCGAAGCGTTCGTCCAGAATCACTATTTGCCATTTGCGCTCTGCAGCGTACTTTGCGTACATTTCATAAAGCATCGCGGTCCAATCCTCGGCGTCTTGTCCGCCGGCTCCGGAAAAAATTGAAACCACGGCGTTGGAAGCATCATATTTTCCGGAAAGAAGCCGTTGAAGTTCAAGTTTGTTGAATTTTTTTTCTGTCTCATCAATATTCCCCTCGTCCGCAACTTCAATTTCTTTTTCAAGTTCCTCAAACTGCGCGACCAATTCGTGAAGCTGGCCGCGTTCTTTAAGCAATTCCTCCGCGCGTCTGCGGTCTTTCCATATTTCGGGATTGCTTACTTCGCCGTCAATCTCTTCTATCTTTTTCTTTTTTCCCGATACGTCAAAGACGGCCCGATAGAAGTCGGGCGCGCTCTTTCAGCGTTTGTTTTCTGTCTTCAAATTTTTTCATCGTTCTTGAGCTTTGATTATACCACGGCCGGAACGGCACGGCCAATAAGCTCAAACCATCCTTTACGAAACCTATTAGCGAAGTGAAAGCAATAAATTCGTGAGCGAATTATTTGTTTTGTGTTTTTTTGCGTTCAATGCGCCGAGCAACCCTTTCTTTAAAAGATTGAGAACGCGCGTGCGCTTTTACTTGCCAACGAGCGTAGTATTCTCCCCAAAGCTCGTACAAATAATACGAAGTGACTACGATGGTCGCTGTAAGGGCTATTGTGAACGTGATATAAATCCATTCCGCTCCGGTTGCGTAATAAAAAAGTCCTGAACCGACCGTGAAAGCCAGTGCTGTGAAATGAATTCTTCCGGTTAAATTGGTCTGATATTCTTCAAGAAGCGCGTGTTTAAAAAAGGCGCTCCAACGTTTGCCGTTGGATAACGCGGCATCTCTAAGCATCCGCGCGTCCCGTACGACAATTTTTTTAAAAAATATCACGTGGTAGCTTATAAAAAGAGCTAGCCCCGCGGCGTTGGCGACGGCAAGCGCCAAAAACGCCCAGTCGCGGTGAATTGCCGTGATGGCAATAAGGAAAAAAAGCGCGACAAAAGTAACGAGATAATCTCTTGTGTGGTCCAAGAGAGTGCCCAGGGCGCTTACTCGCGCGTTGGTTCTGGCGAGCGGCCCGTCAATGGTGTCCGTCAGCACGATTTCAGTAACGAGCCAGGCAATGGTCCAGATTCCCGGCGTTTTAAGGTCAAGGAGCCATGCGGAAATTGACCATAATTCAACGGAAGGTTGATTCGTCGTGAACGCCCAGATTACATAAAATAGCTCTCCGATAAGAAACAAGCCGTAAAACGAAGCAAGGTTTGCGAGAGTGAAAATTTCTTTTCTTACTGCCGTGTCTAGTGGGTCCTCAATTTGTGCGGTTGCGTCACGGCGCGGAATCACGAGGCGTATAAGTTTTACAATCGCCGTAATAACGTATTCATATAAAATGCCAAGCGGACGAGTTACCGGCCAAAAAATTAAATCGCGCCACTGAAGCTCAATTAGCGTTGCTCTGTCAAGTTTTTTCATTTTTGATATTTGAATAAATCTTGGAGCCGATGGGCAGAATTGAACTGCCGTCCATGGTTTACGAAACCATTGCTTTGCCACTAAGCTACATCGGCATATTCATTGCCAACAAACGACCTTCTTGTGCCCGTTTACTTCGAGTTCTATTTGTTCGTCCATTTCCTTTATTTAACGCAGCAAACGTAGGACTTAACGAATCACAATTCGGACAAATTAAACGCAGATTTTTCTCGATATTATTTTTCCAATTTCCATCAATATGATCAGCAACTAATGGAACTAATCCAGTTTTCGGATTAATTTCTGCCCATTCGCACAAACAACATTTATTTTTAAACTTTCTGCGTAAATATCGTTTTATGTACGGTGAAACTAATCCGATTGAGCTTAAACCTTTCTCTTCACCTTTTTTCCATCTATGAATATACACATCGTATTGATATTCTTGCTGACATGCGTTACTGCAATATTTATATTCCGCGCGGTTCGTTTCTTTACTGCAAATAAGACAATTGCTCCTGGGCTTCTTAGGATTTGGCATAATCCTAGTATACTAAGATTATAGACCAATATCAAATTAAGAAATGGTCGCAGATTGAAGGGTATGGCTACATCGGCGTATTGAGAGCCGGCAAAAATCATACCACAATTATACTACAAAACTTACAGCAAATCCTATGAAATACGCCGCGGACGCTGCAATTCCTCCTATGACGAGCATTTCCAATCCTGAAACAAACCAATTTGCGGCAGTGATAAGCGAGCGAGCCGCTCCGACAGCAAAAAGGGCAAAAGCTGTCGCGATGCTTGAGATAAAAAGCGTTCCTCCGTCAGTTAGTAATATAAACGGCAGAAGTGGAATCGCGCCGGCAAACACAAAAGCAAAAAATGTTGTCAGTGCTCCAGAAACAATCACGTTATTTTTCTCCGGTGTTAATTTTAGTTCGTATCGCATCATTTCGGCTTCGGAACGGCCGCCGAGATAATTGCTCGCCGCCATTGAAATGCCGTCGGCGATAAGATTCGCGAATCCAAGTATTAAAATAATTCGCACCGAAAGCGCGGCTCCGGCAACGCCGGCCACTATCGCGAATGTTGTTATAATGCCGTCGTTCGCGCCGTATATTATGTCTTTTATATGTCTGCTTAAAAATTTGCCGTGTGTTTTTTCTTTCATAGGATAGAATCTTAATTATAACACAGCTTAATTGACAATCGTCAAATAATTTAATACTATGTATTCCGCTGTACCATAAAAACTTAATACGGAGGTTGTGAGTGGAGCAATTAAATCCGCATCGTTTGCCAAGAAATGTTAAACCGCTGCATTACAACATTCACATAAAGCCGGATCTTGCCAATTTTGTTTTTGAAGGCGAAGAATCCATACAACTCAACGTACTTGAGGCCACGTCAAAAATAGTTCTGAATGCCGCGGATTTAAAGATAAATTACGCGATGCTTGACTGCGGCAATTCAAAAGAATTGCTTAGAGTTTCATATGATAAAGATATGGAAACTGCGAGCTTTGAGGGCGAGGATTCGGAACTTGAACTTAAACCCGGAATGACCCCGATGCTTTATTTGAGTTTTAACGGCGAACTAAACGACAATATGCGCGGATTTTACCGAACGTCCTATAAAATTGACGGGCAGAAACGTTGGGGAGCCGTGACTCAGCTTGAGTCTTGCGACGCGCGACGGGCATTCCCCTGTTTCGATGAACCGGATTTCAAAGCTACTTTCAGAATTGCCTTGACGATGCCTGAAAATTTTACGGCGTTTTCAAACATGGAGCCCCGTTCCATAACGAACGCGGGTTACGGATTGAAAAAAGTGCTTTTCGAAATCACGCCAAAAATGTCCACGTATCTAGTAGCTTTTGTTGTTGCCGAACTTGATTGTATAGCGAATAGGGATTGCAACGGAGTTCTTATTCGCGTCTGGACAAGACCCGGAAAACAATCGCATGGACAATTCGCGCTTGAATGCGCTTTACATACACTGCCATACTTCGCGAATATTTACGGTATTCCGTATCCTCTGCAAAAATTGGATATGGTTTCTCTGCCGGATTTAGCCGCTGGCGCCATGGAAAACTGGGGGCTGATAACTTACAGAGAAACAGCTCTTTTGGTTGATCCGCAGAATCCATCGGCTTCGTCCAAAGAAGGAGTTGCGTCGGTAGTGGATCACGAATTGGCGCATCAATGGTTCGGAAACTACGTGACCATGGTTTGGTGGACGCATCTTTGGCTGAATGAAGGCTTCGCCTCATATGTCGGGGACAGAGCTGTTTCCAATCAGTTTCCAAAATGGCAAGCGTTGGAAAGGTATGTCGCGGAGGTTCATTTAGACGCGTTGAGAGAAGACGGTTTGAAAAATACGCATCCGATTGAAGTTGAAGTTAAAAATCCAAAAGAAATAAACGAAATATTCGATTCCATATCGTATAACAAAGGAGCATCGGTAAATCGCATGCTTCATCACTATCTTGGTAAGTATTTTGACAAAGGAGTCGCCCTTTATCTCAGACGGCACGCTTATGGAAACGCCGTGTCCGATGATTTGTGGCAGGCGCTGGAGGACTGTTCCGGAAAACCGGTAAAGGATGTGATGTCGGGGTTTACTCGCCGATCAGGATACCCGGTAATCATGGTGGAAAACCTTGGCAACGAAAACGGAAAAACCCGGCTTAGGATTTCGCAAAAGCAGTTTATGTATCTTCCCGAAAACACAAGTGAACAAGATGCGCGTTGGAATATTCCTTTTGAAATATTAACTCCAAGAGGGACCTCCAGGCATTATCTTGATAAAGAGAGCCACGAAATAAATGTAGAAGCCGAAGGCGATGATTGGATTAAACTAAATCCCGGACATGCCGGTTTTTACAGGGTTGCGTATCCAGAGAGTATGTTAAAAAAACTTTCGGAATGCGTTAAACAAAAGAAGTTTTCCGCGATTGACAGAATGTGCATTTTGGACGACGCGTTTGCTTTGGTTCAAGCTGGAGAAATTGAAACTTCTTCGGTTCTCGAAATGCTTTTGGTTTATCGCCAAGAAACGAATTATAACGTATGGTTGATTATAGGAAACGTTTTAGGAACTCTTGACAATTTATTAAAGGAAAGAAATCAAGAAGACATTTTAAAGCGCTTGTACGTTACGGCTCAGCTGCTTATAGATTCGCGGGTGAAGTTGCTTGGATGGAAAAAATCGCGTTCCGATACGCATACTGACGTTCTTTTGCGAGGATTTATTTTGAGTATGGCCGGAAAATATGGCGATTCCGATACAATTAAAAACGCAAGTCGCCGTTTTCAAAAATTTATCAACGGCGAGAAACTTGACCCCGATTTGAGACAGGCAGTTTATAGCATAGTTGCCTTAAACGGCGACAGCGATACCTTGTCGGCATTGCGCGAAATTCACAGAAAAAGCGACTCTCACGAAGAAAAAACGCGAGTTCTGATAGCTATGGGTAACTTTCGCGACGTGGATGCGGTAAAAACAATACTTGACTTTTCACTCAGTGATGAATTAAGGAAACAAGATTTTCCAATTCTATTTTCCGCCATGGGTACGAACCATTGTGCGAGAAAAATGGTTTGGCAGTTCATTAAAAGTAATTGGGACGAGGTTAGAAGCCGTTATCACGGCGTCTACTTCATGTTGGTCGATATACTTGAACCAATGGGTGGATTCGCGACAAAAGAAATGCTCGCCGATGTGGAAGAATTTTTCAAAAAGAATCGTCTGGAAGGCCTTGAACGAACAATGGATAAGATTGTGGAAAAAATCAAAATAAACATCGCGTGGGCTGAGCGCGAAAAACTTTAGGCAAAAAAAGATAAAAAGAGCCGATTTTAAATCGGCTCTTTTATTTTTATAAAATATTTATTCCAGACGCCACTCCCATAATATAGGGCAGAGATTCATTAACAAGGCGTGGAGTCGCGGAACGCGGAACTCCTCCAGGCAAATTGGCTACGCAAACATGAATCACGCCTTCATCAAAGTAATACGGATTAGCGTATGTTGTCGGGCGAGATGTCTCTGAAATCCCCCCTTCATCTATGGCTACATCAATAAGAACCGAGCCCGGACGCATTCTTTTAACCATATCGCGAGTAATCAAATGCGGGGCGCCGCCTGCTTTGTTTACAGCCGCGCCGATTACGATATCGCTTTTAGAAATTGCTTCTACGATATTTTCGGGAGTTGCGGGACGCGCGCCGCGATTATCCAAAATATAAATTCTTTTTGCGCGGTTTTTTAACAATGAATGCGCTCTGGAACCAACATTTCCTAACGCTCCGATAATCGTAACAACCGCATCGGACATTAAAATTCCTCTACGGCCGTATTCTGTCCGCAAATATTGGACGGCCATATCAACGGCAACTTCTCCGGCTATTACGCTCATCGCTTTCAAAATCGGCTTTTCCCCGTTCGATGTTTGTATTTCTTCATAAGGAATCGCATTGATTCCGGCGCTCGCGCATTTTTCTTTTAGCTCGGAATTCGCGGAAAAGTGAAAAAAAGCCATTATCGTAAGTCCGTTTCTGAAAAACGGATATTCTTCGGGCAACGGCTCTTTTACTTTGACTATGAGTTCAGCCGACTCCCACAATTTTTTCCGTGAACATATATTAGCGCCGGCTTTAATATATTCTTCGTCTGAAAAACCTGCCAGCGCACCCGCGCTATTCTCAACCAAAACGATACGGTTTTCCCGGATTAACGCCAAAACACCCAAAGGATCAAGGCCGGCCCTTCCTTCAAACGCTTTCAGTTCTTTTGGAACTCCTATTATCATGCTACTCTCCATTTTCAGTTTTCAAACGCATTTATTGTATAGCAAATATGCAAAAAAAGTCAAGGTTAGACCCATGCGTTGCATCCTGGCATTTTTAATTTTATGCGGGATACCAGAATCGAACTGGTATCTTCTGCTTGGGAAGCAGGCGTTTTACCACTAAACTAATCCCGCAATTCAACACTTGCACCGTTCCATTTGAACTCCGAAGACAAGATCGTTACATTTGCCGCGTGACGCGCGTTGTTCAGCCAATCTTTTATTTCTTTCTGTTCAATAATCAAGCGACCTTCAAGAATTTCGTATTCTGCTTGCGGTATAAGAAAAACGCGTTCAAGTTCATTTAAGTTAAGACCGTAAAAAAGCGTAGTGGCGTTACGGAATTCTTCGTTTTTGGATATTTCTCCGAGCTTGTTTCGTACCACAAGATTCAAGTTCTTGCCCAAACGTTTTTTTAATTCGTTTTTTATCAAAACTTCGTCAATCAGTTTACTGAGCGACGCGCGACGCACTTCTTGTTTTGTTTCCGAGTCATTGAGTTCGTTCGGGTCACTGCCGTAAGTCTTAACCATGTTTCCGTAATAGCGCATCGCCGCAAAATGCATCTCGTCAAGGACTTTTAACGTTATCGGTGAAACGCCTACAAAAACAACCGGAAACAGACCGCCGTGGAGCGCGTAACTAAAAATAAGCCCGATCGAAATCATTGCGCCGAAAACCACCATTATTCCCCGATTATTCATTGATTAAAATTAGCAAGTTTTCTTCCGTAGCTTTGTAATTTAAAGCCCGCAGTTCTTTTTCAAGATTTTCCGGAAAGAACAGATATTCAATCCTTTTTTCCAATTCGTTGTTTTCCAGAATA
The DNA here is from genome assembly GCA_001793855.1 of Candidatus Wolfebacteria bacterium RIFCSPLOWO2_01_FULL_45_19. Taxonomy (GTDB): domain Bacteria; phylum Patescibacteriota; class Minisyncoccia; order UBA6257; family GWB1-45-9; genus GWB1-45-9. The sequence continues at coordinate 135,641 of MGIR01000001.1, read as the reverse complement.
AGTCGTTCCAACCGTGACGACACTTCGGCAAATTCCGCGCGCAATTCGCGCTGTTGTTTGAAAAGGTTGACGCTTTGCGCACCGAGCAATACGCCTATGCCGATTAAGAACGCAAAAATCAAGAAAAAACGCATAGATTCCCTTTATACTAACGCCTCGGTTGCTTTTTCGCAAACTACGCTTATAATTGTAATGTTCTTTGATTTCTGGGTGTGGAGGTTGGTATGTTTAGTGAAAAACTAATTCAAGTCGCGCGTTACGCCGAGCTTGCCGGTCTTCCGGATAAGCTTATGTATGAGCTTAGCGAGCCAAAAGATATTTGTGACACAAAAATACGGGTTGATATCGGTAATCATCAAGAAACTTTTAAGTTGTTGGGCGTTTTACACTGCAATCCGCATTCATCCGGCGCCAGGCCATTTAAGGGCGGATTCAGAATGCATAAAGACGTTGACTTGGACAGATTGCGCACTTTTGGTTTTGATATGACTTTAAAAAACGCCGAGGCTAATTTGCCTTTTGGTGGTGCGAAGTTTGGAATCTCAATTAATCCAACTTCTTACGAAAAAAGATTCATTCGCGCGATTATAGAAAAAGCAACTGAACGATTGCTGTTTAAAAAGATACTCAATCCTGATTATTATGTTCCCGGGCCTGATGTCGGAAGCAACTCGGAAACAATGTTTTGGATTTACAACAAAGCCGCAGAGTTAAATTCATTGACTCAGCTTCCAAACATTGCCGCGATTGTAACTGGAAAACCGATTGAACATGACGGTTGTCCCGGGCGCGAAGACGCAACATCTCGCGGATTGCTTTTCTTGCTTAATCGCTATTTGAAACTTTCAAATTTATTTGAGAGCAAGAACAAAATAATGCTTACTATCCATGGATACGGCAATGTTGGAATGAATTGCGCAGCCCTTACGCTTGATGAAGAATTCAGCCGTTATTACGTTGGAGCCGTGTGTGATGTTAATGGCGGAATATACAATCGTTCGGGATTGGATGTGAAAAATGTGAAGCAACATTATGAAACTTACGGGACTTTCGCTAGTTATGATGCAAATCTCGCGGACCAGATCAGCGGAGAAGAATTGCTTGAACTTCGTACTGATATACTTGTTCTTGCGTCAATGGAAAACCAGATAACCAACGACAACGTTGACCGAATAAAAGCGGAATTAGTTTTGGAACCAGGAAATGAATGTATTATTCCAACCGCGCAAGATGACCTTGATCGCAGAAATATACACGTGGTAACAAGCATTGCCGCTGGCGTCGGCGGAGTTACCGGTTCGTATTGCGAATGGCGTCGTAATCGCGGAGAGCGCAGGCACGCGGTTGATTATTACGACGATTTGCTTTGGGTGCACGGAGAATTAAGAAAAATAATGACTACGGTTATTGATGGAATATATAGAATAAGCCAAGAACGAAACCTAACCTTGACCCAAAGCGCTTACGTGAGAGCGTTAAATATTCTTTACGAACAGCTGAAATTCAAACACTCATGGTAATTTCACTGTTTTTTAAGCAATTCCAAATACGCCTTTGGCGGTATGACTATCTTGGTCATTGCCGCCATTTTTTTCTTACCCCTTTTTTGTTTTTGCCAAAGTTTCATTTTTCGCGTTCTGTCTCCGCCGTAAAGATAGCCGGCAACGTCTTTTCTTAAAGCCGGGATGTCTTCGCGTGCTATTATCTGCCCTCCGGCAATTGCTTGCACTGTTTGCGAAATTTGCTGACGGGGGAGAATCTTTTTAAGTTTTTCAGTCATAACGCGGCCTTCTCGTATGATATCTTTTTTGGGCACGATCCGCGACAAGCCGGGAACACGCTGTCCGGCAACGATAATCTCAAGCTTTACAACGTCGGCTGGCTGCATTTCTTTAAGTTCGTAACTGAAAGACGCGAAACCCGCGCTGAGTGTTTTTATATTGTCGTCAAAATCAAGCATTAAATCCGCGAGCGGCATTATAACTTTTATTACGTTTAAGCTGCCGACGATTTCTGTTTTTATGTCTTGAAACCTGAACTTTTCTTTCAAACCGAGAATCGCGCTGAGATATTTTGACGGCGCGAGAATTTCAACTTCAGCAACAGGCTCTTTTATCGCGTCCGGCTTGTTCGGAAAATCTTCAGGGCTGGTAATGATGCTGGTTTTATTTTTTTCAACAACTTCGTATGTTACGGACGGGAAACTATTTATGGTTTTTAAGTTGAATTCACGCTCAAGCCGTTCTGCCGTAATTTCAAAATGCAAACGGCCGAGAAAACCGCATTTGAATCCCCTGCCAAGAAGTTCATTTGAATCCGGCTCAAACGTCAAAGCCGGGTCGTTAAGGCGCAAGCGGCGCAATGCCTGTTTTAAATTCTCGTATTCGTTATTGTCTTCGGGATAAAAAGAAACGAAAAGTACCGGTTTCGGTTCTTTATAGCCCGGCAACGGCTTAACTTGGTCACTGGCTATGGTGTCCCCGATTTTTAGAGTGTCCGGGTCTTTAATTCCGGTAGCCAAATAACCGATTTCGCCCTCATTTAGCATTTCGCCTTTTTTTAATTCCGGAGCGAAATAGCCCACTTCTTTAAGCTTTGAGCGCGTGTTGCTGGCCATCAAAAAAATTTCATTTCCGGAAGCTATTTTCCCCGAAAAAACTCTGACAAAAGACACGACTCCTTTATGGTCGTCGTAGAGCGAGTTAAATACCAATGCTTTAAAAACATCACTCGGCTCTTCAAGCGGCGACGGAACACGATCTATGACCGCGTTTAATAAACGTTCAACGCCGTAACCGGTTTTGGCGGAAACTCGGAAAATATCCGAAAGCGGCACTTCCAGCAACGCGGCTAAGTTCCGCACAGTTTCTTCAAGCTGTGGCGGTTCAAGGTCAACTTTGTTTACGGCGCCTATTATTTTCAAGCCGATTTTTCTCGCGGCGTTAAAATTGCTAAGCGTCTGCGCTTGAAGTCCTTGCGTCGCGTCAACCAAAAGAATCGCACCCTCAACCGCAGCCAAGCCGCGGGATACTTCATAGGAAAAATCGCTATGACCGGGAGTGTCTATCAGATTTAAGATATAAGATTTATGATTTAAGAGATATGACATGCGAACTGGGGCCATTTTTATGGTAATCCCCCGCTCTCTTTCAAGTTCCAACTGGTCAAGATACTGCGCCCGCATTTTTCTTTTCTCTACCGTGCCGGTTACTTCAAGAAAACGATCGGCTAATGTGCTTTTTCCATGATCTATGTGCGCAATGATGCAAAAGTTTCTGATGTTATTCATAACTATGATTTTATCAATGTCAGATGGATAATGATTCTGCCGTTTGGGTTATCGGTTTTGTAAGTGAAAAACGCGCTGTTGGATTCATGCCAACGAAAACCCGGCGGCGCTTCAAACGAGAGTTTAAAAGAACTGTTTACGCCGGATTGCTTTTCAAATACAAATTGATAAATCTTGCCGTCAGAGGGCAAAAAACCCTCCCGTTCATAATCAATTTCCAGAGTTTTTGTTTTTCCGGCCTCCACGCTAAACCACGTCCCGAACGTTGTTTTTCCGGCCTCGTTTGAAATTTCAATTTTTCCTTTTTCACCTTCAATTTTTTCCAAATCGGGGTCTTTAACATAACCGGCTGAATCGTAATCTATCTGCGGTTTGACGGTTTTCGCGTGATTGCCTTGCGCGGAAATTATTTTGAAACCTGGAACGGTGAATATTTTTATAAAATTCTGGTTCAAAGCGCGATACCAGCTTTGTTTTTGCGTATGGCCGTCGTGGGTTCTTGTAATTTGAAGGTTGTTTCGTATTCGTCCAGACGCGTCAATTGAGGATGTCAAATCAATGGACTGGCTCATAAAAATATCGGTCTTGCCGCCGGCAATGTTGGCGTTAACAACCGCGAGATAATCTCCAAAAAATCCGCTAGGCAGTTGAAATACTTCGCCCGCGGCGTCGCTTCTCAAAACGAAATTTTGGACGCGTTTGTCGCGAAAATATGCTTGAATGTCTTTTTTGGCGACGCGTTCCCTTATTTTTAAAATCAATTCTTTTTGTCCCGTCTCGTTCATGGCCACCAAGCGTTTAATCAAAATCGGCGCTATTGTTTTTAAAATTTTCTTTGGTTGCTGTATTTGTCTGTCTCTTCCGGTTCTAACTTCCTCTTGTATTTCCAGCAGGAAATTTTCCGCGTCTATTACAAGATCGTATTCCGGCACATCTATCGGCCCCACCACTTCAAGAATGTCTTTTACGACATTCGCGTTAACGGCTATCGCGCCGTCAAACGTAATAATGCGCTCGCTGTACATTTTCGATTTTTCAAGAAAATAGAGAACTTTTTGCGCTGAAGTCGGAAAGTTAAAGAACCAATTGGCGTCGCGCGCGCCCCAAGTTGCGGTAAGCGATTGCATTTGCCGCGGCGGAATGACTTTTAAATCAAGTTGGCCGTCGGGGTCGTAAATGTCGCGTGTGTCAAATTTAACAATATTTCCGTTTTGGAAAACAACGTCGGCGTAACTGCCAATAAATCCGCCGGACGGCCTCATTTCCGATGGATTTTGAAAAAAAATAGCTATATGCCTTTCGCCAGGCCCATTCAAAATTGAAAGAATTCCGCCAAGTAGTTCGTCTATTCTCATAAGTTCAATGTCCATCGCCAGATAATCTTCTCCATTCATATCGGCAAGCATACGTGTTTGATTTCTTAGCGTGACCGAAAGCTCTCTTAATGTTTTTATGTCGGTTCGCAACATTTCAATGTCTTTTATTAAATATTCGCCGCGGCCGTTAAAAACGCTGCGCGCGCCGTCGCGTAACAACCGTTCGGAAATATTTGAAATTTTGAAAGCAAGTTCGCTAAATTGGCCTAAATTGCCGAAAAAAGCCGGTATTTCTTTGAATGCAGGGGCAAAAGAGCCAAGCAATTTTGAAAATTCAAATAATTTATACCGGTTTGCTTTGTTTCTTACCGATTCAAGCTCGCGCCCGGCTTCCAAAAAAGACGCCTTGGCTCCGCTGGGATTAAAATTTAAAAACGCAACTTTAGCGTCGGCGAAATATGCGCTTATGTTTTTCGCAGAAGCGGTGAAATCGTCTTTAAGATTGAAAATATTGAAAATAAAAAATCCCGCGATAAAAAGTCCGGCTAAAGCGGAAATCGTAAAAACCCGAGTTGTTTTGAACGGAGCTTTATGTCCGACTGTTCTTTCTTTGACAAAAACAATTTTCTTAGGCGCGCTAAAAACTCGCTTGGTTGGAGCTACTCCGAACGGACGCTCGGACGCTCTAGGAAGCGATACGGAAGAATGTTTAATATCCTGCAGGAAACCGGAAACGTTCTTCTTCGGCGCTCGTGGCATAAGCTTATCCTATCTCGTAGCAGTCAAAACTTCCAGCGTTTTACTTGCGGTTTTTACCCAATTAAATCTCTTCACATTTTCAAAACCAGCGCTGATTAAGCGTTCGCGTTCGCCGGGATTAAAAACAATACTTTGCGCCGCGGAAACAATATCATCAATTTTCCACGGATTAACCAGCAGGGCCGAATCGCCGAGAATTTCCGGTAAAGAAGTTCTGTCCGAGGCCACAACCGGTATGCCGCAAGCTTGAGCTTCAAGTGGTGGAAAACCGAATCCTTCAAAAAATGAGGGATAAATGAATAATTCCGCGAGATTGTATATAAAAACCCTGTCTGATGGATGAATTTTACCGATAAATCTTATGTCATCGCGGTACGGCGATTGTTCCGATTCTTTTAAAACGTCTTGATAAAGCCATCCGAAATTTCCGGCTATCACGAATTGCCAGTCGCGAAATTTTGACGACGTTTTAAGTATATTGAAAGCACGTATGGCGGCGCTTACGTTTTTTCTCGGTTCAATCGCGCCGAGATAGAGCATAAACGGCCGGCCTTGCGACTTTCGCGGCATTGGCTTAAGCTCGTTTTGTATTCCAGAATAAATCGTTACAATTTTTTCCGGCTTTATACTGAGGCATTCAACTAAATCCCATTTGGTGAATTCAGAAACGGCGATAATGCGGCTGGCTCGCTTCGCGCGATCTTGATACTTTTGGAGCCAGTGCCAAAACTTTTTTCGCATAGGAAAAAATTCCGGATGATGAATAAAAGACAAATCGTGAAAGGTCATAACATGTGGTATTTCGGAATCGCGTGAGATGATGTTAAAATGCGGACTGAATATGGCGTCACTTTTAGCTATGGCGTCCAGTTTCGGCAAATTAAAACGATTCAGCAAATCAAACAGTTTGTTGGGAATATGCCGGTCAACCAGTGAGGTATTTGAGCGCTCCAGCCATTCTCGTGGCAAAGGCGCCTTGCGAAGGCCGTTATAAAAAAGGGTGTATTTGTTTTTTTGGTCCAGCGTTAAAAGGTGTCCAACCAGCTGTGTCGTATATTCTTCAATACCGGTAGCGCCGCCCTTAGTAAGAAGACGAAGGTCAATAAGTATGTGCATGGTTAAAATTCAAAATGCAAAAATCAAAATTACAAATCAAAATTTAAAATCATTTTAAACTTTACATTGTCATTTTATACTTTGATTTTTTAACTTTGCATTATTTTATACTGCAGTGGGGTCCGTGAAAATTATAGCGAGAGTTTTAGCGATAATTTTTAAATCCAGCCACAGCGATTGATTTTTAACATAATAACTATCCAGTTCCAATTCTTTTAAAAACGGCAAGCCGGAAGCGCCGCTGACTTGAGAAAGTCCCGTAACCCCGGCTTTCGCGAGAAGTAAGCACTTATATGGTCCCGGATAATGGATAACTTCCACCGGCTCGTGAGGGCGCGGCCCAACCAAAGCCAACTCGCCTTCTAAAACGTTAATGAGCTGAGGAAATTCGTCTATTCTGAATTTTCTTAAAATTCTGCCGATTTTGGTAATTCGCGGGTCTTTTTTTAGTTTAAAAAATGGGCCATCGGTTCTTTCGTTGAGACTCGCAAGTTGGATTTTAAGTCCATGCGCTCCTTCTATCATTGAACGGAATTTGTAAACGTAAATTATTTTTCCCCCGCTCACACGGGCAAGTTTTACCAAAACAGGGCCCCTGCTTTCCAATTTAATAGCTAGAGCAATGAATGGCACAAGCGGCGCGATGACCAACAAACCAAGAACCGCCCCGACAATATCCAAAATTCTCTTCATGTTTATAGTTTACCTCTATACGCTAAAAGCTTAAAGCTATAAACTTAAAGCTATGAAAGTCGCCCTAACTCATGATTATTTAAATCAATACGGCGGAGCGGAACGCGTTTTGGAGACGTTGATGGAAATTTTTCCGGACGCGCCGGTGTATACTCTATTATACGATAGACAAAAGACATTCGGCCGTTTTGACGGTCGCGTGAAAAAAACCAGTTTTCTTGATCTTGATTTTGTACGTAAAAATCATCGCCTGTTCATACCGCTGATGCCGCTTGCGGCACAAATGATGCTTGTTGACGACGGCTATGACCTGATTATTTCCAGCAGCGCGGGATACGCAAAGGGAATATCACTTAAATCAAATGTTAAACACATCTCCTATTGCCACACTCCCCTGCGTTACGCGTGGGAAGAAGAATATCTAACGGGTGTAATTTCAAATTTTCAGTTATCAATTTTCAAATCTATTTTAAATTATTTGCGTAATTGGGATTTCCGAGCAGGACAGAAACCGGACATTCTCATTGCCAATTCGCGTTTTATAGCCGACAAAATAAAAAAATATTACGGCCGCGATTCTACCGTAATTTATCCGCCAGTGGACCTAAAAGTTTTTAATCCGGAACTCACAAACCCTAAAAGCTACTTTATGGCCGCCGGACGTTTGATGCATTACAAACGTTTTGACCTTATCGTAAAAAGTTTTAACGCGTTGCGGTTGCCGCTAAAAATCGTTGGGAGCGGGCCGGAATTTGAAAGATTAGAATCTAGAATCAAGAATTTAAAATCTAGAAATATTGAAATTATTCCTTTTATAAAAAACACAAACGAGTTGAGAGAATTGTATTGCGGAGCGAAGGCATTTATATTTCCGCAAGTGGAGGATTTCGGGCTTGTTGCCGCGGAAGCCATTGCCTGCGGAACACCGGTAATTGCCTATAACGCCGGCGGCGCAAAAGAAATCGTGGCTCACGGCGAAAACGGAATTCTTTTCAACGAGCAAACCGAAAATTCGTTAAAAAACGCGGTGCAAGAATTTTCAAAATATAAATTTGATCCGGTAAAAGTGGCTGCCTCCGCGAAAAAATTCTCAAAAGAAGAATTTATAAGAAAAATTAAAACGCTTGTAAAATTATAGTTTATTTGATACGGTACGTACTGTATGGCTTTTGAACTCTGGGACGCAGTCGCTTATCTGGCTTTGACGTTAATCATAGTAGGCGTTTTTTGGGAAAGAGGCAGAAATTTTTTGTTCGCGGCAGGGAGCGTGATTTTGGCGGCTTACGCCTGGTTTTTTCTTAACAACACGCTATTCGCGATATTGCAGGCATTGATTATTGTTTCCGCAATTTTAGCTATAGAGAAAGTTTCGAAAATTCGGACAGCTACGATACTGATCGCATTGACGGTTATCGCGTATATTTTATTAATTCTGAGCAACTCGATTACCGATATCTGGTCATTGCTCGGTTCTTTCGGACTGATTGGCATTGCTTTCGGGTTGGTTGTTCTCCCGGCGCGTTGGGGATTTATATTGATGGCAATTGGCGGCGTATTATTGACAATTTATTCCGTTGCCGTGTCTGCCATTGTGTTTCTTTTGCTGAATATTTTCTTTTCCATAGCGAATATTGTAAATTATGTTCGAAGGAGAGCAGGATGACCAGAGAACGATTCTATGATCCAATCCTAGCCATTGTGCTGGGCTTTTTTTATTTTCCTACGCTCCGTGACATTTTTTAAACTTTTTTCCTGAACCGCAGTAGCAGGGGTCGTTTCTGCCTATTTTCTTTTCGTCTGTCCGAGCGTTGACGGTAATTTTTTGAACATTTGACGTTCCGCTTTGCGCCTGAACAAAATTAAGCGTATTCATAAATATCCACTCATCCGTCATTGCCTGCATTTCTTTGAACAAGTGGCGACCTTCGGAGCGGTATTCAACCAACGGGTCGCGCTGACCGTAGGCGCGAAGTCGCACAGATTCGCGCAATGCTTCCATATTCTCAAGATGATTCATCCACATAATATCTACGGCTGAAAGCAAACGTCCGGAAATATCAACCCCGCCCCTGAAGTTCGCTTCAGGAGCGGGGTTGATTTCTTCTTTTTTGAAAAATTCGTCCAGTTTTTTGTCAATTGCCTTATTCAAAAATTCTTCAAGTTTTTCTTTTGCCATTTCGGCGCTAAGCCCTTTTAATCTTTGCGCCAAATCATCAAATCCTTTCGGTTCGTCAACAATTTTGATATGTGTCAGCATATTCTTAAGCGCGTCAAATTGCCACTCCGAAACAGCCGGCGACATGGTGAATCCTTCAATAATTCTTTTTTTATGTCCGTCAAACGCTTCCCGAACGATTTCTTTAATAGCTTCTTTTGACACCGCTCCCAAAATATTTTCGCGTTTTTTGTAAACGGTTGTTCTTTGCTGATTCAGGACGTCGTCATAATCAAGCAAGTGTTTTCTCGCGTCAAAATTAAATCCTTCCACCTTGCTTTGCGCTTGCACTATTGCTTTGCCGACCATTTGGGATTGAATCGGAATGTCTTCCGGCACATTCATGCTGGACATCATATTTTTTAACCGCTCTCCTCCGAAAATTCGCATAAGGTCATCTTCCAGCGACAAAAAGAATTGCGAGGAGCCCGGATCGCCTTGCCGGCCGGTGCGGCCGCGCAATTGGTTGTCTATGCGCCGCGCTTCATGCCGTTCCGTGCCTATGACGTGAAGTCCGCCCAAATTTTTAACTTTTTCCGCTTCAACGGGATTCGGCGGATTGCCGCCGAGAATTATGTCAACGCCACGTCCGGCCATATTTGTTGCCACGGTAACCGCGCCAAGTTTTCCGGCTTGAGCTATTATTGTTCCTTCACGTTCGTGGCTTTTCGCGTTCAAAAGTTCGTGCGGAATACCGGCTCGTTTGAGCGCTTCCGAAATAATCTCGTTTTTTTCTATTGAAACGGTGCCGAGGAGAACTGGCTGTCCTTTTCCGCTGCGCGTCCTTATATCTTCAACGATGGCCCTTACTTTGGCGTCAAATGTCTTATATACTATATCGGACAAATTCCTACGGATCATTTGCCGGTTTGGCGGAATACTTGCGACTTCAAGTTTGTAAACCTTGTGGAATTCTTCCGCTGACGTCTGCGCGGTGCCGGTCATTCCCGCGAGTTTTTTATACATCCGAAAATAATTTTGGATTGTTATCTGAGCGTAAGTGCGGCTTTCCGCCTCAATTTTAACGCCTTCTTTCGCTTCAATTGCCTGATGCAGTCCGCCGGAATACCGCCTGCCGTGAAGCATTCTGCCAGTGAATTCGTCGACTATTATCACGCCATCGTTTTTAACAACATAATCCTTGTCGCGGTGAAAAAGCGCTTTGGCTTTCAGGCTTTCCTGAAGATAATGTACCAGACGTATATTTTCGGGAGCGTAAATGTTTTTAAGCTTCAGATTTTTTTCAACCTTGTCTATGCCACTGTCCGTAATGTTAACCGCTTTCAATTTTTCATCAACGGCGTAATCCTCGTCTTTTTTGAGGCCGTCAACCACTCTCGCGAAAATTTTATAATAGTCGCTTGAGCCGGTGTCCGGCGCAGAAATTATAAGAGGCGTTCTCGCTTCATCAATAAGTATGCTGTCAACTTCGTCTATGATAGCGAAATTGTGCCCGCGTTGAACACGCTGTTCTAAAGAGTAAATAAGGTTGTCACGAAGATAGTCAAAACCGAATTCATGGTTGGTGCCGTATGTTATGTCGGCGAGGTACGCTTCGCGGCGACTTATCGGCCGCAAATAATCGCGTTGAACCAAAAAAGCTCCTGTGGTGTCGCGTTCTTGGTCGGCCAAAGTACTCTCCCTCACTTTCCACTCCGAATCGTACATATAAGCCGAATCGTGGACAATGCACGCCGTTGAAATTCCAAGCGCGTGGTAAATTTGTCCCATCCATACGGTATCACGCATTGCCAGATAATCGTTGACGGTAACGACATGCGAACCTTCGCCGGAGAGCGCATTCAAATACGCGGGTGCCGTCGCGGCAAGGGTTTTTCCTTCACCGGTCAACATTTCTGCTATGGCGCCCTTATGCAAAACAATGCCGCCCATAAACTGAACGTCAAAATGGCGCTGTTTAAGAGTGCGCCAGGCGGCTTCGCGAGCCAAGGCAAACGCCCGCGGTAAAATTTCATCCAATGGCTGTTTTCTGAGTTTTAAGCTTTCAGTTCTAAGCTCTTCATTGCTGAAATTTTTAATTTCCGGCTCAAGAACATTTATTTCTTCAACCTTATATTTTAATTCTGATAAGCTTATGCCTCCTCCAAAAAACGACTTCAAATTTTGAAATAAAGACATTATGAAATACATTATAAATTAAAATCCCGCATCTGAAAAGACGCGGGGTTACATAAATCATGCCATTTCAATCATTGTTTTAAGCGCGAGAAGCTGGGTCATTTGATTCACGTCTCGAACAGGATTGACTTCCGTAATGTCAAACATTTTTATTTGCGGCACAGCGGACAAAATTTTTATAAGCTCTATAAAGTATCCGCTTGTCATTCCTCCGGGACTTAATGTATTTACACCGGGTGCGAACGCCGGGTCTATAACGTCAAAATCAATTGAAAGATAAATCGCGTCAAAGTTTTCGCAAAAAATCGCCATCAAACGTTGAAAATCGTCAACACGCCGGTTTTTCGGATTATGTCGGTACGGGCTATAAAAACCCTGCCTAAGAGCCGACATAAGACAAATTTGCCTCATGCCAATTTTTCGGGCAAAATCACGTTCTTCGGCTTCCACATCTCGCCATCCCACGCACAAAACATCCGAAGACGCGAAAATTTCTTCTTCTATCAGATATCTCAGCCAATCGGAATGATATGGGTGTTTCGGTTTCCCTTTTTTACAAAGGTCGGGATGGGCATCAAGCGCTATCAAACCTCGTTTGAGATTCTTGTAACGCGTGCAAAAGCTTTTGGCCGCGTGATAACTGATTGAATTGTCTCCTCCCAAAAAACACGTTCGATTCCCGTTTTCGTCAAAGTTTTCGAAATCCAATTCGGCTTCAAAGCTATTTTCTTTAAGAAAACACACACCCGCTTTGCGGTGATTTTCATATATCGCCTTAATCTTGTCTGGAACCGAACGAGAATCTTCGGTAACGCTAATGTTATTGAGACCGCTGGAACTGTAGGGCATTGAAATGACATTCAGAACGTTCATTCCGTTTCCTTCTAAAACATAAAGGGGCTACGGTATATATAATCTTCTAGCGTCGGTTTGTCAACGCTTTGTATTTTTTAATTTGGCACTGAAGCTCGTCTTTTATTTCGTCCACACACCTGCGAATGTTCCAGTCGATATGTTCGGCGCGCAAAAGTTTTCCGGGCAAACGCAAATTGGCTTCGGCTTTATAAACCGGCCCTTTATTGTGATGTTTGGTAATGCGCGCTATTTCAATTCTGCATTCTACTGCCCCCTCTTTGTCCAGATCCTGGATAAATTTAACAAGGAGACCTATTTTTTGTTCAATATACGCGCTGACTGCCGGGGTCAACTCTAATTTCGTAGCTTTGATGGTGATTCTCATACAATCATTATTTCCTCTTCAAGTTTTATTCCGAATTTCTCCTTTATAGTATATTTTACCAGATATATAAGAATTTTCACATCTTTGGAACTTGCGTTCAGAGTATTTACGATGAAATTTGGATGCTTTGGCGATATCATTGCTCCTCCGCGGCTGACGCCCTTTAGTCCGGCTTCCGCCAACAAAATCGCGGTTGGCAAAACCGGAATGGGGTCTATTTTAATTTTGGCCTTAAACTTTTCTCTGAGTGTTTTCGGAACAATTTCGACATCCACATTTTTAAATATACTTCCGACGTTAGGATAATCCATCGGATGCCGCTCCAAACGGTATTTAATTTTATCTTCTATGGCGCTTTGTATCTCTTTTTTATTTCCGGGTTTAAGCCGCAACCCGATTTCCCAGATTATTTCGTCTTTGGCCGCATTTTTAAATATACTGTCGCGATAACAGAATCGGCACTCTTTATTGACGCGAGTCATAAATTTTCCGGTTTTGGCGTTGAAACTTTTGACGTATTCAATCGCGTCTTTTATTTCTCCGCCGAAAGCGCCGGCATTTCCGCGAACGGCTCCGCCGAGCGTTCCCGGCAGACCGCCCGCCCACTCTAAACCGGACAATCCTTTTTCCGCGACAACATTGAGAAGTTCAGCCATGGAAACGCCCGCGCCGATCATCAAGTTAGAATCTAGAATCTGGAATTTTGAATTTTGAATTTTTACGACGGCTCCTGGGAAATCTGCGTCGCTGAATAATACATTTGTTCCTCCGCCTAAAACAAATAAATCCGTTTTTAGTTTGCGAATATGTGAAATCGCGGTAACCAGCTCTTCTTCGTTTTTCGGTTCAAAAAAATATTTAGCTTTGCCGCCGATTTTATAATTACTGTGAAGTGAAAGAGAAATATTTTGTTTAAACATTACGATCGCAAAAAATTAAATAGATCGCCTAAGCAGCCGCGAATGGTGACCTCCGATTTTGCAATAATGCTAAGTGAGTGCTCTATTCGCGACTGCTCAGACGATCTATTTATTTAAATGTAGCCCCATGTTCTTAATTTATCACCGTCTTCCGCCCACTTTACGCCAACGTCGGTGCGGTAAAACATATTTTGCACCATAATATTTTGAATGCGCAAGTAGGTCTGTTTTCTGGTTTCTTCAACCGTAGTGCCGGAACCGGTTACAATCATCACCGCCCCGGAATTGCCGGCTATCCTCCATACGCCATCCTCAAGCTTAATGTCGTCTATATGAATTCCTTCCAACACGTTCGGCTTTTTAAACAGTATAGGTAAATCATGATAAACCTCAAGCGTTTCTTTGTCTTTATGCGAAGCGAACATGCTCGGAAGCATAATCATCACTCCGACCTGGAATCCTCTTTTGGTTTTTAATTCAAAATTTTCTCCGCGCGCTAGGCGATACAACCACTCGCTCGTCGGCATAATTATACCCTCAAGTTGAACACTTATGGTTGGGTAACCGAAACGCGTCGTGAATTCCAATGGATAGATCCCTCGGCCGTTTACTATGCAGTTAATATCAATATATCCGACGTAACCGGACTCCCGAAGGGCAGGAAGCATTTTTTCCAGCGTGGCCTTAAAAAGATAATTCGGTTCGCTCCAGAACATAAGAGCTCCCATATCGCCGGTTAAAGGCCCTATGTCCCCGGGAAACACGCGCTTATGCTCAAAGTTTACATTTATGGGATATATAAAATCCTTGCCGTTAAAAAATGTTCCTATCGCGACCTCCACACCGGAAACGAACTTCTGTAACTGAAAAATGGGCGTTTTTTTTTGCCATATCTTTTTGTTTTGGTCCAAAAGTTCCAAAAGGTCTCTACCATCTTCTTCTTCGCCGATAAAAAGGAGATCTTTATATTCAGATAGAATGGCTCCGATGGGTTTAAAGACGTAACGTGCCGGGTTTTGTCTCAAAAAGTTCACGGCCTCGTCGTAATTCGTGAAATGCCAATGCGGCAGAATGTTAATGCCGCGATTTTTTAATTCTTGTTGACCGAATTCGCGATCCATTTCCAACCGGTCGGTATAAACCGAGCCACCGATGACGAATTTGCCTTTTTTGCGAAGTTTCTCCGCCGTTGCCCCGAAACCGACATCGTCAAAAATTAGAACGTCGCACCAATCCGTGAAATCTTCCCATCTTTCAACTTTATCTAAAAAACCGTCGTAAACGTCAGGAGAGTCCTTATCTTTTATGAATATTTTAATTTCGTGCCCTTCCCTTTTTAAAGTCCAAGCCAAATCGCCGCTTAACGGTTCAACCGAAACGAAAAGAAATTTCAATTTTAAATTTGAATTACCGTTTGCCACTTACAGAAATTATACATCGTTACAAATTAACGTCAAAGGCTAGAGCGCAAAAAATCCCCGCGTTCACGTTAACGCGGGGATTGGCGGGAAAGCGGTTACGCTTCCCAAACGAGCGTGCAGCCGGGATAGCATTTTTTTGTGTGCCGGTGCGGATGGCCGCCGAAGTCGTCTTTTTCTTCGTGCTCGTCGTGATCTTCATTCGCGATGGCGAGGTTTTTTTCCGAGTCTTCGCTTTCGTCTTCTTGGTCGTCAAGGCGAAACTCGTCCTCGTCATAGAGAATGCGCTTCTTGCGATCCGCGAGTTCTTTTTCCGTGAGCCGGCCGGCGTCCATTAACGTGCCCTCGCCAACCATGAAGTCGGCGGGGTTCGGGGGTTGCCTATGCGCCGTATTAGACCGCCACGGCTCTGTGAGATACCCGTCCTCGTCCGAGTTCGGTTCACCGATTGGCGGTGTTGGAAACCTCAGCCGTTCATACAGAGTTTCGTGCCTATGGCTATGACTCATAAATCCTCCAAATCAAAGGTTTTTAGGGAACTACATCTTACGCTTTGTATTATAGCTGATTTTTGAAATCTGTCAACCCCTTACAAAAACGGCACTAAAAGCAGAGCAACGATATTTATTACTTTAATAAGCGGATTAATTGCGGGGCCAGCGGTGTCTTTGTATGGATCTCCTACCGTATCCCCGGTTACCGCGGCTTTGTGCGCCTCACTGCCCTTGCCTCCGTAATTTCCTTCTTCTATGTATTTTTTCGCATTATCCCACGCGCCTCCGCCAGCGGTCATTGAAAGCGCAAGGAACAATCCGGATATGATTGAACCGATAAGAAATCCGCCGAGAGTCTGCGCGCCGAGAAAAAAACCCACCAAAAGAACGCTTGCTATCGGTATAAGCGAAGGAACAACCATTTCCTTAAGCGCGGCTTTCGTGACTATATCAACGGCTGTTCCATATTCCGGCTCAGCTTGATATTGCATGATGCCGGGAATTTCGCGGAACTGACGGCGAACTTCTTCAACTACGGCGCCCGCGGCTTTTCCAACCGAACGCATTGCGAATGAAGCAAAAAGATACGGCACAGCCGCTCCTAAAAACAATCCGACGATAACATACGGATTGCTCAATTCAAAAATAACGTTCTCGCGCGCGACGGAAAGTTTTTCCACGTAATCAGAAAACAGCACAGCGGCCGCCAAACCCGCGGATGCTATAGCGTAGCCCTTTGTCACTGCTTTGGTAGTGTTGCCGACCGCGTCCAAGGCGTCTGTAATCTTTCTTACTTCTTCCGGCGCGTTGCTCATTTCGGCTATGCCCCCGGCGTTGTCCGTAACCGGGCCAAAAGCATCAATGGTCAGAATAACTCCGGCAACGGACAACATTCCGAGCGCCGCCAAAGCAATACCGTAAAGTCCGCCGAGCCAAAAACTCGTCAAAATTCCGGCAACAATAATAAGTATAGGTATAAAAGTTGACTCCATTCCGACCGCGAGTCCGATAATAATATTCGTGCCGTGTCCGGATTTTGACGCGTCGGCAATGGAGCGAACTGGACGGAAATTTTTGGCGGTATAATAATCGGTAACAACTACCATCAGCGCTGCGACAGCCAGACCCACTAATGCCGAGAAGTATAATTTCAAATAATTGTCTCCGCCATAAAGCATAAAAGGGATTAAAAACAACACCGCGGCGATAATCATTGAGGCTGCCAGCGCCTTGTAAAGCGCTCCCATTATAGATTGTTTTTTCCCGAGTTTTACGAAGAAAATGCCGATTACCGACGCAACAAGCGCCGCTCCGCCTACGGCAAACGGCAGGAAAATACCTTCGGTTTCGTTTAATCCGGAAAGCGCGAGAGTGCCTAAAAGAATCGCGGCAACCACGGTTACGGCGTATGTCTCAAAAAGGTCCGCGGCCATTCCGGCGCAGTCTCCGACGTTGTCGCCGACATTATCCGCTATGACAGCGGGATTTCGCGGGTCGTCTTCCGGTATGCCGGCTTCAATTTTGCCCACCAAGTCAGCGCCAACATCGGCGGCTTTCGTATAAATTCCTCCGCCCAAACGAGCGAACATCGAAATTAAACTCGCGCCGAATGCCAATCCGATTAAGCTCATTATATTTTCGGTCAAAAAATAAAAACCGGCGACCGCAAGAAGCGCGAGAGCCGCAACGAGCATTCCGGTAACAGAACCGGCCCTGAACGCCACTGCCAATGCTTTTTCCAATCCAACACTCGCGGCCGCGGCAGTAGTCGCATTGGAATTAACGGACACATTCATTCCGATATACCCTGCCAAACCGGAGGCAATCGCCCCGACAAGAAAACCGAGGCCGACTTGCAAGCCAAGAAAATAGGAAATTATAACGAACAAAACAACGGCGACAATGCCGATAGTTTTATATTGACGGTTAAGAAAAGCATGCGAGCCGGAGCGTATGGCTTCGGAAATTTTGAGCATTTTTTCGCTACCCATTGGCTGGCGGCGAAGCCATAGTATGATCGCGGCGCTATAAACCAAAGCCACCGCGATCGGAACGAATATTAAAAGATAAATAAGCATTGTTTTATTCTGTCTCTTCGTTTTTCGGTTCCTCCGCTTCTCCTTCCGCTATTCCTTCTGCCTGCATCTCTTCAGGTTTTGATTGCGAACGGACGTCTATTTTCCATCCAGTAAGCTTTGCGGCTAAACGGACGTTTTGGCCTCCCTTGCCTATGGCCAAACTAAGCTGATCATCGGGAACGTAAACGCGCACTTCGCGACGCGGCAATATTTCAACAGATTTTACTTTAGCCGGAGAAAGAGAATTGGCGATAAACTTTTCGGAATCTGCCGACCATTCTATTATATCAAGTTTTTCCTGCCCGAGCTCGTTGTTTACGGTCATAACCCGCGTTCCGCGCTGGCCTACGCACGAACCGACAGGATCAATACCCTCGGCATTTGAAGCTACGGCAAGTTTTGTTCTGCTGCCGGGTTCGCGAGCAAGCGCTTTTATTTCAACCGTGCCTTCGGCAATTTCCGGGACTTCCATTTTGAAAAGCGCCGCCACGAATTGCGGATGAGCGCGGGACAAAATTATGCCCGGGAGACGCGCATCCTCTTGGACCGCCAAAACATAAAATCTTAAACGTTCACCGACGCGATAATGCTCGCCGGGAATTGATTCGTTAGAAAACATAACTCCAGTGGTGCGTCCCAAGTCAATATAAACATTGCCGCGCTCAAAACGCTGGACAATGCCACTGACAACCTCGCCCTCCTTGTTTTTAAATTCTTTGAGAACCGAGCTTCGTTCAGCTTCGCGAAGGCGCTGCAAGATAACTTGTTTCGCGGTCTGCGCGGCTATGCGCCCAAAATCTTCACGTGTTTCAAGCGGAAAAGAAAATTCCTCGTCTATAACGGCATCAGCTTTAAGCTTTTTTGCTTCTTCTAAAAAAATATGCCTGTCCGGATTGTAGCGCGGCAGAACCGGCTCGTCCGACCTTGCTGTTTCTTTCGGAGACGCGACTTCCTGAGTTTCTTCGCTTTCCTCGACTATTCTGACGGTATTTTCGTCAACAACGGTTTTAATCTGCCAAAATTTCAACTCTCCGGTGTTTAAATCAAATTTGCTCCGGATCATCTCGTTTTTTTTACCGTATTCTTTTTTATAAGCCGCGGCGATTGACGACTCTATAGCCTCCAGCACTTTTTCCGAGTCAAGCCCTTTTTCTCTGGCAATTTGGTCAACGGCTTTTTTAAGGTCTTTTAAATCCATTTTTTAAAATAGCCCGCGAAGGCGGACTGTTCACTATCAAATTGAGTATATCATATGTGTGTGTATTGTCAAATGTGAATTATCAGATATTCAAAAGCCGCCCAAATTGCTGTAGGGCGGCTGAAAAATTTACCACTTGGAAAGATTGAAACCGTTTCGCGTAAACATTTCACGCGCGGCTTCTTTGTATTCATTGTCTACTTTCTCAGGATAAAATCCGGAAAAAGTAACATCCGAACCGAAAAGCGTTAATGCGTGTTTGCCTTTTACTCCGTTTGGAGACGAGGCTGAACGGAGGCCGCCAAAACATTCCATTTCAACCAAAGCGCCTGTGCATTTTCGATTCCAGTACAAATTGCCTGCCGGAATGAAATTGAGCACTCGTTCAAGCGTACCGATATCGCGGCAAAACACCGAACCAGTTAACGCGAAATTCGTTACATTACACATGCGTTCAACCTTATCAAGATTACGGAACGGAACAACAGTGCTGACCGGACCGAAAAATTCCGTGTTCATAAGAGTTCGAACAGCTCTCTCGTTGTAAGCAGAATCTGTATACTCAAGAACGGTTGGCGGAAAATCATTGTTGGAAACGCGAGTAATCGGCTTTTCGCGATATACACGAACAAGCCCGGCGTTTTTAAGCTCTTCTATTTGCCGTGACAGCTTTTTGCTGTCAGCCGCAGTAATCATAGCGCCCAAATCCGCGCCTTTTCTAACGTCTCCGTAATGGATTTGTTCAAGCCGCTCTACTACCGCGGCCATAAACAATGAATACAATTTCATGTCCACGAAAGCGATGCGCGCTGATGAACATTTTTGCCCAGAACGTCCTACGAATGATTTTACATATTCATTAGCCGCATAAACCGGGTCGGTGTCCGCGCATACGATAAAAGTGTTTACGCCGCTTGTTTCGGCAGAGCCGGTGACAAGCTTCGCTTTTCCCCGCCAGCCATGGCGTAAAATTTGTCCATGCCGCTCTTTGATATCGTGAAAAACCGCGCTGGAGCCGGTAAATGACATTCCAGCGATTTCTGGGCTAGAAAGGAACGCGTCAACAACTTCGGCGTCACCGGGAGCGTAATTCACCACTCCGTGCCAATTAATGCCTACGCGTTCAAAAGCGATTTTAATACTTTCCCACACGAGATAACCGCAAAGCGACGCTTTAGGCGACGGTTTCAGAATAACGGCATTTCCCATCGCGAGAGCCTTAGTCGCCATATCCATCGGTATCGCGCCAGGAAAATTAAACGGCTCTACGTCAAGAAATACGCCGTGAGGAACAAAACGTTCTCCATTTAAATCACCTGCCCATGACGGACTTGGAAAACGAAGCTCGCGATTAAGTTCTTCAAGATACATCGCGTTTACAAGCGGGAAATCAATTTCCTCATCGGTTTCGCCAATGGCCTCGGAAGCAGATTGTCCGGTTTCATACATTTTCGCGGCGCAAAGGAGCCAAAAACGTTCTTTCACTACATCGGAAATTATTTCAAGCAAGCGAACCCGTTTTTGCCATGGATTCTCAAGAAAAAATCTTCTGCCAGCCGCGCGGATATGCGGAAGACGAAATTCAGCAATTGAGGCAAGACGACTCGCGGAAAATTGAGGAAAGCGCCCTACGATAGTTTCGGTCGAATTGGGATCGCGCGTTTCATACCAAGAGCCGCTGAATTCGCTATTATCTCCCAATATCCAAAAATAATGGTGGAAGATATATTCTTTTCTAAACCTTTCAATTCCGGCGACAAACTGTCGCGCAATTTTGGGGTCAACCGGATTCGGATAGACTTTATTGGAAAACTGAGTTTCAATTCGTTCGCGAACAGAGTTCATTTCAAATCCCTTTTTGAAAAAGACCTGCTTGCCATTATATTGACATTTTTAAATCTGTCAAATAGAATAAAGTGCTCTTTAACAATCTGAAAAGGAATAAAATATGGTTTCAAAATTAGATTCCTTTTTACTGGAAAAGATTGAAAAATTTGCCCAGAAAACGGAACGAATCACCGGCTGGAGCTGTTTCTGGTTGGCGCGCATATGCTCGGCATACGTAGTGATGTTTGGCCTTTGGAAGATCAACGAAGAAGGCGTATCTTTTTGGAACATTCTCCTTATTGCAGGGTGGAGTTTAGTCTATTTTCTATACATCCCAATAATGGAAAAACAATGTTACGATGCGCAGAAAAAAGGCGGCTCTAATCCAATAAAAGCCAGCAATCTTCTCGGTTTTTTTAGGAGAATCAATGTATTTTTGTTAGTTCTTTTGTTCATATCGTCATTAATTCTGTTAATCTCAATTCCAGCGCCGTCACCGGAATTGTCAGAATTGCAGATTTATTTAGAAGCATTCGACTTTCTGGTCATCTGTCTGTTTTTTTATTTCATATCTTGCGATCCGCTCAAACCTGGAGAAGAAAAACAAAAAGAAAAAATTCCGGATGGCAAACCTGCGTAAACGCACGACCCTCAGTTTTATAACTGGGGTTTTTAATTTATGGCGAATATTCTTTTCGCGTTTAAAGTTGTTGTTGCGGATATTTCTTCAAATGAAACGTTTTTCAATTCCGCCAGTTTTTTGGCGGTTTCAACAATATACGCTGGCTCGTTTCTTTTGCCGCGATACGGAATCGGCGCGACATATGGCGCGTCTGTTTCTAAAATAATCCTATCAAGTGGAATATATCTTATAATTTCGTCGTAATCGCGAGCGAAGGTTATAACTCCGCCGAACGAAAAAGAAAAACCGAGATCAAGCAATTGCTTAGCGTCATCTTTTGTTCCGGAGAAGAAGTGAATAATTCCGGGCGAAGAATTTGAAATTTGGAATTTGGAATCTAGGATTTTTATTAAATCACCGAAAGCGTTACGGCAATGAATCATTAATGGTTTCTTTATCTCATGCGCCAACAATATTTGATTATCAAAAACTTGCTTTTGCAAGATTCTAGATTCTAGATTCAAGATTCTGTAGTAATCCAGCCCGCACTCCCCTATCGCGACAACTTTTTGGTCTTGCGCGAGTCCTTTGTAGTATTCATATTCAAATTTTTCATTTTCGTTCGGATGGAGCCCCACCGTAGCGTACACGCCCTCTGGATATTTCTGCGTCGCTTCAATAGCTTGCGCGGAAGTTGTCTTATCCGTACCGACACTTATTAGCCAAATTCCAGCATCTAAAGCGCGCCGAATAACCGCGTCGGTTTCACCGTTAAACGCGGCAAATTGGATATGGGTATGGACGTCAAACAATTTTGGCGGCATTTTCACAATCTCATAACTGTTTCTCAAAGCGCGGAAAAAGAGCCGCGCTTTTTTTTATTTCAATTTTTGAGTCCGAAAATGAAATTTGTTCGCGGATTTTTCCGGCGGTTTCAGGCAAAAACGGTTCAAGTAAATTCGTGACCGCTCCAATCAAATAACACGCGTTTACGACGATTTGTTTCAACGCGTCGCCTTTCAATTCCCACGGTTTCTTGTTGTTTATATATCTGTCCGAAAAAGAAATAAGCTCCCAAATCAAGCCGAGCGCCTCGTTCAAACGGATTTCCTCTATCGCTTTCTCATATCCGGCAAAAACCCTCTCGGATTCTTTTTTAATCGCCGTTTCAATGTCTTTTTTGAAATCAAACTCTATCGGGCTGATTTTTTCACCCAGAGCCGCAGAACGCGCCACAAGATTTCCAAGCCCATTCGCAAGTTCGCCGTTGTATCTTTGCTCAAATTTTCTATATGAAAAATCACCGTCATCCGCAGTCGGAATTTCGCGCAAAAGATAATAACGCACCGGATCAGTTCCATATTTTTTAATCAATTCAACCGGACTTATGATATTGCCAACGGTTTTTGACATTTTTTCATTCTCAACCGTTATAAAACCGTGGACAAAAATTTCTTTCGGCAAAGGCAATTTTGCAGACAGGAGCATTCCGGGCCAAATAGCCGCGTGAAAACGAAGAATATCTTTGCCTATAACGTGCAAATCAACCGGCCACCAATGCAAGAATCTGGAATCTTCATCGGCATAGCCGATGGCGGTAATGTAATTCGCCAAAGCGTCCGCCCAAACATACATCGTGTGTTCAGAGTCGTTCGGAACCGGAATGCCCCACGATAAATCTTTTCGCGGACGCGAAAAGCTCACGTCTTCAAGTCCCTGTGAAATAAAAGATAAAATCTCATTTTTGCGCGATTCGGGAATTATTCTTAATTCATTATTTTTAATTTTTGATTCTATTTCTTTGGCGTATTTTGAAAGACGGAAAAAATAATTTTCTTCTTCTATAATTTCCGGCTCTTTTTGATGGTCTTTGCATTTTCCGTTTACCAGGTCCTTTTCAGTAACAAATGCTTCGTGTCCAACACAATAAAGTCCTCGATATTTCTTTTTATACAAATCCCCCGCCTCTTCAAGTTTAAGCCATAATTTCTGCGCTCCGGACCAATGACGTTTCCGGTCGGAAGTTCTTATAAAATCGTCCCATGAAAGATTCAAAATGGTTTTTAAATTCTGAAAGTGAGCTGCGTTCTCATTCGTGAATTCCAAAGGCTCTTTCCCGGCGACTTCTGCCGCGCGCGCAATTTTCGCGCCATGCTCATCCGTTCCGGTCAAAAAATATACTTCATCTCCTTTAAGACGGCGATGACGCGCGATCGCGTCAGCCTGTATTTTTTCAAGCGCATGTCCGATATGCGGAGCCGCGTTGACATAGTCAATCGCGGTAGTAACGTAAAATTTGCTCATAAACTCAACAGTTTTTCAATTTTTTCAGCTTCCTTAAACGGGCCTATCAAAGCAAGATTCAAGCCGTCGTTTTTCATAATATCGCGCGCTACAGCCATTATTTCATCCGCGGTAATCGCCTGAAGTTTTGAAACAAGTTCTTCCGGCGTAATTATTTCACGCTTTATAATCTCCTGCCCGCCGTAAAATCCGGCCAAATCATCTGAGCCCTCAAGTCCGAGCAAAAGCCGGCCGCTGAAATGGCTTTTCGCGCGCCCAAGCTCTTCGTCAGAAACTTTTTCTTTTGTAAAACGCGTAAATTCTTCAAGAATCGCGTTTATTACCTCGTCAATTTTACGATGGTCAACTCCGGCAGCCGTGGCAAGATAGCCGTGGTCGCTGTATAAATCCGCGGATGCGTTTACGTAATAAGCCGCGCCAAGTTCTTCGCGCACGCGCTGAAAAAGACGAGAACTCATTCCACCTCCCAAAATTACGGAGAGCATTTCCAGCGCGAACCTCCTCTGGTCAAACATATCAAAAGCGCGCACGCCTAAAACAAGGTGCGTCTGGTCGGATTCTTTATGCTTAACAAATATCCCCGGCTTTAACTGTAATTCCGTAGTCTTAACCTTTCCGACTTTACGCGTATCCGGAATTTCCGAGAAATGCGTCATTATCTTTTCTGTAACCTTTTTTTCGTCAAAATTGCCGGCGACAACCACCAACGTTGATTTGGCCAAGTAATGTTCGCCGCGATATTTAACAAAATCTTCCCGCGTAAGCCGATCAATAACTTCCTTTCTGCCAGCAATATCCCATCCAGCGGGTTGGTCGCCGTAAAGAAGAGAGGTAAAAAACTCCTGAACTCTCCGCATCGGCGTGTCTTCGTACATATTTATTTCTTCAATAATAACGCCGCGCTCTTTGTTTATTTCGTCCGGATTGAAAACCGGATTGAGATATAAATCCGAAACGATATCAAGCGCTTCATCAACGTCTTTATTTTGCACCTTGGCGTGATAACCGGTTGATTCTTGTCCAGTAAAAGCGTTGTATTCCGCACCGAGTGTGTCAAGCTCTTTCGCGATTAATCCGGGCTTCGGTCTTTTTTTCGTGCCTTTAAAGCACATGTGTTCCAAAAAGTGAGAGAGTCCATTGATATCTTTTGTCTCGTATTTTGAACCAGCCTCAACCAGAACGAGCACCGTTGTCGCAGTGCTGTCTTTTTTTGGAACCGTTATTATTCTAAGTCCGTTTTCTAATGTTATTTTTTTAAAATTCATAGCTCTTTCGTTATATAATCAATTAATTCTCCGACCTTGACTCTTGCTTGTTTGACTGTATCTCTATCCCGCACCGTAACAGTATCGTCTTCCAATGTTTGGAAATCAACTGTGACACAATACGGCGTACCGATTTCATCTTGCCTGCGATAGCGCTTTCCTATATTGCCATTGTCGTCAAATGCCACAAAGAGTAAGTCCTTTTTGAGCGTTTTGTATATATCACGCGCTTTTGAAACCAGCTTGGGTTTATTCTTAAGGAGTGGGAAAACGGCTACTTTTATCGGCGCGATTCGCGGTAAAAATCTTAATACCGTCCGCGTTTCGCCGCCAACCTTGTCTTCGTCGTACGCCTCCGCGAGAAGCGCGAAAATTACACGATCCAAACCAGCCGACGTTTCCACGACATAAGGAATATATTTTTCTCCCACGCCTTCATCCAATACCGAAAAATCAACTCCGGAATATTTTTGGTGCTGTTTAAGGTCATAATCGCCGCGGTGATGCACTCCTTCTATCTCGCCCCATCCAAAGGGAAAGCTGTATTCAATATCCCAAGCGTCTTTGGCGTAAAATACCAGACGTTCATGTTTCTTCCAGCGCAAATGTTCGGCAGAAATCCCGATTGTTTCATAGTACGCCATGCGCTCTTTTTTCCACGCGCTATACGCGACATCGACATCGCGCGGATACGTGAAATATTGCATCTCCATTTGTTCAAATTCGCGTTTACGAAACATAAATTGACGGGGGCTTATTTCGTTGCGGAACACCTTACCCACCTGCGCGATGCCAAATGGAACTGAACAGCCGAAATCCAGAAAATTTTTGAAATTAATAAATATGCCCTGAGCTGTCTCGGCTCGCAGATATACGTCTTTATCTTTTTCGTCAAGATTGCCGAGTGTTGAGGTGGCCATAAGAGTTTTTTTAACCACTTTTCCAAAACTTTTTTTGTCGCATACGGGACATTTTATTTTCTTGCGATGCGCGTCAAAAACTTTGTTAAGCTCTTTTTCCGACATTTTTTCGTCAGCAGAAACACCGACGCTTTCCAGCAAGTGATCGGCGCGCAATTTACTGTGACAAGATAAACACGCAATCAGCGGGTCATTGAAGCCGGATACATGACCGCTGGCCTCCCAAACCTTCGGCGAAGTAAATATGCCGGAATCAATGAAGTTTATATTGTCGTGCGCGGCCATCGCGCGTGTCCAGGTTTCCGCAACATTGTTGCGAAGCAAAACACCATAAGGACCATAATCATATACCCCGGCGAATCCGCCATAAATTTCCGAACCCGGATATATAAACCCGCGGCGCTTGCATAGCGATACTATTTTTTCCAGCAAATTGTTATTGGTCATTGGTTATTGCCTTACGGCTCCTTGTCCAGCTCCAACCGTCATATCGTCCGTCAAGACAGTTGATAAACCGAAATCCAAATTCGTAATTTCAAGGCCGGTAAATTCATCAATGCCGCGAACGCGCGTTTCGCTGACAAGAGGAAGATATCGACCGATGAAGCCGACAGACGGCGTTGCTTCTATTTGAAAAATGGATTTAATTGGTTCGCCGATGATACCGCGTGTCGCCTGAATTCTCGGTATTTTCCAGATAATTTCCTGCGTGCGCTCGTTATATTCGGGAATATTTTCAATATTGGATTGTACTTTTCCTGTCCATCTTATTCCGCCGAGCAGAAAAGCCCGGACTTCGACGCTACTTACGTCCGTACTAAAATTTTTCAATTCCCAATGAACCGTATATTGCGTCGGCGCGTCAACCATGGGCGGCCACGGACCGGAATTCAAAATTCCCGAAGCGGCGTCTCGGAAAAATGCCTTGGCGTTAATATCTATTCTTCCACCAACTTTTGTTTCAAGCGCCGCGACGCCTATTGTCCTTTCCGCGCCAACAAGAGCTGGAACAGTCGGAGATTCAATTTGAGCGCTTGCGGATAAAATAAAGTCCTTATCGTTTAGACGCGAAATAGGATAAGCCGAAGTAGCTTTTATTGATACATTCACGTTGCCACGCGCTCCGGCGGGCAGAAGCCGTAATTCCGGAACGTTTGCCGCGTTCCAGCTTACGACTCTATTTAACGAACTTACAAAGCCGTCTGTATTTACGTTGGTAAAATCAAACATTTCTCCCACAAGCCGCAGAGTCAAAATAACGTCGCGTAAACCGGTTCCGGTATTATTTTGATAGGTTATCATATAATTCAGAAAATCTCCCGGTTTGGCGATATAGTCCACGCTGTCATTAACAAAAATTGACAAAGCCAATGGCGATGGAGATATTGAAAGACTTGTGTTTCTGCCAACTATGTCATATCTTTTACCGGCCAAAGACACCGAAATCGTTGAGCGCAAGTCAAAAAACGACTGGTCTGGACCGACTATATTGCCATCAATAACTAGAATGCCTTCTGAACCGCTTTTTAAATCCCCTAAATTCCAAAAATTATTCCCAGCGTCCGGATTCAAAGTAGCGGATTTAAAAGTAAAGCTGGGTGGATATTCAATCTTCAAATTCAAATTTTCAAAATCGAAATCGGCATTGTTCGCGTAATTTAACGAAAGCTCAAAATTTTCTCCGGAAAAAACTCTGTTTGGCGCGAAAACCTCAAGAGTCAAAGCCGGTTTACCCACCGCTACGTTTTTTACAATCTTCTTTTCAAAAGGCGTTGTCAAAGTCGAAGGTTTGTAAACTAGCGCCACTTCAAAATTTTTAATCGTGTTCTCGCCGTCAAGCACTATAACTTCAAAATCTTGCCGGTTTATACCGCCAAGACCAATACTGCCCAATTCTTTTATTTCAACTGTCTTATCGGACGCTTCTCCCACAATCACCGTTCCGGGAGGAAGATTGAGCGTGATGGAGGCCTCGCTAAGAACGCTTCTCGAATCGTTTTTTGTTACCACCGAAAGCATAAACGGACTGCCAATAAACGTTTGGTCCGGCGCTTCTATCGCAACTGCTATGCCGCGCGCGGAAAAAACTTGATAAAGATAAAACCCGCTGACCGCGATAACCAAAACAGACACTCCAATTATTACAAAAAATAAACGACGGCCCACGCTAGTGGTTTTTTCAAACGCCTCCTCAAACGCGCCTTCTATCACGCCTCGTTCATTTTCTGATTTTTCTCCCCAAGTCTCGGGCGGTTTGCTTGCCTGCTCGCCGGCATGGCCTGCGGGCCGGCCAGACGTAGACGATCGTTTAGCCCGTCTTTTTTCCGATATGTCGAAATCCCGCCTATAAAGTTCTTTTTCCAATTCCTCTAAAGCCATTAAAGTAATTGTATCTCATTTTCCGATAATTTTAAATCTTTAACGCAATTGCCGCAAATAAATTGAGCGTCTGCGTAAGAAAAGACAGAGATAAATCCACGGCGGCAGAAACTACATTTATCGGACGCGGGCTCAAACCCCATCGCCTTAAAAAGCATTAAAAAATTTCCCAACTTAGCTTCATCTTCAGACATAAAAATGGCCTTTATAAAATTCCACGCCACAGGGTCCGGCTGAAATTCCGCGGCGGCATTTTTTATTATCCGCGCCGCGATTAACGCGCCGGTGAGTTTAATTTTTTTTATTGAAAGACCGTCAACCAACAGCAGGCTCCCACCATCCACTAGTCGTACATTAACAAAATTAAGCGGTTGAAAATGACCGGCCAGTTTAGACGTTATTTTTCTTATTCCTACTGCTTTCGCTCTAACCTTACCGAGTTTTTGCGTGTAAAGATGAACAAAGGCGTCGCTGTTATTGACCTCTTCCCAGTCCAAAACCAACGCTTCAGTATAATATTCCGACATGATTTACAGTATAAGCAATCCGTTGATTTATTTCACGCATTGACGTATAATGCAAACAGATGTTCGACAACTTTTCTTTAAAAAAAGGAGCCGAGAGTGTATGTTCTTGACTTCAGCGTTGTGTATTACGGAGGATGGGCATTGGGTATTCTTGCCGGAATAGCAAGATATCGTTTCGTATATCACAAAAAAGCGCTACGACGCGAATTATTCGCGATTGCGATTCTGTTGACCTTCCTTTTTTTATCACGATTTTTTGCAGATTCCAACACGATGCTGACCGCCGAACGCCTTACTATATATGGGATAAGCATGATACTTTTTGGCTATTCACGAAATACCGGTTTTCTTGTTTTTGGTTTCGGAACGTATTCCAACACGTTTACGGTTTTGGCTAACAACTTTAGGATGCCGGTTTCACAAGAAGCCATGGAAGTTGTAACAGAAACCGCAAATGCAATCGGAGTGTGGTCAATAGATGATTCCACACACGTTATTTTAAATGATACGCATTTTTTTAAGTATTTGACTGACATTATTCCCATGATTGACCAAGGGCCCAGCGTCGCGAGTATCGGCGACATTATGATATATGCCGCGCTTCCCGGCCTTATTGCTGGCCCAATCATAAGCGTTTACGTTCCGCAACTTATTTTGAAAGCCGCGCGGCAGCTAAAAAGACGATAAACACTTCGACCACGGTCGGAGTGTTTTATTTACATTCACTTGATTAAGTCAATGTATGGGATTTATAATGCTCTGTATATGCGCGACGGAAAGAAATTTGAAAAACCGCCTTTGCAAAGTTATGAAAATCCTGAAAAATGCGAGGCGGTTGAAAAAATCGCGGCAACTCTTGAAGATCGGCTTGAACGCGATTTTTCTGATAAGGAAAAGTTTCCGTTTCACAACATTGAACATTCGCGGAGGGTCGCGACGGACACCAGAAAATTTCTTGAAATCATCAGAAACGTTGATTTATATCTTGTTTCCAAAGAAGACCTTGAATACGCTTCGATTCTTGGATACGCGCACGATATAATGCAAAACGCGGAACTTAAAGAGGGAAAAATGTTGGAACGCCATCGCGGCTATGAGATGTTTAATCGAAAGCGTCTTGCTGAGCTTGAAAAAAATTACGGAAAGATAATTCTCGGAAACGAAGAAGAGAGCGCGCGGATTCTTACGAATGAATTAAACAAATACCGAGATGTGTTTGACGATGAAACAAAAACTACACTGCGTTCGGCAATCGGCGCGACTTATACCGAAGCGGAATTCGCGGCAGTACTTCCGAAACGCGCGATGAGCGTTACGCATCCGGACGGAAGACGCGAAACCCTTAACCAAAAATACACCGTCAGCCCAAAGTTTTTTCAGCCGGAGCTTACGCCAGAAAGTTCACTTTTGGCGCTGGCGCTTGCGACCGCCGATATTCGCGGGACCGTCGGCGCTAAACAAGATTTTAAAGAATTTCGCGAAGATGGAAACAATGAATTTCTGGAGCTACAGCAAAAAGCAATCGTCGCGGAAATAAAAGCCGGGATTGAACGCATTTCGCCCGAACGACGCAATGAAATCATCAAAACGATTCTTGGCTGGGTTAAGTTCCAAGTACCGTTCGCGATTTGGCAGCGGGAACTTTTTCACGAAAGCATTAAAAAAAACGAACGCGTCGCGGCAAGTGGAAAAAGAAAAGAGATTATCGCGGCGCTAAACGCCGAGTACCGTTTTTTTGACCAAAACATCATTGCCGCGCGGGATAGATACGAACGGCTGGAAAAAGAGCGCATCTTGACAGGTGAACAGAGCGAACTTAACGACGAAAAATTCAGCGCGATTCTTCGCGAAATCGGAATTAGATAAATATGAACTTAAACAGTTTCACTCACTTTATTGCCACGCCACTTTCTATAGCCGGGCTTTCCGTTTCTATTTTTGGCGCGGCGCTTGCCTTACTGTATCAGCATAGACATAATACGAGAAATTGTGTAAAAATTAAATTATGAAAAAAGAAATTAAAATTCCAACGCGAGTTCCGGAAACAATCTTCAAAACGCGCGTTCGCGATGAGCAAGCCGGCGGACCAAACCCATACCGCTGGCAAGACGTTACATCTGATGAAATTTTTAAAGGGAGAAAAATTGTTCTTTTTTCGCTTCCAGGCGCGTTTACGCCGACATGTTCTTCAACGCATCTTCCGGGATATGAAGCCGCGTACGACGCATTTAAACGACTTGGCATTGATGAGGTAGTTTGCTTGAGCGTAAACGACGCGTTTGTCATGTTTCAATGGAGAAAACAGCAAGGAGTCAAAAAAGTAAAACTTCTTCCGGATGGTTCCGGTGAATTTACCAAAGGAATGGGTATGCTCGTTAAAAAAGATAATCTTGGTTTCGGTGAACGCAGTTGGCGATACAGTATGTATGTTGAAAACGGCAATATTAAAAAAATGTTCATTGAACCAGGGTTCTCGGATAATTGCCCCGACGACCCGTTTGAGGTAAGCGACGCGACAACAATGCTTGAATATCTCAAATCAAAAAACTAACCCAAAAAAAACACGACACTCGAGTGTCGTGTTTTTTTGATGTGGACCTAGGGAGAATCGAACTCCCGCCCCCGCAATGCGAATGCGGTGTAATGCCACTTTACTATAGGCCCTTTGTCCCGCACCTATTGTGCCGAATGAATGTATAGCACAATAGGTGCGGGACAAGTTATTTGCCGAATCTTCTCTCTCGGCTTGAATAATCTTCCAACGCTTTGTCAAATTCGTCAACTCCAAAATCGGGACACAAGGTTTCGGTAAAATAAAACTGGCTGTTTGCGGTATGCCACATCATAAATCCCGCGCTCCAATGCGGTTCGCCACCGGTGCGAATTACCAAATCAACATTAGGAAGCTCGCCTGTCCATAAAATGTTTTTTAAAATCTCGTTTGTTATCTCCCGTTTGCTACTCTTCAGTTTATTTATCGCCTCCAACATCTCATTAACCCCGTCGTAACCGAAAAGAATGGTAAAATTGCGTTTTGAAAAATGCCGCGTTTTTCCCTCAATTTTCACGACTGACCCGCGCAATTTTTCATTTCTTAAAATATCGTCCCAGCGGCCGATTATTCTTACGCGCGTTTCATTTTTTATCAACGAATCGTCGATGTTCATCCGTTCAAGCTCATCCGTTATCAGTTCAACCAAAACTGCGACTTCTTCGCGGGAACGACCCGTTAAATTATCTTCCGAGGCGACCCAAATGGTCAAATAGGAAATGCCACGCTCAAAAGCACGGGGTATGAGTTCTCTAAAACGCTCAACGCTTTTCCTGTGCCCTTCCCACGGCATAAGGCCTTGCGCCCGCGCCCAGCGGCGGTTCCCATCAGGAATTATGACGCAATGCGTTAAAGTCATTATATGATTATAACAAAAAGCCGCGTGATTTTTAAATCCGCGGCTAAAATTCCGGCGCCGATTATTTCAGAATCAAACGGCGAAACCTTTCTTTGATTTGACCTGTGAGCTCGGGGCACGTCCCGTCAATTATGGCGCGCTCAAGCCATTTTTTTATTTCTTCTTCCGCTTTCTTGAGCTCATGGCGTTTTTCGGTTGTAACCGCGAACGCCAAAAGATCTGCTTCGTCACAGTCACTCAAGCCATGCGAGACATCAAGATGGACTTGAGAATACGTTGTGAGTATTTCTTCCAAAACACGATCGTATTCATTCACCGCCAAAATCAAATGGTGCGTTACGCACACATGGCCGTCTATGACTTTCATGACTTCTCCTTTCGTTAAAAAAATAAAAGTTGCTACCGATATTCTACCACATATAAAAAATTTTGCAAGAGGTACAATGAAAAGCCCCTCTAGTGGGGCTTTTTAATTAAGACATGAAATTTTTTCTAAAATCCTCAATAATGGCTTTTCCGGCGCTGGCTCCGACTCTAAAAAGATCTAAAAAAATCTTTTTCAGCGTTAAATCGTCATTGAAGCATCCCGCCGCGAGCATCATCTGAATCACGGAACGCGCGTCTTTTATTCCACCGGCGGCTTTGATGCCGATAACAACGCCTTGTTCTTGAAGTGGCTTTATTTCTTCGTGCATCAGCCAAACATCTTCCACAGTCGCGCCGACTGGCGTATTCCAGTCTTTCGGCTTGCCGAATCCGGTTGAAGTCTTCGCGAACATACGAACTTCGGTTTCTTTGGCGACTTCCGCCGTTATACGCGCTGCCATTCGCTTTTGTTCATCAGTCAAAAGACAATTTTCCTGAATAACTTTTAAAACTGGCGCACTGCATTCATTCGCGCGCGCTGCTTTTAGAACACTGGCGACTGCATAGATATCGTCATAAACGTAAAAACCATTTCCATCCAAAAACTTCCCAACATTCAAAACCATATCAATCTCATCAGCTCCGGTGCCAAAAACATCTTGAACTTCCGCTGTTTTAGCCAATGTCGTCTGCGCTCCGGAAGGAAATCCGATGACGGATACAATGCCACGGATTCGCTTAAGATTAAATCTAGACGCTGATTTATAAACGTCCAACACACGACTACCGTATACGCACACGAACGACTCTATTTCATTCGCCTCAATACAAAGCTTTTCAATGTCCAAAACGGTTGCCGCGGGATTGAGCACCGTTAAATCAATGATTTTTCCCAAAATTTTCGGCGTGATTGATTTTGCCGCTTGCGCGACAAGTTTGCTGTCGCTTTTGATACGCTCAGGAGTAAGAATAAGCATATCCCTACCTCCAAACTAAACATTTAAAGTGCGCAATAAATATATCTCAAAATAAAAAATACCGCAAATAGCGGTATAGCCACCCATGTTTTAAGTGGTGGATGTTACGTTTTTCTAAATACGACTAAGTGCGTGGCGCAAATCTTCAATCAGATCGCGTGGATCTTCGCGTCCGATAGAGAGGCGAAGAATGCCCTCCGTGATTTTTGCCTTTTCGAGTTCCTCCGGCGTCAATTGGCCATGTGTCGTTGTTGCCGGATGAATGACGAGCGAACGGGATTCTCCGATATTGGGCGCGTGCCAGAAAAGTTTCAACGATTCGAGAACCGTTTTCGCCTCGCGTCTTCCGCCCTTTATTTCAAATGCCATGAGCCCGCCAAATCCATTTGGCATAAAACGTCTCGCCGCCGCGGCATGTGAACCGTATGCGGGGTAAAAAACCTTTTTAACCTTCGGATGGTGAGAAAGAAACCGCGCCACTTTTGACGCATTCCTCGAATGCTCTGACATACGACCAAACAATGATTCCGCATGCGAAAGAAAAATAGCGGCGTTATCCGGAGACATACATCCTCCGAGATCTCTGAACCACGAAACACGAATGTCGCAGATAAGCTCTTTTTTACCGACGATGCATCCACCTACGACTTCGCCGTCGCCGAAATATTTGGAGAGCGAATGCCAGACAATATCTGCGCCTTGCTTCAATGGCTTTGCCAGAGCGGGAGTTGCGAGAGTGCTGTCCACGATGAATTTTTTACCCTCTCTATGCGCAAGCTTCGCGATCGGCCTCGGGTCAAAAACATCAATAAGCGGATTTGACGGATTTTCGAGCGCTAAAAATTTAGTTTCCGGACGTATCGCGCGCTTCCACTCTTCGATATCTTGCGGATTTTCAACAAACGTAACCGCAATGCCGAGTTTCGGCAAAAATTCACGAAACCAGTGAAATACGCCGCCGTAGAGCCGATTGGAAGAAACAATGTGCCCGCCACTATGAGCCAAATAAAGAGACAAAAGCATTATAGCGGACATGCCGGATGATGTAGCAAGCCCCGCCTCCCCGCCCTCAAGCGCCGCAATTCGTTTTTCCAAACGATCAACGGTACGGTTATTGATACGCGTATAAATAAATCCATCCTCCGAACCTTCAAACAACCGCTTGGCCCTCTCAAAACTTCCCAAGGGATATGCCGTAACCCTGTCCACTACCGGTCTCAGTCCTATATCAGAAAATTCTCCGCCGCCGTGAATTTCAAGCGTTTTAGGACGCAACTTCCAAAGCTTATTTGCCATCAGGTCACCTCGCTGTTTTAAAGATTTGTCAAAAAGCTTATTGTTCTTTTAACAAAAAAACGGCGCGAAGTCAACGCGCCGTGCTAAACATAAGTTGTTTGTATTTTTCAAGACACGTCACTATATCAAGTTCGTGCCGCTTCCCAAAGGCGTTTAATTTCAGCGTTGGATAACGCTCATCTCCCTGCTCTTTCCACGCGTACCAAAGCGAGCTGAAAATTCGCAATTTCTCGTAAAGCGTTCTGGAATTGTATGGGTCAATGAAAAATCCGCAGCCATTGGCGCTTTCCGGATTAAATTCTTCCAGATATTCCATCGGACCGCCGGTCCTGGAAGTAATAACCGGAATGCCGTTCAATATCGCGCGCTGGTCGCTTGTGCCGCACGCCTCAAGGCCTGGTTCCGGCGTCGCAAGCCAAACATCAGAACCCCAAGCTCCGGCTTGCAAAAGTTCGGTAGTGTATTGTGGAATAAACGCAAATCGTCCTTGAAAAACATCTCGAGCCAAACGCGTAAATTCAGACATCCAGCCAAGACAATAGCCGTCGGTTTCCGGAGCAACGCCGGCGCCAACAATCTGCATTCCGAGTCCTTCAAGCACGCCAAGATTTGTATTTACATAACTTCCCCGCTCCGCGCAAATCGCCGGAAGAATCGGCTCAAGCATCGGATACAAATTTTTGTATCCCGCAAACCTTCTGACAAACCACGCCGTGGGCTTTTTTTCACTCAATGCCAAACCGCTTAATTTATTTGCAAGGGCCAAGACCTCGCCTCGCGCTTGAGCGTGAATTTCCATCAAATCATCAAGTTCAATAATTATTTTTCTGTTCACTAAATAAGAAGTGCTTTTATGCGTCCAAAAACGCGCGTCGCTTCCGTTACGAATACCGGTTATTTTATCGGCGAAACCAGAAAACATTCTTTTCGTAACCTCACGATGCTCTTCGGAAACCGCATTAACCGCGTCGCTTAAAACCATCGCGCCGCGAGTCAGGTCAAGAACGCCGTTATTAATAAACGCGTCTCGATACAGTTGATGCGCAAGTTCAAGCTTGTCAAAATTATAATCATAAAATTTCTCCATTCCGGCTTGAACAGGCGTATGCGTGGTAAAAAGAATTTTAGTCCGCGCGAAAAACGGATCTTCTTTAAGATGCGGAATAATTAAAGCCGTGTGAGATTCATTTAACCAAACGACATCCGGAGCAAAATTCGCAGCTTTAAGCATTCGCGGAACAACAATGGCAAGTAATACTTCCTGCAAAAGTCGTTTTTGACGGTCATCGGTATAAAGAACGTCAAATATCTCCGGATGGCTCAAACCGAACACGTCTTGCGCGCCGCAAAAAGCTTTATGTGCATTAACTTCAAACTTATGACCATTAATTGCTATTTCAATCGGAAATGAACCAAACTTGTTGTAATCCAGGCGCGTATCTTTAGCGAACCACGGCCTGTCGTAAAACGGAACGAAACACATGGCATTTATACCGACTTCTTTAAAATTACGCGCTATGTCTCCGGCAAGAATGCCGAGCCCACCTTTGAAATTGGCTCCGCGCAACGGTTCGGAAAGCTCACCGATAAGCATTTCCATTGTCAGAAACGCTACTTTCAGATTTCCCATTCGCAACCTCCTTTTAAAATTGTTTAGGTGCTTATAACTAAGTAATTATATCCTACATTGACCCTTCGCTCAACTTTCTTTTAGTATATAAAAAAATAAGGGCTTGGTTGAACACGCGTTGGTAACTTTGGACGAACTGAAAATGGTAGAAGAGAAATTAGCAGCCGAACTCCCCTTCGCCGCACGGTGAAGGCAATTCCTGCGCTTTGGGAACACCCGGATCTTTACCGCTTATCACAAAGTCCTCCCATTTTGTCGGCGCCTCGCCATCGTGATTCCATAAACTCCAGAAATATCGCCACTCATTCCAGCCAATTCCAAGATGTTTAACGTACATTCCGTTTTCAACGAGCATTTTTCCGATTTTCCTCCCAGTCATGCAGGGCATGCTATAACAGTAAACAATAATTTCTTTGTTTGGATTGTTTTTTAATAATTCTCGGAATTGTACGATTATGCGATCTCTCTCGTCATAGGCAGAAGTATTTGGGTCTTTGTAGGCAGGCACACTCACTGCGGTAATAATATGTCCCTTTTCGTATTCTTCATTACTTCGCAAGTCCACTAAAACATAACCGTCTGTCTGCCCTTTGGACATTTTTTGGCGCAAACTATGAGGACTGACGTAAACGGCATTCTCTATCTCGTAGAATTCCTTTATGAGCTCTTGTTCGGTTGATTTTTGATTATTCTGAAAAAGAAAGGTCATGCCGCTACCGGCAACGGCGCCGACAATTGAAGAAATGAAAATAGTTTTTAGTACGGGGTTCATAATTATTGTTGAGAAATATACTCTTGGATAATGGATTTAAAATCTTCGTAATTTCTTGGATTTTGCAATTTCTCTCCGTTCAGAAAAAAAGTAGGAACAGCGTTCACGCTGTAGCGAAGTCCGCTTTTATAATCTGCATTTATCTTATCCATTACTTCCTTTAAATCAAAATCAGCAACAAATTGTTCTTTGTTCAAATTAAGAGCTTCCGCGTACATCACAAAAAATTCTTTCACATTTCTCTCGTCTGACCATTCTTTCTGGTTTTCAAATATCATATCATGCATTTCCCAAAATTTATTTTGTTTGCCGGCCGCTTCCGCTGCCTGCGCCGCTAATTCGGCATTCTTGTGAATTTGACTCAAGGGGAAATGGCGATATACAAAAGCAATGTTTTCGCCGAATTCCTCTACGAGTTGTTTTGTCACAGGATAATACGCGCCACACGCGGGACATTGAAAATCGCTATATTCAACAATGGTAACAGATGCCTCTCTATTTCCTTTGATCCAATCATTATTAACGTCACTGCCACTCGGAGCGTTGGTAAATTTTGCAACTCCGAAGATTAAAGCGCCAATAACGATAAGGATTGAGAACCAAAAAATAATTCGTTTTATAAATTCTTTTCTTGCCCGTTGCTTTTGCTCCATCATTTTCTCTTGATGGCGTAATTCTCGGCGCTCTTGTTTTGTAGATTTTTGTAATTCCATTTGTTTGTCGGGCTGCCGGGAAACGAACCCGGTCTTCACGCACCCTTGCCCCCACACTCATTCTTTCGGGGCATTGGGAATTGAACCCAACCTTCACGCACCCGAAGCGTGCGTACTGCCGATATACTATGCCCCGTTATGAGTGTGGGGGCGAACGCGCGTACTACCGGTATACTACAACCCATTTTTACTTCACGAAAAATTTCTTCATTATTTCCTCCTCCGTACATTTTTGCTCTTCCACAGCTTTAAGTTTAGCTAATTCTGTCATTTTATCAAGTTCTTTTTCCGGCAATTTTGCCAATTCTCGCACGCGAACAACAAGCTTATCGCGATCGTTCAAGACCGGACTATCAAGAACTTCTTCAAGCAAAATATTGAGAATCTTGCCGACTTTCGGTCCCGGCTCAATTTTAAGCGTTTCCATAACGTCATTTCCTTTCACCGCAAGCATTTTCACGCTCACCGGATCTTTTTTTACTCGTTCTATCATCGCTTTAAGATGCCGCAAGCGATACGGAACCGCTTTGGCAACCCCAGAACCGATACGGTCTGCCTCGCGCACAAGCATTAAGTCGTCCATATTTTCCGAACCAACGCGTCTCAAAAGACGACGCACCCCCCTTTCCGTAACCAGTTCCGGGTCGTAAACGAACATATGCTCACGCACGAGCAAGGCGATTTTCTCGGTAAGTTTGCAAGGGAGACGCAAACGGTCAAGCATTCGCAACGCCATTTTTTCTCCAACATACTGGTGCTGATAAAAAGTCCAATCGCCTTTTTTGCCTTTCAAAGTTTTTTCGCCACGCGGGTCATTTTTCCATACTCTAGTGCGCGGCTTTCCGACATCGTGGAGAAGCGCTGACAAACGAATGTCCAGAGGAAAATTTTGCTTAGCCGCGTACTCAAGCGAACGAAGATTATGCTCAAATACAGTGTATTTGTGATGCTTGTTCTGCTCCATATCAATCCCCTCCGCCAATTCCGGCAAAACGTATTTAAGCAAACCAAGTTCCGACATTTTCACAACACCGTCAGCAGCGCGCTCGGTCATCAACAATTTTAAAACCTCATCGGCGATACGTTCTTTGGCGATAAATTCCAAAAGCCCGGCGTGTTTTTTAACCGCTTCGGCAGTTTTGACTTCTATGGAAAAATTTAATTGCGCCGAAAACCGCACCGCGCGCATCAATCGCAGAGCATCTTCTTGAAATCGCTCTTCCGGATTTCCAACGGCGCGGATAACTTTAGCCTTTAGGTCCTTTTGGCCGCCAAAAGGGTCAGTGATATTTCCTTTTATATCCATCGCAAGCGCGTTTACGATGAAATCGCGGCGCGACAAGTCCTCTTCCAATGTCTCGGCAAAAGCAATTGTGTCCGGATGCCTCTTGTCGGTATATTTTCCTTCTTTTCTGAACGTAGTTATTTCAACCAGCCGGGTGATCGGGTCCTCCGAGCGCGTTTTCGCTCCTACCGTGCCGAACTGATTTTCGTAAACGCTGTCCGGAAAAAGTTTCATAAGCTCTTCTGGTTTCGCATTTGTCGTAATATCCCAGTCCTGTGGTTCGACAGGCTCACCATAAACGGTTTTAAGCAAAAGGTCGCGGACGCACCCGCCGACAAGATAGGCCTCAAATCCGGCTTTGGTCAATTTATCCTGAATAAGTTTTACTTCTTTTGGAATTTCCATTCTTATGGTTTAATGATATTAGACCCTATCCCAATGATAATTCCTAACGCGATATTAGCAAATTTTATACAGAACAAGGCGCGACGACGAAGCTGTGCAAGCGCACTACGAGGAGGAGCAACGAAGTTATGGATGAAATTTGCAATATCCCTTCGAGTTGCGGTCTAAATTGAAAATTTCTGCGTTACGCCTCCTTGAAGTATATTTTATACATCTTCGTCGGCAGGCCTTGAAATTTTCAATTTATCCTCGCAACGCGTTTGAGGATTATTATTGAGATAGGGTCTGTTATACTGATAATAAAAGATACGCGCCTGTAGTGAAATGGATATCACGTCTGCCTTCGAAGCAGATATTGGGGGTTCGAATCCCTCCAGGCGCACCAAACAAAAAGCCGAGCTGATTAGCTCGGCTTTTTCATTTTACGTAAACTTTACTTTCAGTTTTTTTGTTTTTTGACGGTTCAGTTTCGGAAGGCGTATAATAAGAACTCCGTTTTTCAAACTTGCCGCAGCTTTTTCCGCGTCTATTTCCTGCGGCAGTATGACTGAGCGGGAAAACCTGCCCCAGTAACATTCCTGATAAAAGTAATCCTGGTCTCGCACTTCTTCTTCTCTTTGCCGCATTCCGCGAATGGTTACGCTTTCGGGAGTAATCTGGATATCCAGATCCTCCGGGCGCACTCCGGCGACGGTGGACTGAATCACTATCTCATCAAGCGTCTGATATATGTCAACCGTCAGTTGGCCTTCGTTTTCTTCAAACTCGCCGTTTACGTTTGGCTGGGAAACGGGCAATTCGGCTTCGTTACCCGACACCGTTGTGGCGATTTTTCGCGAACGCGTTGAAGTTGACGAACCCATTTTTACAAGCATTGCCTTCGGCTCTTCCGGCTCATCGTCACTACTGTCGGCAATATCATTAGGCGGCGCCTGGTCAATAATATGTTCGCTCGAGCTGGCTCCGGCCAATTCCTCAAAGAATTTTTTATTTTGCTCGTCCATACGTTTTATTATATCATACTCTCTT
Source organism: Candidatus Wolfebacteria bacterium RIFCSPLOWO2_01_FULL_45_19 (assembly GCA_001793855.1). Classification (GTDB taxonomy): domain Bacteria; phylum Patescibacteriota; class Minisyncoccia; order UBA6257; family GWB1-45-9; genus GWB1-45-9. Next base: position 95,039 of record MGIR01000001.1, on the reverse strand, counting down.
AAGTTTCTCAAAATCCACAAAAATAAACAAGGCCAAAGCCACAAGAAAAAGAGTTGGATAAAACTCCGGCTCAAAACTTAATATCAAATAGTTAAAAAGCGCGTGCAAAAGCGTGGCCACGATAAGCCCTATGGCGATAAATTTGACGACCTTATTTTTTGCTATGCCAAGCGCCCAATAGTAACCCAGAGCGGCTGACGCCAGGGAGTGAAGCAGTGTCGCGCCTATGAAACGCAAGGTGGTAATTTGGAAAATATCGGCAAGAGAGGCGGTTCCTTTAAACACTCCCGAGACAGCCGCGATGTTTTCAACCGCCGCGAAACCCAGAGCGGCGACAATCATGTAAATCATAGCGTCAACCGGTTCGTCAAACTCCGCTCTTTTTCTGACCGTCAAATACACGGCGCCGAATTTAAAAAATTCTTCAATAAAAGCCAGACCAAGCATGGACGCCGCGCCGTAAACGGCAAACCCAATACTGGTAATCGCGTTTTGAAAAAAAAGCTCAGCATAAATCGCTATCAGAGTAACGGCGGCGCCGGCAACAAAAACGTAAACAATAAGATTGCGCGGTTCGGGATTTTTGCTGTCTTCGCGCAAAAAGAAGAACAGCCAGGCGAAACTCGGAAACAATCCCAAAATTATCGCAAATAATATCACATATATATTTTAACATATATCATCCGGATCTCTCATCTCTCAATCATCAAAAGAGTTTTTTCTTGCAAAGGCATTTTTTGGTAAATTTCTTCGGTTATGAAAGGCATAAACGGATGCAGCATTTTAAGCGATTCCGCCAAAACGCCGACGAGGACGATATGGTTGTCGTCAAGCTTTTTTGATTCTTCCAGATAAACGTCGCAGTATTTGTGCCAAAAAAAATCGTAAATTTCACGCAAGGCGTGTCCGAATTGATATTTTTCCATATGTTTTTCAACTTGTTTTCTTGTTTTAAGCGCTTCTCTCAGAATTTTTTTACCGGCTTCATCCGTTTCACGTTTTGCCAAAGTCATACTCGCCAGCGGAGGTATTTTGAGTTTCGCGTCTTCCGGAATACGTCCCAAAACAAACCTGCTGGCATTCCAAAGTTTGTTCGCGAATTTTTTTCCCGCGACAACAGCGGTTTCATCCCACCTGATATCCTGATGCCCCATCATCTGCCAAATCAATCCAAAACGAAGCGCATCGGCGCCGTATCGTTCTATTAAATCAAGCGGATCAATACCCGTGCCCAAACTCTTGGACATCCGTTTGCCTTCTTTAGTTAAGATTGTGGCGTGAATAATAAGATGAGAGAAAGGCGATTTGCCCATAAATTCCATTCCAGAAAAAATCATCCGCGCATCCCAAAGATTAAGAATGTCGCGCGCGCTGGTAATGATATTTGCGGGATAAAATCTTTCTAAATCGCCGGGTTTACCCTGAGCCACGCCAAAGGGCCAACCCAAGGTCGCGAATGGCCAAAGCGCGGAAGAAAACCAGGTATCAAGCACATCAAAAACCCTTTCATAATGAGATTTGCATTTCGAACACTGCTGTTTTGGCTTTACGGATGAGACAACAAAAATATCTTCGGGTTTTTGATGTGCCAAATTCGAAATTCTACCTGTTTGGCATTTGCATTGCCAAACAGGTAGTTGGTGGCCCCACCAAATTTGTCGCGATATGCACCAGTCCTTTATGTTATTCAGCCAGTCAAAATAAGGTTTTTCAAAATTTTTGGGAATAATTTTCACTTTCTTATTTTTAACAGCGTCTATAGCGTATTGAGCAAGTTCGTCCATTTTCAAAAACCATTGCTTGCTCAGAAGCGGTTCTATAACGTTGCCACACCGCGAACATACGCTGACGTTATGAACGTAATCCTCAATACGCTCAATCAGTTCAAGTTCTTCCAGTAGTGAAACTACTTTTCCACGGCACTCTTTCGTCGTTAAACCTCTGCAAATTTCTCCGGCTTTTTCGGTCATTTTTCCATCCTCGCCGACTACTTGATAATTCGGCAAATTGTGACGAAACGCTATCTCCGCGTCCAATAAATCGTGCGCCGGCGTAACTTTTATCGCTCCGGTGCCAAATTTCATATCAACCGCCGAATCGGCGATTATTGGAATCTCACGATTCACAAGCGGCAGATTGACTTTTTGTCCGATCAAATTTTTATAGCGCTTATCTTTTGGATTAACCGCTACCGCCGCGTCACCAAGCATTGACTCCGGCCGAGTCGTAGCGACAACTATAAATTTAGAATCTGGAATCTGGAATCTGGAATCCTCTGCAAGAGAATATTTTATATACCATAACTTTCCGGCCTCTTCTTTGTACTCAACCTCCAAATCTGATAACGAAGTACGGCAGCGCGGACACCAATTTATTACTCGTTCGCCGCGATAAATTCGGCCCTTTCCGTAATAATGGACGAACGCCGCCTCAACCGCTCTGCGATAATCGTCATCCATCGTGAATCTTGTCCGCGACCAGTCCGCGGAAACACCGAGTTTTTTAAGCTGTTCTAAAATTATGTTTCCATATATTTCTTTCCATTCCCAAACCTTCTCCAAAAATTTTTCTCTGCCGAGCTGATGCCGCGATTGCCCTTGTTTACGCAGTTCTTTTTCAACCACGTTTTGCGTGGCAATGCCGGCATGATCGGTGCCGGGTAGCCACAATGTCCGAAAACCTTTCATCCGCTTCCATCTGATAAGAATGTCGGATATCGTATTTTCAAGCGCGTGTCCCATATGCAAAGAACCGGTCACGTTCGGTGGCGCCATCATTATCACGAACGGCTCTTTTGCGTCCTGCGCTAAATTATCGGGATCAAAAAAACCGGACTCTTCCCAAAGTTTATAAATTTTATCTTCGGTTTTTTTGGAGTCATATGCCTTCTCAAGTTCAATCGCCATAATTTCTAAATATAAAACAAAAAAAGGCCCGTGTTAAGGACCTTTGTTTTAAGTAATTGGTATTTTTTCTATTTCCTCTTTGGAGCCAAAAATCTGCTAGCGACAATCTTGCCATTGTCGTCCGTTATGGAAATGGTAAAGCCATTTTGGTATCCACCCTCGGCGGGTTTATCTTCAAAATCGCGGTCTTCTTCTTCGCTTACGTCTTCAACCCAGTTTCCATCCTGAGTTTTGAGGGCATTGTAGAAAACGACTTTGTCGTTGACGAGCCGGTGTTCGTGGACATAAACCAGCTCACCGTATGCCGTAAGATACGCGCCAAATTCATTGGCTTCTGTGACGCATCTTTTTATCTCAACGCCAAAATTGGGGTCGATAAAGACCACCTCGCAATTCTTCCGAATGCTCACGTCCGGAACTTGCGCGTTCGTGCCGGAAACGGCAAACATTGCCATGGTAAAGAAAAAAGCCAATACGGTTTGCTTCAATGCTCTCATGCCGCACTCCTCATCAAAGATTGGAAAGAACTTTTTTTAAAAACATAGCTTACTTGGTTCTTGGTGTCAAGAGACGAAGCACGCGGTCGGTGGGCTGAGCGCCGTTTTTAATCCAATATGCGGCTCGTTCTTTATTGATTAACATTTCATCGGTATGCGGATTAAACCAGCCGAGATCTTCAACATAGCGCCCTCCCAATTTAGAACGCTTCTCGGCAACGACTACGCGATAAGCCGCCTGATGTTTTTTACCTATTCTTTTTAATTTAATAGCCAACATTTTACAGGGTAATATAGAATTTAGGATATAGGATATTGATATAAAATGTCAATCTCTGCCAGCCAATTTCAATATCTCTTCGGCTATGACGCGGCCGGCGTTTGGCTTGAAAAATTGCTTTGACGCTTCGGACATTTCTGTTTTTTTTGCCGGGTCATCAAGAATTTTATTCACTTGAGCGATAAAAATGCTGTTCAAAAGATTTTCTTCCTCAATAACAATTGCCGCTCCGCTGTTCGCGAAATCATAAGCGTTCCTAATCTGATGTCCGCCGACCACATCTTCCGGTAGGGGCACCAAAATTGCGGGTTTGCCGAACGCGGCAATTTCAAATATTGAACCGGCTCCAGCGCGCGACACGACCAAATCCGCCGCGGAAAGTACTGTTTTAATATCGTCAAAATACGCGACGGCTTTATACCGCGGCCCAGCCATGCTCTTGGTCTGTTCCAGAACTCGACTATAATGTTTAATGCCGGTCTGATGCAAAACTTGATATTTTGCCGTAAACGTTTGCATATTATCAACGACGAAATTGTTTAAATGAAGAGCGCCACGTGAACCGCCAAGAACCAAAATAAGCGACAAAGAAGAATCAAATCCGAGTGAATCTTTCGCATAGTTCTGTGAAGGTATGTTTTTAAAAATACTCGGCCTTACCGGATTGCCGGTCAAAGCCGTATTTTGAAATCCGCGCTCTTGAAAATATTTGGCGGCAGAAGAGAAAGAAACGGCTATTCTTGCCGCGAATTTGGCGGAAATAGAATTTGTTCTACCGGGAATTGAATCGGATTCATGTATGACGACCATGACGCGATAAAAACGCCCCGCTAAAATAACCGGCAAAGCTCCGGGACCGCCTTTCGAAAAAATAACGTTAGGCATAAAGAAAAATATTTTCCACCATGCCTGAATGATGCCGATAAAAAACTTGAACGCGTCAAGTACGTTCATAATCGAAAAATAACGGCGCAGTTTGCTGGACGCAACGCGAGTTATCCGGATGCCGTTCGCGGCAAAAAGCTCTTTATATTCGCCTGGGTCGCCAAAATAACGTATATCCAGCTCCATTCCCAAGGTGACGGCTAAAAATTGTAGTTCTTCCACGACGGCAATCAAGGGATATATATGTCCCCCGCTCCCCCCGCCTGTTAATGCTATTCTTATTCTGGTCATTGGGATTTGTTTAGAAATTAGAATTTAGAAATTTAATCATCTAGCGTATCTTGAAATATTAAGAATGATTCCCGACATGGTCAAATACGCAGCCAACGCGGTTCCGCCGTAACTTATAAAAGGCAGAGGAACTCCGGTTAACGGTATCAAAGACGAAATCGCCGCCATATTTACGAATGCCTGCGCGCTGATTAAACAAGCGAATCCAATCAAGATTGATCTGCCGAATTGGTCGCTTGTTTTTTTGGCAATATAAATTATTTGGAAAGCCAAAAGAAGAAAAATGGCCACAAGCGCCGAAGCACCGACAAAACCCCACTCTTCCGCGAACACCGCGAAAATTGAGTCGCCGATTGTTTCCGGCAGAGAGCTGTATTTTATGCTGGACTGGCCGTATCCGACGCCGGTTAATCCGCCCGACCCGATAGCGATAAGCGCTTGCCCCGCCTGAAAAGCATAAGTTTGTTCATATTGTTCCGGATTCCAAAAACTCGCTATGCGGTTCCAACGGTAATCCGAAGAAACAAAAGCAAACAACGCGCCGACAATTCCGACCATTAAAAGTGCCCCAATATATCTAAACGGAATCCCGCTTATAAAATACATTATAAAAACAGAAAACATCAAAATAACCGCGGTTCCGGTTGACGGTTGAGCCAAAAGCAATCCGACAATAACCGCGTTCACCGCCAAAAAGGGAATAAGTTTCGGCTTTTTAAGCAGCCACGCCGCCATATAAATTATAAAAAAAATCTTTACGACTTCCGATGTTTGAAAGGTCAACGAGCCTATCTCAATCCATCGCGTCGCGCCGCCAGCCGTAAATCCGAGCGGTGTAAAAATCGGCAGAGCCAACAAACCAACGCTCGCCAACAGGAAAAAATGCGCGAATTTTTGATAAGAACGGTAGTAAAAAAATAATCCGGAAAAAAAACCAACTAATCCCAACCCCAGCCCGTACATAAGCTGATTTTTGAGATAATGATAACTGTCGCCAAATTTTACCCTTCCGATATCCGAAGAAGCGCTCGAAAGAGTAACCAATCCGATAACCGTGAGCGCGAAAACGCAAAACAATATAACGTAATCAATTTTCTTCATGTCTCAAAATTTTACCGGCTGTTACGTTTTGAAGATTGGAGTCCTTCACCGCCGTTTTACCGCCGACGATGACATGCTTTATTTCCCCGTCTTTAAAAATCGCGATATCGGCAATATTTCCTTCGGCGATTCTGCCACGCTTCTTCAGTCCAAAAATAGATGCCGGCACGGAAGTAATTTTTTTTATCGCCTCTTCAAGCTTGAAAATCCCGCCTACCTGCCCATCTGCACGGTCTTTTTCCGCCATAAAAATAAATTTTGTGAAAATATTCGTGGAACGTTCCAACCTTGCGACTTTAGACGAGGGAAGAAAACTCGCGCTATTTGACGCTATTAAAGCATGCCGGCTGGAGAAGGCCTTTTTCAGCGGCTCAATATTTATATTCTTATACAAGACAATGGTTTTAAAGCCAGTTAGGTCTATAAGCTCAACAAGCGCCTCGCCAACTCCAATTTCACGGTTGGCGGCGAATTCGTTCAGAGTTTTACCGACGAGAAATTCGTGTCCGGACGCCTGCGCTATCGTAATATCTTCGCCGTTCAATCCTGACAATTCCTTTGTAAGGCGTTCGCGAATTGACGGCTTTAAAATATTGCGCGCCATAATCTCAAAACCGCCGCTCTGAAACCATTCCGGCAAAAGACGGTAAATCGTCATAATGCTTCTATCGCTTGGGTAAGAGTCAAAAAAAACATTCAAGTCCACGGCGCGCTTTTCAATTAAGAGTATCGCTTCGGCGAATTCTTTTTCAAATCCCTTCAAGGGCCTGAAGTGACTTATAATCGTTGTAACGCCGGTTTCCGCGGCAAGCTCCAATGTTTCTTTAACGGAACCAACGAGTTTATCTTCTTCGTTTCTAAGATGAGTGGCGTAAACTCCGCCGTATTCGGCGACCAGCGCGGCAAGTTCTTTCAATTCATAATATGGAGTTAATCGCGAATGAACATAGCCCAAACCGCTGGACATCCCAAAAGCGCCTTCTTTCAAAGAACGTTTCAAAACCGCGCTAAAAACAGCCAATTCTTTATCCGTCAAATCACGGATGTCTTCTCCGATAATGTCTCGTCTTATGGTTGAATGTCCAACCAAAGTTCCAAAATTTACGCCCAATCGCCTTTTTTCCATAATCTCCAAAAATTCCGCCATTGAATGCCAACCGACGTTTATTAAATTTGTGTCGGCCCATTTGCGTAAAGAACGCGGATCTCCTTGCGTGAGCGGCGCAAGCGACGCGCCGCAATTTCCCCCGATAATCGTGGTTACTCCCTGAAGTAAAAAGTCCTGCTGTTCAGGATTTGTAAATAAAGTAAGATAGTGGTCCGAGTCAGAGTTAACGTCTATAAACCCTGGAGAAAGATACGCGCCATTGCCGTTAATAATTTCTCCAAATTTCTTTGAAGCAAAATTGCCTATGGCGGATATATGGTCGTCTTTCACAATAACGTCGGCCTTGTACGACTCCTTGCCGGTTCCGTCAATAATTTGAACGTTTTTTATTAATAACATGATATTTAAATATTTAAACGTTTAAATATTTAGATATTGGTTCCATTTTAAATAAAGTTCTTTTGTCGCCTTTAGGTCGCCTAAATTATATCTGGCTATTTCAAGAAATTTCTTGTCCTTATACAAACCTTTTACGTCTTCGCCGCTCACTCCTTCTTCCTTCGGGCTTTTTATGTCGAAAGCCCTTGACCAGAAATGCAAAGAAAAATTTTTCCGCATCGCGCCGTAAAAAGTCATCTGGTCTTGCAAATCAACATGAATGGCTCCGTATTGCTGGCTGGTAAGATAGCGGTTTGAAAGAAAGTTTTTTGTCGGTCGTATGCCGTTAATCGCGGAACGCACCATTAAAAATGGGATATCAAATCCGCGTCCGTTGTAAGTGATTAAATAATTGTAAGCGTTCGCGGTTTCCCACCATTTTTTAAGAATGGTCGTTTCATCGCCTGTTTCAATAACAACGCCGGGCTCAAGTTCTTCCGGCAAATCCTCTCCTTTGGCGTTGATATACACGGCGCCTTTGTTTGTATCGGGATTTAAGATACCTATTGCCACTACTTCGCCGGTAAGAGGCCACAAACCCAAGCTGTCTTTCGCCGTTTCAACCTCTTCACTGCTGTCGGCGTAACGTTCAAAATAACGCAACATCTGCTTTTGTGACACTGCGTCCAAGGTTTCAAAATCCACACCCACCGTTTCTACATCCAAAATAAGCTTTTGAGTTGACATTATTATTATTGTACAATATTATATTGCTATATTCTATATTCTAGATTCTAACTAAAATGGCTCATACTAAATCCGGCGGCTCAACTCAATTAGGCCGCGACTCAATATCCAAACGGCTTGGTGTCAAAAGAAATGACGGCGCTTTTGTGCGCGCGGGGGAAATAATCTTGCGTCAGCGCGGCACCAAATATCTGCCCGGAGAAAATGTCAAACGCGCGGGCGACGATACTCTTTACGCCGCTAAAAACGGTACGGTCAAATTTTCCAACAAAAACAAACTCAACTTTGACGGCTCCAGACGCCACGCAAAAGTTGTAAACGTAGTTTAAATCGCGCCGCCTGTATTTCTCTATATAACCTCACCCGTCCTACTCTCTGGCAGCAAGGCCACAGGCGGCGCGCTAATGTGTTTTGGAAACTTGGGTATTAAGTTCCGTTATTACGCCAAAACCCAAGTCAATCTCCGCCTTGTACTCCCCCACCGCCTTAATCGGGTTTTCAAGTTTTATTTTTGTTTTTTCCAGCAGGTCCGCTTGCTCTAAATATTTTTTCCGCAATTCCTCCAGAATCTTATCGCCGCTTACCGCCGCAAAGAGCTCGCCCATTTCTCCGGCTGAAACGCGAATTTCCAGCGATTCGGCTGATAATTGAGACGCAAATTCGCGCAATTTTATTATTAGCGCGTTTTCATTCTCTTTCCGGCGCGATTTCTCTTCATTCAGTTTTTTAATTTCCGCGTCCGTTGCCGCTTTTGCCAGCCCTTTCAAAATCAAAAAATTGCGCGCATAGCCGTCGCTTGCGTCTTTCACATCATTGCGTCTTCCCAGGCCCTTTATATCTTGAAGCAAGATAACCCTCACTGTAGAAGGAATATTGTGCGGGACGAAGCGATTTCTGCTTTGAGAACCTCAAAAGCTTTTTCAAGCTGTGTGTCCGTATCGCCGTTAAGCTCCTTAAATTCCACTTCATAGTCCGGAACAAGGCCGTTGCCTTCTATCAACAGTCCGCTCGGCAAAAGCCAATGTGCCACAGTTAATTTTATTATTGAGCCGTCGCTTAAATCCTTAATCTGTTGGACCGTGCCTTTGCCAAACGTCTTCGCTCCGACAAGTTTAATCTCGCGCTGGTCACGTAACGCTCCGGCCAAAATCTCCGAAGCGGACGCCGAACCCTCATTAACAAGCGCCACGACCGGAATTCTTTTCAACGCTTCGTTCCCGTGAGCAAAAAGTTCAAGTTTTTCTCCCATTCGCCATTCTTCCGCGACCACCAATTGTCCGCGCTCCAAAAACCATCCCGCCAAATCCACCGACACTTCAAGAAATCCACCAGGGTTGTTTCGCAAATCAAGAACTATCCCGCGTATGCCGCGCTGAAGCGCCGGTATCATAGCGTCGTAAAAAGCGAGGCTGGCATTTTGATTAAAGCTATAAAGCTGTACGTACATTATGCCGCCATCTTTAATCTCCCAATCTAAAGTTGGCACGACTATATCTTCGCGCGTTATCTTAAATTCCCGCGGCTCCGTGAATTTCTCGCGCGATATCAAAAGCGTAACCGAAGTGCCACGCTCTCCTCTTATTCTTTTCACCGCTTCATCCAAACTCAATCCATCGCTCAACGTTTCGTCTATCTGCAAAATAAAATCGCCGCTTTTAAGACCAGCTCGTTCTGCCGGAGAATCTTTAAGAGGAGAAATAACAAGCAAGCGTTTTTCACGTATACCTATCTCTGCGCCTATGCCGCTGAAACTGCCGTTGATGTCCTCTTGAAATTTATCCGCATCGGAAGGATTCAAAAAAACGGAGTAAGAATCGTCCAAGGATTCAACCAACCCTTCTATCGCGCCATAAATAAAATCCTCTTCGGAAATTTCTTCGCCGCGGATATGAAATTCTTTCAACTGATTCCATGCTTCCCAAAACAAACCGAAATCGGCCGAAACGTTTTCGGACAACTCAATGTTTTTTACTCCCTCAACAATTATTGTTCTCCCTCTTTTTTTGCCGTAATCCGCTCCTAAATTAAAAACAGCGAAGCCGACAAAAACAAAAATTGCGGCAACCACGATTATTTTCAAAATCTTATGTGGCATAATTTTCAGATTTCTAATTTCTATTAATTTTACTATAATGTAGACAATGACGCAATTGCCACCGAAACCGCCCTCCGCGAAAGAATATATGAAAATGTTCCGCGAGCGCGCGAAGACATCGCATATATACTCAAAACATCAGATGATCGGTCTTTCTCTCGCGGAAATACTCGAAGACAGCAAACATAAAGCGCTATACATAAAACTGGCTAAAAAACATGACAACGAAAAGCTCATACGCGTCGCGAAGGGCGTCGCGGAGAAAAAAGGCGTTAAAAACAAAGGAGCGTATTTTATGAAAGTATTTTATGATTCTAACGATAGAGAACAAAAAAAGTGAGCGCTTTCTGCGCAAAAAAACCGCTGATTTTGATTTTTCGAGGTTTAATCGCAAGGAAATAAAGAAGATGGTTGAAAACATGCGAACGCGAATGAAGGGCGCGCACGGAATCGGGCTCGCGGCAAATCAAATCGGCATGGACGCCAAGTTTTTCGTGGCGCAGGTTCCGAACGCGAAAGGCGGCATGAAATTTTACGCTATTTTCAATCCGATAATTGAAAAAATGTCTGTTCAAAAAACGAATTTTGAAGAGGGATGTCTCAGCGTTCCGGAAATTTACGGCGAAGTTGAGCGGCCGGAAAGAGTAACTTTGAGCGGCTATGACCAGAACGGCCGGAAAATAAAAATTAAAGCTTGGGGACTGCTAGCACGGGTGTTCCAGCACGAAGTTAACCATTTAGACGGCGACTTATTCATAGACAAAGCCAAAAATCTTCACAAAATAACGAGTGATGCGACAAGATGAAATATATTTTTTTCGGTTCTCCCGAATTCGCAGCAATAATATTGGAAAAACTAATAAGCGCCGACTATATTCCTGCTGTCGCAGTATGCAACCCAGACCGTCCGATGGGACGCAAAAAAGTGATTACCGCGCCGTCAACCAAAATTGTGGCTGAAAAACATGGTATAAGGGTTTGGCAACCGGAAAGTTTGGGAATTGGGAATTGGAAATTGGAAATTAACAAACTTGGCGGCATCGATTTCGCGGTAGTCGCGGCATACGCCAAAATTATCCCCAAAGTAATTCTTGACACCTTGCCCGCCAAGTTTGTGGGCGTCCATCCCTCTCTTTTGCCGAAACATCGCGGCGCGTCTCCGATTCAAACCGCGATTCTGAAGGGTGACGAATTAACCGGACTAACTCTTTATCTTATTGATGAAAAAGTTGACCACGGGCCGGTTCTCGCGAAGCGAGAACTGAATTATGAATTAAGAATTATGAATTATGAAAAGACACAAAGAAAGTTGGCGAATTTGGGCGGAGATTTACTTGTTGAAGCATTGCCGAAATTTGTTAACGGCGAAATCAAACCACAACCGCAGAATGAAGCCGAAGCGACATATACAAAAAAATTCACGACAGAAGACGCGTTTGTTGACTTAGAAAAAGACAATCCCGTTGAGATTGAACGAAAAATCCGCGCATTAAATCCAGAACCGGGGGCATGGACCATGCTAAACGGCAAAAGGACCAAATTATTGGAAGCTGAAATCGTAGACAAAAAACTCCGCCTGAAAAAAATCCAGGCGGAGGGAAAAACCCCTGTTTTCCTTTAATTTATCTGGTAACTGATATTGACGTTTCAATCTCAGCCGAAGGAGCATTCACGGTAATTCTTCCGGTTGTTTCATCCCTTTGAACGTTATATGCCGTATCGTAAACTGTGTCGGAAGTCCACAAACCATCAAGGGGGTCAACAACCATTTGCGGCAGATAGGTCGGAACCAAACATGAGCCGATATCATAACCGGCAGGATCAGTAACCGCGTCAACCATTCTTGTTGCCGTAGTCGTCGGAATAGCTCCGGCAGCGCAAGTGAAAATACCCCTATTGTCGGCAATATTTTGGCCAACTCCGTTCAAAATCGCGTTTACGTTGGACCAGCGCTGCGCATCCCTAGCTTGAGAAAACTGCCTAGCCGGGTTCAAAGCGATAATAACAACCGCCGCCAATATGGCTATAATTCCGATTACTACCAAAAGCTCAATGAGCGTAAAACCTTGTGTTTTCTTCATAATCTTAAAAAAATAGTTAGACCGACCTTTCTCTAATAATATCACAAAATAAACCCTATGTTATCCACAATCAGTGTTCTGGAACTTCTTCCCACGAAATCACCGTAAGCGGCTGAACGGACGTTATTACTTTTATGTTGGTGGTTGTTTTTTCTACGACGGCTGTTGTTTTAATGGTTTTTTGAGAACCCGCAGTTTCAATTTGCAAAATTTCGCACGACTCAGACGGCGTAACAAAAACCGCTTCATTTCCGCCGTAAGAATCGTCCAGCGCGAGCTTAAGCAAAGCATGGTCGGCGCAGGCCTCCGCGAAAGCACGACTGCGTTCTTTTAAAGAAGCGCCGAGAGAGCCCGAGCGGTTGAAGTAAGAAGAAAAACTGACAACTCCGGCTACCGTCAAAATCAATGCCATTATAATAATCGCCGAAGTAATGGCTATGTATCCCTTATTTTCTCGCATATATGGTTGTTTTTAACGATGTGCGCGCGCCATAAATCGTTATTTGCTCCCTTGGTCGATATTCAACGTCAAAAGAAACTTCAACCGCCGAAACGTTGCCGGATTCAAAATACCTGAAAAGCAAGTCGCGTATCAAAACACTTTCGCTGTTTAATGCCATTGACTCCCCGCCTCCATAAGAAATAAACGCTTCGGTTCCGGACGCGTAAATCATAATCGGGTTTGGCGAAAAATTTAGTTTATTTATTGAAAGAGCCGAGGATGTCGCGTTCAATGGCGGCTCAATAACCGCGTCAAGTCCGTCAAGCGCCCAATTTATTTTGCCCATCAAAAAACGCCCCTCCTCCGACACTTCTATCAAAGCGCCGAGACGATAACGCCCCTCAAGCATTTGATACACTATCAATAAAACCGAACTTATGATAATCGATAACAACGCCGTATAAATAATTGTCTCTATCAGCGTGAATCCTTTGTTCATGGACTTGAAGTTATGATTCTCAAAGCGTCGTTACTGCGCACCGAAACATAAACCAGGTTGTCTTCATAATCAACGCCGGTGGCGACTTGAGAAAAATTAAAGAAAGAGTGCAACGTTGGATTATTGGGGTTAGAAATGTTTATAACCTGAAATTCACGGTTGCTGTTTGATGTAGCCAGAAAAACAAGGTAATCGCGGTTAATCATGTCATTCATAATATTGCCTATATTGATTGATCCCAAAGTCGTGATATTCGCGGGATTGCTTGTATCAACCGTATAAAAATCTTGAGCCGGACCGATAACGGTTAGAGAGCCGTTTATATTAACGACGCTGTTCGTGTCGCTTGAAAAACCTTGACCCAAAAAAGTTATGCTGGAAGGGTTGTCTATGCCAAGAATAATAAGGCCAGCGCCGCCCAAATCAGTCGCCAGATAAGCTCGGCCATCTCTTACGTAAATGTCGTTGACGTTATCATCTACTTCGTACGAACCGAGAAGCTGAGGAGAACCCGGATTGGATACGTCAATAATATGAAATTCCGGCCCCACTACTTTATTGGTGCCAAGATAAACTTTGTTGTTGGTGTAGAACACCGCGGTGCCTTTAGACGAAGAATCGTCAATGCCCGGCACCGCGTAAGAAACAATAAGAGACGGGCTGGAAGGATTGCTTATGTTTATTATCTGCAATTCCCTATCAGCTTCCTTGTTGCCAACATATGCGTAATTCAAACTCGCATCCACGGCATTAAGAGACGGTCCCGTGTTAAGACTAGAAACAACAAAGGGATTCTGGCCGTTTGTTGCGTCAATTATGAAAAAATCCGGTTTAGCCTCCGCGGAAGCCTCGGCGCTTATATAAACAATCTTATTGACAACATCAAGATCGGTTGCTTGATTTCCGGGACCAAGATCAATTGAACCCAAAGTGCGCGGATTTTGCCAGTCGCCGCTCAATCCTCCGCCTCCGGTATCCCCCGTGTCCGGCGGAGGCACAACGTCGCGCCATCTGGTAACGTAAGTAACCAATTCAACTTCCTGTTCGCGCAGCGGGTCGGTTTGCCAGCTCACGCGCGTTGTTACGCGCTTGGTATTGTCGTCAACGTCTTCAATTGTTGTTTCCGTTAAAAATTCATTCTTGGTGGAAGAAGACGATGTTAAAGAATTAAAGTCGCCTCTTGCTTCGGCGCGCGCCGTTTCAATCGCTTCTTTCGCGAGATACGCGGCCTCACCGCTCAATTGCGCGTCAACAACTGAAGATTGGGCGCCGAAAAAAATCATACTCGCGGCGGAAACACTTACGATAATCACGCCCAAAGCAATTAAAATCTCCAAGACGCTCTGACCCTTATTACCAGCCAATTCTCCCTTCTTCATTTATTTCTATGATAGTTTCTCGCGCGCCGTCGCTTAACGTTACGATTCCGGACGAACTGGAATTTGCGCTCAATGGCCAGAATACGACCTCGGTCAGCCCGGATACGTTTATAAACACAAACCTGGATATAATCTCATCAAACTGAACGTCTCGAGAGGCATATGATTGTCCGGCAAAAATAACGTAACTGCTGTCGTTTACAAAAACGCCGTGCGGAGATTCCAAAACATTGTTCATCGCGCTAAAACGCGCTTTGCGCAATATGCTTACAAATGAATCGCGCTCCGATGTCAGTGCGTAGCTTCGGTAAAATCCTGAGCTGATGAAAAAACCGGACGCAAGCAATATGAACAAAATGCCTACCGTTATTATGATTTCCATAATAGTAAATCCTCTTGCCATTAAACTAATTTTAACGCTAATATTTAAAGTATGAAAGGGTTCACACTCCTTGAAATATTGATATCCATAGCGATTCTTGGCATTCTGATTGGGATTGTTTTCCCTTTTTTGATCTCATTTCTGGAAACTTCCAAAACGGTGGAAGCTGGACAACGGCAAAGAGTGCTGACGGTCGCCACGGAATTTTATTTCATTGACATGGGGTTTTTCCCTCCAGATGTGAACCGCGGGTGGGATCCGGGCTTTGTGCGCCCGTTGCCGTGGAACGCGGACGAAGAAGCCGGTGAGCCGCCACCGGGCGGATTTGCTTCGCCGGGAACCAACTGTAACCACTGTCCTACTAATTGGGAAACGCTTGTGCAGGAACGCTGGAAAGGACCGTATATTCCCGAATGGCCTCGGTTTACGCCGTGGAAAGGGAAATACGACTACAATTATTGGGGAAGCGGCGCGATCCGTTTCGGCTGTAATGTTCCTCCCGGCATATATGCCGGGGTTCAGGGCGATTATTACAACAATAATAAAATTTCCGGATCATCGGAAAATAAAATGATTGTAAACGGATTTGACCACGATGGATGCTTAAACGGCGAATCGCAAATGCTGCTTTGGTCGCTTGAAAACTAAAGTAAAAAATTATCGCAACGTCTGTGTAATTTCATAAATTGGCGTGATTATTGAAACCGCTACGAAACCGACGATTATGCCCATAATCAGAAGCATTGCCGGCTCCAAAACGCTGGACATTATTTTGGTTGTTTCATCCACTTCATTTTCGTAAAAATCGGCGAGATAAAATAAATTGATTTCAAGCGTTCCTGTCGCGTCACCGACCTCAATCATTCTGGAGGCAGTGGAAAAAAATAAATCTTCGCGCTTCGAAAGGTAAACATGCAAAAGCTCTCCCCGCTTAATAGTTTCACTCGCCTCCATAAGCGCTTCGCGATAAACGAGATTTCTCATGCTATCTGCGGTAATTTGAATTGCTTCCACTATTTTGGTTCCGCTTTTTAAAAGCAAACCGAGGGTGCGCGTAAATTCCGCGAGATTGGCCATTCGTGAAACCGAACCAATAAAAGGAGTTGCAAGGATGAGTCGATGCGTAAAAAAACGAAATTGCGTAAAAAAACGGAGAAGTAAAAACCAAACCGAGGTCAATGCCGTTACGCCAAGCAATACGTAAATGCCATATTCAAACAAAAAACTTGAAGTGGCTATCAAAGATCTGGTAGTCCACGGCAAAGTTACTTTCAAAGTCAAAAAAATCGGGGTTATTCTCGGCATTACAAAAAACGCGAGGATTCCGGTAACGCCGAGTGTGGCTAAAAGAATGACAGAGGGATAAATAAGAGCAGAACGCACTTTCTGGCGAAGCGCCCGTTTTTTTTGCAATTCCAAAGACAAATAAGCGAGATTGTCGGACAGAGTACCGCTAGTTTCACCTATTTTTATGACATTGACGAAAATCGAACTGAACAAACGCTCAAACTTTTTCAAGCTCTGCGATAAAAATTGTCCGCCTTCAACGTCGGCAATTATTTTTTCCAAAACGTAAATGAACGATTTTGAACGCATTTGTTTTTTAATCAGCATCAAACTGCCAAGCAAAGTCATTCCAGTTTTCACCATAATGGACAAGTGTTTGGCGAAAAGAATTCTCTCCGAAAGCGGTATATGTAGAAATAGTGGACGACGCATTCTATATATCTTTAGTTCTTCTATTATTCATGCATCACTCTTAAAACTTCTTCTATCGTTGTAATTCCGCCAACGACTTTTTTAAATCCATCTTCCAGCATCGTGGTCATTCCCTCATTAACCGCGATTTCTTTTATTTGAGACGCGCTAAAATGTTTAATGATCGCCTCTTGTATCGCGGGAGTTACTTCCAGAACTTCATGAATGCCGATTCTGCCGATAAATCCGCTATTATTGCATTTGTCGCAACCTACACCGTTAAAAACAGATTTATTTTTCAACGCGTCTAAAATATCTGCCGATACGGAAGAGGATAAATTTTGAATCTCGGAAATGGTCAATTTATGTTTCTTTCTGCAATTCTGACAAAGTTTACGAACCAAACGCTGACCTATGGCAATATTGACCGTTGACGCTATCAAAAACGGCTCCACCTTCATGTCGAGAAGACGCGGCAGAGTCGTAGCGGCATCGTTTGTATGCAACGTTGATAACAACAAATGACCGGTCAAGGCGGCGTTTACGGCTATTGCCGCTGTTTCAATATCGCGAATTTCTCCCACCATAATTATATTGGGGTCCTGTCGCAAAATAGAGCGTAAACCGTTCGCGAAAGTTAGCCCGGTTTGAGCATTAACCTGAATCTGATTGACTCCATCAAGCGAGTACTCTATCGGATCTTCAATGGTTATTATCGAAATCTGTTCCGTATTTAAAATTTTTAAAATAGTATAAAGGGTCGTTGTTTTTCCAGAACCGGTGGGTCCGGTGGCCAAAATCATTCCATACGGCTTTTTGATGGCGCGTTCAAGTATTTTAAGGTCGCGTTCTGAAAATCCAATTTCTTTCAAAATAAATTCCTGACCCTGTTCCGCCAAAAGGCGCAAGACCAAGTTTTCTTCATAATAAGTCGGAACAATAGATACGCGTATGTCAAAACGGGCATCTTTCACCGCGCTTCGAAATCTGCCGTCCTGCGCCGATTGATGCTCGTCGGTTCGCAAACCGGCCATAACTTTAATACGTGAAATAATTTCCGGCTGAAGTTCTTTAGAAATAATAAACAATCTATGAAGAACTCCGTCTATTCTGAACCTGACAATCAGCCTATCCTCTTCCGGGTCAAGATGTATATCCGAAGCGCGCGTTTCAAAAGCGTGGGAAATAATCTCATCCACCAGGTTTATTATGGATATTTTTTCCGGCGGAGTAGCAAGAATTTTATCAATTTGAGATTTTCTATCCAGCATTATAATTCACAACTATATCTTGTCCATCTCGTAAATTGCTTTTTTGCATCTTAAATTTTATTATATCAATACAATATTAAACACACAATGCCGGGTCGTCTAATGGTAGGACACATGCCTCTGAAGCATGTTATCTTGGTTCGAATCCAAGCCCGGCAGCACGGTTATTTAGCTATTTCAGCGTGTGGATAACCTTGGCTGTAAATAAATGCTATGATTAACTCAAGGTCGAATAAGGTATAAAAAAACACCATGTGGAAACATTGGGTTAATGTAGCATTAGGCCTTTTAGTTGCCGTGATGCCGTGGCTTGGGTTGACGGCCAATGTCCATCAATGGACTATGGTTGTTGTAGGATTGGCAATCGCAGGGGTCGCCGCTTCTTTCGTGATGGAAAACAAAGGAGGCGGAACGTCGATGTAGCACGTAAACAGCAAAAACACCAAGCACTCAACGCATTGAGTGCTCGGTGTTTTTGTTTGCAAAAATTCATAGAGTCTCGCAACTTCCGCGAATGATAATGAGCGTGAAGTTGACGAGAATCCCGCCTATATCCCAAACCAAGCTATGTCCAGTCTTGTTTCGTGGAAGAACGAGATCGCGCCCTTTATCCTCCCCCCGACAGCGATCAAAGTCGGAATATGGGCGGTGACTTCTTCAGAGCAGGACGGGTGAGGTGTGCTATACTTTAAGTCAAAATTTCCGGACCGCGAGCTGTAATCACGATTGTGTGTTCAAAATGCGCGCTTATGCTGCCGTCTTTCGTCGCAAAACTATCGTCGGGGCGTTGGACAACTTCTCCGCTTCCGGCAGAAACCATCGGTTCTATCGCAAACGTCATCCCGGATTGCAACAATACTCCGGTTCCGGCCCTGCCGTAATTGTAAACCGGTGGATCTTCGTGCAAAATGCGACCGATGCCGTGCCCTGTTAATTCTTTTATTATGGAAAATTTTTCGCTCTCAACATAACTTTGGATTGCCCATCCTATGTCGCCAAGATGATTGCCGACTTTCGCCTGTTCAATTCCTCTCGCGAGCGCTTGTCTTGTAACTTCAATAAAACGTTCGACGGTTCTATTTATTTTCCCCACCGCGACGGTGGTGGCGGAGTCAACGTTAAAACCGTTGATTGGCGGATAAATAAGCCCAAAATCAAGTTTGAGAATATCTCTGTCTTTGAGAACGTATTTGCCAGGAATTCCGTGAACAACAACCTCATTTATGGACGCGCATATTGAAGCGGGATACGACTTGGCCGCGCCTTCGGGACGATAACCTAAAAAAGCCGGTTTGCATCCGGCTTCTCTGATTAATTTTTCCGCAAGCGAGTCCAGTTCCTTAAGCGAAACTCCGGGCCGCGCCGCCGCCTTCACCGATTTAATAATGCCGGCCAATATTTTGCCGGCTACGCGCATTATCTCAATCTCTTTGACGCTTTTTATGGAGATATTCATCATCATCATCATCGCAAGCCAAAAGCCGACACGATGTCTTGATGGATTTTTTCAATCGTCTGCTCGCCATTTATTCTAATAAGTTTATTTGAACTTTCTTCCTGGTAATACTTGACCGTGAGTTCAACATATTTGGGATAATACGCCAGACGGTTTTTAATCGTCTCCGGAGAATCATCGCCTCTTCCTCTGCCGATCAAACGTTCATACGCCCATTCATAACTTACATCAAGCCATATCGGAAATACCTTCTCGCGGTCATAAAAAACCATCAACTCATCTATTGCTTTCGCTTCTAAAACAGTCCGCGGAGTTCCGTCTAAAATCATGTGCTGTTCTGGATGAACGCGATTGACAAACTCTTTTGCCCAACACCAGATGGTTAAAGCGTCAGGCGCCTTATTGCCAGACTTCAGAACTTTCTCCGCCACAAGCTTGCCGGTATAAAGAGCCGGTTGCGTCGTCAAATTTCTGAAGCAATCTCCAGTAGCGAAATAAAAAACGCTTCCGTCGCCATATCTCGTTTCCAATACTTTCTTGAGCAGCTCCGACTGAGTTCCCTTACCGCTCCCGGAACGCCCTATAAATATGAAATTAAAGGTGCCGACCGTCTTTGTCATGAACGAAATCCCTCATATTCCCTCATTACTAATTGTGATTCAATCTGGCGCATTGTTTCAAGCGCTACGGAAACAACTATGAGCAGGGCTGCTCCACCGATGGTTAGGGCGGCTATGCCTGTAAAAATCTGCGTAATATTCGGGAGCACGGCGACTATACCGAGAAATATTGCCCCAGAAAGAGTAATGCGATTTACTATTTTTGAAAGAAACTCCGCGGTTGACGTGCCGGGACGCAGACCGGGAATGAATCCGCCGCTTCGCTGAAGATTTTTGGATATTTCCTTGGGGTCAAAAGTTACCGCAGTATAGAAATAAGTGAACAATACGACGAGCAAAAAATAAAGCGCGCTGTAAACGAAAAGATTGCCCATAATTCCATTAACTATCTCGTTTAGACGCACCGACAAATCAGTTGAAAAAACAGAAGCTATTTGAGCGATGAACTGCGGGAAAAGCAAAATGGATATAGCGAATATGATTGGAATAACCCCGGCTTGATTTACTTTTAGCGGCAAAAAAGAAGAAACGCCTCCGAACATCTTGTTGCCGCGCACTCTTTTGGCGTACGATACCGGAACTTTACGCTCGCCCTGATTTACAAAAACGACTCCGGCTACGATGACCAAACTCAAAACAATAAACGCAACGTAAGTCGGAAGCATTGCCGGAGAATAATTGATAAGCGCCTGCCATACGGTATTCGGCAATCCCGCGACTATTCCGGCAAATATTAAAAATGAAACGCCGTTGCCGAGCTTTTGCTGGGTAATAATTTCCCCAAGCCATACCAAAAACATGGAACCGGCCATTATTACAACAACATTTTGAATCATGCTCGAAGCGCCAATGGGCTGCAAAACGTTTTGCGAAATCAAGAGATTGAGAAACCCATACGACTGCAAACCGGCCAGCGGAACGGTGAGATATCGCGAGTAACGATTGAATTTCGCCCTCCCCGCATTGCCTTCTTCGTAATACAATTGCTTCAAGCGCGGATAAACCATAGTCAAAAGCTGCATTATAATCGTAGCGGTAATATAAGGGCCGAGACCCAACATCGCTATGGAAAGATTGCTAAGACCTCCACCGGCGAATAAATCCAAAAAACCCAGCAATTGGCTGCCTTCAAAAAACGAAACAAGATTATCTATGTCAACGCCGGGAATCGGTATGTTGGCGAATATTCTGAAAACAACAAGAAGCGCTACGATTAAGAGAATTTTATTTCTTAAGTCGGGTATTTTGAAAATCTGTAAAAAATTAAACATGATTTATTCTGCCGCCGGCGGCTTCTATTTTTTCTTTTGCCGATTTTGAAACCGCGATGTTTTTTTCTATTATAAACGATTTAGTAACATTTCCATCCCCCAAGATCTTAGTCTTGCCCAATTTCTTTATTAAGCCCGCTTCCAAAAGCGACATTTCGCTTACTGAAGAATTATTCTCTAATTTTCTTTCCAGGGACGACAAATTAACAATCTGCGTTTTTGAGCCAAGTGGTTTGTTGCCGAAACCGCGGCGCTTGGGCAGTCGGATTATATAATCCTGAATCGCGGGCCTGATTCTTCTTCCGGCGCGAGCTTTCTGTCCTTTTTGACCGCGGCCCGAATACGTACCGCGTTTTCCTCCGCGGCCGATGCGTTTTTTCGTCTTTTGTTTATGACTTGTCCGTAATTGATGTAGTTGCATCGTTTTTTGGTTCTTGCGTTATTGAATTCTTACGTTCTTCAGTTCTTAAGTTTCTAAGTTGTTTCAATGCCTCAATCGCCGCCAAAGCGTTGGTCAATTTATTGGATGTTCTTCCCAGAACTTTTGCCGTGGCGTCTTTAACCCCTGCCAGCAAAAGAACGCTTCTTACGGCGCCTCCGGCGCGCAAGCCGTGGCCTTTCACCGCCGGCTTAATCAAGACCCTCGCGGCGCTGTATTTCGCGTAAACTTCGTGAGGAATCGTTCTGTCTTTCATAGGAACTTCCATCATATTTTTATTGGCGTCCGTCTTGGCCTTGCGAATCGCGTCCGCCACATCAAGGCCCTTAGACACGCCAACGCCCACTTTTCCCTTACCATTGCCCAAAACCAAGGTGGCACGGAAACGAAAGCGTTTTCCTCCGGCCACTACGCGCGTAACGCGCCTCAAATCAAGAACTTTCTCTTCGTATTCACCTTTGTGACGAGTTTGAATCATGACGATTTATTATAATTGTAATCCTTCTTTTCGCAATACTTCCGCAACCGCTTTTACTCTGCCGTGATATTGATAAAAGCCGCGGTCAAAAATTGCTTTCGTTATTCCCAGTTTTTTCGCTTTTTGAAACAACGCGGCCGCTATCAGTTCGGCTTGACTGACTTTTGATTTTTTTCTTGCCGCCTCTTTCAATTCGCGAGTTGAAACCGAAGCAAGCGTCATGCCTTTTTTATCGTCTATGAGCTGAAGAAACATATTGCGATTACTTCTAAAAACCGAGAGCCGCGGACGCTCTTGGGTGCCAAACAATCTTGATCTTGCCCTTATCTTCCTCCGAACTCGTATTTTATTCAATTTTTTTTGTCTGTTCATGATTCTAAATTCCAGATTCTAGATTCTATTTTCTACGTTGTGGTTCCCGCCACTCTCTTGCCGGCTTTTCTTCTTATTATTTCCCCTTGATATCTTATTCCTTTTCCCTTATATGGTTCGGGTTTCTTCATCGCGCGAATCTGCGCGGCAACGCGACCAACCAGTCCTTTGTCTATTCCGGATACGCGCATGACATTCTTTTCCGTTTTAATCTCAACGCCTTCCGGCGACTCAAATCTTACCGGATGAGAATAACCTATGTTAAGCACCAACGCCTTACCCTCCATTGAAACACGATAACCGACCCCTTCTATTTCCAATTTCTTTTCAAAACCTTTGCTGACTCCTTCAAAGGCGTTTCTGATCAAGGCCCACATTGTTCCGCAATTAGCCCGCGCCTGCTTCTCGTCGGTAGTAAAAGAAACGCGAATTCCGTTTTCTTCAATCGAAACCTCTATGTACGGCAGTAAACTTAAAGACAGAGCGCCTTTGGGACCTTTTATCTGTAACGCGTCCACGTTCTTTTCCATTGTTACTCCTTGCGGAATTGGTATTAATTTTTTGGCTAGTTTTGACATGTTTAGATGACTTAAAAACTTATGAACGAATGAACTTAAAACCATTCTTGCGTTCCTTAGTTCTTTGGTTTTTAATTATTTACCATATCTCAAACAATAATTCTCCGCCCAATTTCTTCTTTCTTGCTTCCGAGCCGCTCATCAAACCTTCCGGTGTAGAAATCATAAGCATGCCGTAACCTTGTTTGACGGATTTTAAATCACGGTAACCGGCGTAAATTCTACGCGATGGTTTGCTTACAAATTTTATGCCCCTGATGACGCCAGAGCCGTTTTCATACTTCAACTCCACCTCCAACATACGTTTTGGCATTCTTCCTTTTTTTACCACTCCGGCAACATATTTGTGCTTCAAGAGCAAATGAGCGACTGTCTCATTCATTTTGCTGTATGGAAGCTTTACCCGTTCATGCTTTACCGCCTGAGCGTTTTTAATTCTCGTTAATAAATCTGTTACCATGATGCTTTTTTTACTCCCGGTATTTCGCCCCTGCTTGCCATTTCACGAAAACAAATGCGACAAAGCCCGAAATCCCTCATATAACCGCGCTTACGTCCACAGCGAAAACATCGCCGTACTATGCGAGTTGAATATTTGGGCTTTTTTT
Organism: Candidatus Wolfebacteria bacterium RIFCSPLOWO2_01_FULL_45_19; assembly: GCA_001793855.1. Classification (GTDB taxonomy): domain Bacteria; phylum Patescibacteriota; class Minisyncoccia; order UBA6257; family GWB1-45-9; genus GWB1-45-9. The sequence goes on along the minus strand of MGIR01000001.1, from coordinate 71,177 downwards.
TCGCTCTTGCGATTACCGATGTTTTAGCCATTTTGTTTAATTTGTTTAACTTGAGAACTTATGAACTTAAGAACTCATAAACCGTTCTTTACTCTTCCGTTCTTTGGTTCTTTAATTCTTTAGTTTATTTTTTGAACGGCACTCCCAATTGCCGATATGCTTCAATCGCCTTCTCTCTAATACGAATCTTCGGCACCAATGTTACCTCCAATCCGAAATTGACCCGGCTGGTTTCAAGATTTATTTCCGGAAAAACGGAGTGTTCACGAAAGCCGATGCTAAGATTACCGGATTTGTCCACATTTTTCAAGTCAACGCCCCTGAAATCTCTTACTCGCGGTAGAGCTATATTCACCAAACGGCTCAAGAAATCGCGCATTCTTTTACCACGCAAAGTAACTTTCAGTCCAACAACATTTCCGGCGCGAATTTTAAAACCGGCTATAGATTGTTTCGCGCCGCGCGGAGACGGCTTCTGGCCCGTGATTAAAGCAAGTTCTTTATCAATTTCCGGAAGAATTTTATCCGAAAAATTAGGCGCCTGACTCAATCGCCCTACCCCGACGTTAACAACTATTTTTTCCAACTTTAAATTATCGCTTTGCATTTTTTGCATATTCTTTGTTTTTGACCGTTTTCGACGCGATAGCCGACACGAACCGCCTTATCGCATGAACCGCACGCAAGCATGGCGTTTGAAGCGTCAATGGATCTTGGCGTTGAAATAATCTGCCCTTTTTCGCCTTTGCGCTTAGGCCTGACATGCTTTTTATACAAATTCAGGCCATCTATCGTAAGTTTGCCTTTTTTATAATCCACGAGTATGACCTTGCCCGTCTTGCCTTTATCTTTCCCGGCTATAATTTTTACCGCGTCGTTCTTTTTGATATTCATACAATTTCTTCCGCCATTGTTATTATGGATTCAAAACCTTTTTCTTTTAATTCACGCGGCATTGGTCCGAAAACGCGCGATGCTTTTGGCTGGCGTTTTTCGTCTATTATTACCGCAGCGTTTTCGTCAAATCTGACGTAAGAGCCGTCGGCTCTTCGCATAGGAGCCTTTTGTCTTACCACAACTGCCCTAACAATGTCTTTTTTCTTTAACGCCTTGCGAGGTTCCGCGACTTGAACAGAAGCGACAAATACGTCGCCTATTCGCGCGTAACGCCGTCTTGTTCCTCCCAAAACGCGAAAACAGCGAATTGTTTTCGCTCCGGAATTGTCGGCTACTTTTAATATTGCGCGTTCTTGTATCATTTGTTTAGATTTAGGATTTAAGGTTTATGATTTAAGACTCTTACTTCTTAAATCTTATATCTTAAATCTTTTGCACGATTCTCCACCTCTTTTCCCTGCTCAGCGGCCTTGTTTCTTCAATAACAACCTTATCCCCCGTCTTGTATTCGTTATTCTCGTCATGCGCCTTAAATTTGCGGCTTACTTTGTAATACTTCAAGTATTTGGGATTTTTCTTAAACCGCGTTATTTCAACCACTCTTGTTTTCTGCATCTTGTCCGAAACGACAATGCCTTCCAATTTTCTTTTTTTTACTTGTTCTTTCAGTTTCATAATTTCTTAGTTTCTCGCAATATCGTTAAAATCCTGGCTATATCTTTTTTCAAAGAACGCAGTTCCCGAACATTTTTGGTTTTCCCGGCGGCCAAATCAAATTTAAGCGCCCTCAAACGCTCCCTTGCCACCCGTAGCTCTTTTTGTAATTCCACGACAGGTTTTGCTTTTAATTCTTCGTATTCTTTACGCTTCATATTTTTGAAACTATTTTTGTTTTTACCGGCAATTTATGCCCGGCTAGCCGTAGCGCTTCCTCCGCGATATCTTTCGTAACGCCATCCAATTCAAAAATTATTCTTCCGGGCTTTACCGGAAAAACATATTCTTCCACAGCACCCTTGCCACCGCCCATTGTCACTTCCGGTGGTTTTTTTGTAATCGGCTTGTCCGGAAAAATTCTTATCCATAATTTTCCTTCTCTTTTCATATGGTGCGTTATCGCTTTTCGGCCAGCTTCAATTTGCCTTGAGTTAACCCAACTCGCCCCGAGAGACTGAAGGCCAAAACTTCCAAATTCAAGTTTGGTTCCGCGCGTTTCAACCGTACGTTTTTTGGAACGGCCCTTCTGCCACTTTCTATGTTTTACTTTTTTTGGAACAAGCATGAAATTTAGTGTTTAGAGTCTTCAAATAATTCGCCTTTATATATCCACACCTTCAAGCCGATGGTTCCAGAGGAAGTAAACGCAGTCGCTGTGCCGTAATCAATATCGGCTCTTAGGGTCTGAAGCGGCATCGCGCCTTTTGCCAACCATTCACGTCTGGATATTTCCGCGCCGTTAATCCTGCCGGAGAGACGTATTTTCGCGCCCTTAACGTCACGATTTTGCATTATCGCTTCAAGATATTTTTTCATCGTTCTTCTCGCGGATTGACGTTTTTCCAAATCCCAAGCGATATTTTGGGCAAGTACCGCGGCGGATACATCGCTTCTCTTAAGCTCTTCCACGTTAACGCTTAACGACGGTTTTTTGCCGATTCTGTATTTGGCGAGTTTTTTTTCTATTTCGCGCGTCAGCTCTTCAATACCTTTTCCTCCGCGGCCTATAACAAAGCCGGGTTTCGCGGCTTTGATTGTGATTCGAAACGAATCACCTGTTTTTTCTATATCTATTCCTGCTATGCCGGCGGATGAAATTTTATCCTGAATTGTTTTCCTAATCAAAACATCCTCCTCTAAAAAGGACTGAAAGTTTCTTCTTTTGAACCATCTCGAGCTCCAATTTTTAGTTATTCCCAGACGAAACGCGTCCGGGCGTATTTTGTTACCCATAGCTTTAAAATTTCTAAATCCCAATTTCTAATTTCTAAACAAATTCCAATGGTCAAATTACACGGACTTCCTTCTAAATATTCTCCTGAAGAATCCGGGTTTGGAAACGTCTGCCGATCTCTTCTCCGAAAATTCCTTTTCCCATTCAGAAACTTTCTTCTGTTCTTTGTCCTCCGCTTTCTTTTCTTTGACGACTTTCACAACCTTGGGATTAAATCTTGGCGGCGTCGCTTTTTCACTTTCTCGCAGTACAAGCGTAACGTGGCTTCTTCTTTTTAAAATCGGCGTTGCGGTTCCTCTCGCGCGCGGAAGCCATCGTTTCAACGAAGGCCCGCCGTCCACTTGTATGGAACTTACAATGAGTGATTCGGCTTTTAATTGCTGATTATTTTTAGCATTAGCAACCGCGGATTGCAACACTTTTAAAAGTTTTTTAGCCGCTCGTCGCGGACTGGCGGAAAGCTGAGCTTCTGCTTCATTAACCGTTAATCCCCTTATGGTGTCGGCAACCAACCGCATCTTGCGCGGCGCCATATCGGCATATCTTAATTTTACTCTCTGTTGTTTTATCATGTTTTTGCCTTACCGGCAGCCGGCTGCGCCGTTGTTCCAGACGCCTCCAATTCTCTCTGTATTTTTCCACTGTGCCTGACAAATTTGCGCGTAGGCGCCATCTCGCCCAACCGATGGCCTATCATATCTTCACTCACTTTAACCGAAATAAAGTCCTTGCCGTTGTGGACTTCAAACATGAATCCCACCATCTCCGGAGAAATTTCAGAATCGCGCGACCAAGTGCGAATTGGCGCCGAACTCTCCGGTTTTTTGCCGGCTATTTTTTTTAACAATTTAGGGTCAACGTAGGGACCTTTCTTTAATGACCTGCTCATCCCGTTAGAAATAGGACGCGGACGCAAAAAGCATCTCACGTTCTGTTAGATTGCTCACAACTTTTGACCTTTTTATGTATATCATATTTCTGGTTACGCGTCCGCGATTTCTAACGGGACTCATAATTATTTTCTTCTTTGAATAATCAGCTTACCAGACCGTTTTTTCTTATTGCGCGTTCTTCTTCCTCCAGTAATTTTACCCCACATGGTCTTGGGCCGTCTTGTTCCGCGAGGCTGTCTTCCTTCTCCTCCGCCGTATGGATGGTCAACTGGATTCATGGCGGTGCCACGAACTGTCGGTCTTATTCCAAGCCAACGTGAACGTCCGGCCTTACCAATTGTGACCAAATTATGATCTGGGTTTGAAACCTGTCCTACCGACGCAAAATTATCCCACAAAACGCGCCTTATTTCTCCGGAAGAAAGTTTTAGATTTGTATAACCGTGTTCATGCGCCAAAACCTCGGCATACGAACCGGCCGAACGGGCAATCTGTCCGCCTTTTCCCCTGGTAAGCTCAACGTTGTGCACAAAATAACCCACGGGCACATTTTTAAGCATCAGTCGGTTGCCAGTTTTAAGCGAAGCGTTTTCTGAAACGATCACCCCGTCTCCAATCTTTAAGTTTTGAGGCGCGAGAATATAACTCCTTTCTCCGTCTGAATAAATAATTTTGACGATAAAAGCGCTGCGATACGGGTCGTATTCAATCGTTTCCACCTTGGCCGGAACATTCAGCTTCATTTGCCTAAAATCAACCACACGATACAGTTTTTTATTACCTCCACCTTGATGCCTGACCGTGATTCTGCCGTGGTTGTTACGACCGGAATTTGACGGCAATCTTTTAAGAAGCGGTTTATGTGGTTTATTCGCGGACAAAGAACCGTAGTCAACTACGGTCATGCTTCTTCGCGATGGAGTTGTCGGTTTATATTGTTTCATTATTTCGGTATAACATCCAGCTCTTGCCCTTCCGCAAGAGTCACTATCGCCTTTTTATAATGCCTCAGTTTTGCCGCCCGTCCGCGAAAATGTTTTCTCTGCGCAAAGTTAAGCATATGCACCATTTCAACCGTAACGTTGTAAATTCCCTCAACCGCTTTTTTAATCTCCGCGGCGTTCGCGCTTTTGTCCGTCAGAAAAACATATTTTCTCAAATTTCCCAGGTCGGTAGATTTTTCGGTAATCCAAACCCGTTTCAAAGCAGACGGATTATAAACCGTTTTGGCGGTCTTTTGCTCTGCTTTCTTTCCCGACGTTTCGGTCGGGACTCCGACCCTGCCTTTGACGAGCGTCGGGGTCACGTTTTTATCTTTTTTGCTAAACCAAGTCATTTTATTTAACTTAAAAACTTATGAACGTATGAACTTATAAACTTAATAACAGTTTTTCGGTTCTTCCGTTCTTTGGTTCTTTAGTCCTTACGTTCTTTAGTTAACCTGTAATGTTTCTCTATTACTTCCACCGCGTTTTTGTCCATCAAAATTTGTTCGTGACGCAGTAAATCATAAACGTTTAGCGAACGCGGGTCAATCGATAATATTTTTGAAATATTCGCGGAAGCCGTATAAATGTGCTTGCTTCCGACTGAAGGCACGATTAAAACGCTTTTTGCCCCGCCGGAAACATTTTTCAAAAGACCGGCTAACAACTTTGTTTTTGGGACTTCAAGCTCTAAGGCGTCAATGAATTTCAATTCCCCGTCTTTAAATTTACGGGACAACGCCGAGAAAATCGCGCCGCGACGCATTTTCTTGTTTATTTTCTTGGAGTAGTTCTTGTGTTTTGTCGGACCGAAAGTTACGCCTCCGCCGGCCCAAATCGGAGATCGAGTTGAACCATGCCTCGCGCGCCCGGTTCCTTTTTGCCGCCATGGCTTTCTTCCGCCGCCACGAACTTCCCCCCTACCCTTGGTATGAGCAAGCGGTTCTCTTTTGTTGGCAAGCTGAGAAACAAGGACTTGGTGGACCAAGCTCTCGTTCCACTTTTTTCCGAATACCGAATCGGACAAGGTAACTTCTCCAACTTTTTTATTTTCTTTATTATAAACTTCCGCAATCATATTCTTATTTCAACCTTTCCCCTATTCGCCCCCGGCACCGCGCCTTTTAACATCAAAATTCCGGCCTCTTTGTTTATACCGACTACGCGGAGATTTTTAATCGTTACTCTGTCGTTGCCCATTCGACCTGCCATCTTTTTTCCGGGAACAACGCGCTGAAGCGCGGTACTGCTTATTGAACCGGGTGCGCGCAAACGGTTTTTTTGGCCGTGAGTCTTGGGGCCGCCACGGAATCCGTGCCTTTTAACCACGCCTTGAAAACCTCGTCCTTTCGTAATTCCGACAACAGCCACCAATTTTCCATCCTCCAAACCTGCGGTTTCAAATTCATCCGGACCAAGCTTAACAAACGTTACAGGAATAACTTTGTCATCTTTCCAAATCTGGGACATTTTTAGTTTTATTCCCTTGATTTTCATTATTTAAAAAAATACCCGAGGCATAGCCGCCCGGGTGGTTTCGCTATCCTCAATTAAGAAAAGTTTATACTATATCTAAAAAAAACGCAATAGCTTAAAAAAAGCGCTTGCCGAGCAAGCGCTTACTAATTTGGCGACAACAGAAGTTCCTGGTCCCCCTGTTGTCTCCCCAATGCAACCAGGCGCCCATTAAGCAGTGGAGCCAGTCACCGCTCGTGGTTGGCCTCGCCTGATCGAACCCTCCTTATGCATTATACTCTTATTATAAAGTTTGTCAACCCAACAAAAACACGACACTCAAGTGTCGTGTTTTTGAGCCAGTATTTATTACACCATTTTTATTTCAATCTCCACTCCTGCCGGCAGATTAAGATTACTAAGCGATTCAATTATTTTCTGGCTTGGATTCAATATATCAATCAAACGCTTGTGTACTCGAAGCTCAAATTGTTCTCGCGAATCCTTATGCACGAAAGTGGAACGATTGACGGTATAGCGGCGCATCTCTGTTGGGAGCGGAATTGGCCCGATAACTTCCGCGTCGTTTCTTTCCGCCGTTTCTATAATCTGGCGACAAGAATTATCTATCAGCTTATGATCGTAAGCCCTTATTCTCAAACGCAAAACTGATTTTACTTCCGTTGCCGTTTTGGCAGCCATTATTTAAGGATCTTTGTGACAACGCCGGCTCCAACCGTTTTTCCACCCTCTCTTATGGCAAATCTTTGTTTTTCTTCAAGCGCGACAGGAGAAATTAGCTTCACAACTACATTAACGGTGTCACCCGGCATAACCATTTCCATTCCCTGGGGCAAGGTTACTTCGCCGGTAACGTCGGTGGTGCGAATGTAGAATTGCGGCTTATACCCCGCGAAAAACGGAGTATGGCGTCCACCTTCCTCTTTGCTCAAGATATAAACCTCGGCATCAAATTCGGTGTGAGGAGTTACGCTTCCGGGCTTGGCTATAACCTGCCCGCGTTCAACGTCTTCTTTTTTGAGGCCGCGAAGAAGAATTCCAATATTATCTCCGGCGCGTCCTTCGTCCAAAATTTTCTGAAACATTTCAATGCCGGTCACAACAGTTTTTTGAGTCGGCTTCAATCCTATAACTTCAATTTCTTCGTTTACTTTAACAACTCCGCGCTCGGCGCGTCCGGTTACGACGGTGCCGCGTCCTTCAATCGAAAACACATCCTCAACCGGCATAAGAAATGGCTTATCTATCTCGCGTAGCGGCTCGGGAATGTATTCATCAAGCGCTTTAATCAATTCAAGAATCGGCTGAATATCCGGATCGTCGACCGACTTGGCGTTGAGCGCCTTTAAAGCCGAACCGCGAATAACCGGAGTATCATCGCCGGGAAATTCATATTTCTTAAGAAGCTCGCGAATTTCGGATTCAACCAAATCAATAAGCTCTTTGTCGTCAACCTGGTCAACCTTGTTCAAAAATACGACAACTGCCGGAACGCCTACTTGGCGCGCGAGAAGAATGTGTTCGCGCGTCTGAGGCATCGGCCCGTCAGCAGCGCTAACTACCAAAACCGCGCCATCCATCTGAGCCGCGCCGGTAATCATGTTTTTTATGTAGTCGGCGTGGCCGGGCGCGTCAATGTGCGCGTAATGCCTTTTCTCCGATTCGTATTCGGAGTGATGAAGCGCGATTGTAATACCACGGGCTTTTTCTTCGGGAGCGTTGTCTATTTGATCAACGCTTTCCTCTTTAGAAATAAGACCTTTAAGTTTAAGAACGTGAGTTATCGACGCGGTAAGAGTGGTCTTGCCGTGGTCAACGTGCCCGATTGTGCCGACGTTTAAGTGCGGCTTAGTCCGCTCGAATTTAGCTTTCTCAGCCATTTTAAATGACTTAAGAACTTATGAACATATAAACGAATGAACTTAAAAATAGTTCTTAGGTTCTTTGGTTTTTTTGTTCTTTGGTTCTTGGGTTCTTTAATTTTTAATTAATTTTAACGACTTGTTCTCCATATTAAACAGGTATCTCATTAATGTCAACCCCCGAGAAATCCCCGCCCTGTTTCAGCCTTTCTATCAACTTTTCAAACTTGTCATATTCTTCCCAGGTCATTACTACGTATTTCGGCTCCTCTTCATGCAAAACAACGCATTTACCGCTTCCTCTTGCCAAAGTAAGTTTTATTTTATCAAAAGTGTTCATTTCTTCCCTTCAATAATCAACTGCGCGACGTTTTGTGAAACCGCTTCATAGTGGCTGAATTCCATTGTAAAACTTCCGCGTCCCTGTGTCATTGAACGAAGCTTAGTGGCATAACCGAACATCTCGGAAAGTGGAACATGCGCGTCAACGACTTTGATATTGGCGCGATCGCTCATCTCTTGTATTTTACCGCGCTTGGAACTCAAATCGCCGGTAACGTCTCCGAGAAATTCCTGAGGAGCTATAACTTGAACTTTCATAATCGGCTCTAATATTACCGGCTTGGCGCGCTTCGCCGCCTCTTGGAAAGCCATTGAGCCGGCTATTTTGAAAGCCATTTCCGATGAATCAACTTCATGAAAAGATCCGTCGTAAAGCGTCGCGGAAACGTCTATCAGCGGATAACCGGCAACGACGCCTTTTACCGTCGCTTCTTTTACACCTTTTTCCACTGCCGAAATAAATTCTTTCGGAATTGTACCGCCTTTAATAGCATCAATGAATTCAAAACCTTTGCCGCGTTCAAGCGGCTCCACTTTCAACCAAACATGACCGTATTGGCCGCGGCCGCCGGACTGGCGGATATATTTACCTTCGGCTTCGGCGGTAGCTAGAATGGTCTCTTTGTAAGCGACTTGCGGCCGACCGACATTTGCTTCAACCGTAAATTCCCGCTTCATTCTTTCCACGATAACTTCCAAATGCAATTCTCCCATTCCGGAAATAATGGTTTCGCCCGTCTCCGGATCGCCGCTCACTCGGAATGTCGGGTCTTCGTCGGATAACCGGCGCAAAGCAATTCCCATTTTTTCCTGGTCAGCTTTGGTCTTCGGTTCAATTCTTACGGAAATAACCGGCTCGGGGAAAATGATTCTTTCTAAAATCAAAGGCCGCGACGGGTCGCACAAAGAATCGCCGGTGCCGGTGCTTTTTAAGCCAACTATCGCTCCGAGGTCTCCGGAATAAATTTCATCAACGTCTTCGCGATGGTTGGCGTGCATGCGAACCAATCGTCCTATGCGCTCTTGCGTATCTTTAGTCGTATTCAAAATATAACTTCCTTTTTTAACAGTTCCGGTGTAAGCGCGGAAATAAGTAAGATTGCCAACGAATGGATCGGTGGCAATTTTAAAAGCGAGCGCGGCTACGAGTTCGTCGTCTTTTGGTTGAATTAAAATTTCTTCTCCGGTCTTAACGCTCGTTGCTTTCACCGGTAGCAAGTCCAATGGCGAAGGCAGATAATCAACCGTGGCGTCAAGAACGAACTGAACGCCTTTATTCTTCAAAGCCGAACCACAAAGAACCGGAATAATTTTTACTTCCAAACTGGCCTTCCTCAACGCGCGTTTCAAATCCTCAACCGGCGGTTCTTTGCCCTCCAGATATAAATGCATCAGCTCATCGTCAAACTCAACAATTTTTTCAACCAATTCTTTGTGAAATTTTTCAACTTCTTCTTTCATACTCTCCGGAATTTCACGTTCAACTATTTTTTCACCGTGCTCGCCTTCAAAGCCGTACGCTTGGCGCCCGAGCAAATCAACAACGCCTTCAAAACTCGATTCCAAACCGATCGGTATTTGCAAACGCATCGCATTCGGAGTAAGGCGCTCTAAAATTGACTTGAAGCTGTTTTCAAAACTCGCGCCGGTGCGATCAAGTTTGTTTATGAAACACACTCTTGGAACTTTGTATTCGTCAGCATAATGCCAGTTTGTTTCGGACTGCGGCTCCACTCCGGCAACGCCATCAAAAACTACCACCGCGCCGTCAAGCACGCGCAAAGAACGCTTCACTTCAACTGTAAAATCAATGTGCCCAGGAGTATCTATAATATTTATACGATGCTCAAACGCTTTGTCGCCCTTGCGATAAGTTGGCGTCCAAAAACAAGTGGTTGCGGCGGCGGTAATGGTTATGCCGCGTTCCCGTTCCTGTTCCATCCAGTCCATCACGGTTGTGCCTTCGTGAACTTCTCCTATTTTGTGGGAAAGGCCCGTATAAAAAAGCACCCGCTCCGTGACGGTGGTTTTACCGGCGTCAATGTGGGCGATAATGCCGATATTGCGAACTTTTTCCAAAGGATACTGACGAGGCATGAGTAAAATTTACCACGCAAAATGGGCGAAGGCTCTGTTTGCCTCTGCCATGCGATGAGTGTCTTGCTTTTTCTTAATCGCCGTCCCTTCATTTTTTGAAGCCGATATTAACTCTTCCGCAAGTTTTTCGGCCATCGACTTTCCCTTACGCTTGCGCGCGGCATCAATAATCCAACGCGATGCCAAAACATATTTTCTATCAGGACGAATTTCCCGCGGAACCTGGTAGTTTGCTCCGCCTACGCGCCGCGCCACAACTTCCACCGCCGGAGCCGCGTTCTCCATCGCTTTTTCAAACACCGCTACCGGCTCCTGTTTTGTTTCTTTCTGTATCTTGTCAAAAGCGCCGTACACCACCCTTTCGGCGACAGACTTCTTGCCGTCTTTCATAACGTAATTTATAAAACGGCTAACATTAATCTTCGCGTATCTGGTGTCAGGATTATATTCTCTTTTATAATTTCTTTTTTTACGCATAGTTAAATAGAAATTTATAGAAACTCAGAAACTTGGGAACTAACGGTTTCTTAATTTCATAGTTTCATAGTTTCTTATTTTCCTTTATTTCGGTCTTTTTGCTCCATATTTCGACCTCTGCTGTTTGCGACCCTCCACTCCGGTCGTGTCCAAAACTCCTCTTACAATATGATAACGCACGCCCGGCAAATCCTTTACGCGGCCGCCACGAATGACCACCACCGAGTGTTCCTGCAAGCTGTGGCCGATACCAGGAATATAAGCCGTAACCTCTTGCCCGTTAGTGAGGCGAACGCGCGCGACTTTCCGCAGAGCGGAGTTCGGTTTCTTCGGAGTAGTCGTAAATACCTTGAGACAAACTCCGCGCTTGAACGGCGATGACGACTGCACCGGATGATTTTTAATAGTATTAAAATAAACGCCCAAAGCCGGCGCTTTTGACTTCATCTTCACGTTCTTTCTTTTTCTTTTCAACAATTGATTTATTGTCGGCATATAGAAATAGAGTATAGCTTATAGTTTATAGTCACGCAACTGTCCGCGAGCTTCAAAGCGAGCGGTTACAGTTGGCGCGATCCCGCTTATCTCCGAATATGGAAATCAAAAATTGGATTGCATTGTACATACATTAATTTGAAAATATTTCGATATTGTTATAAACTTATGGTAGTACATTTTCGCAAGGACTGCATGACCAATATCACAGAAGATCACTACGGTCAGCACCGATGCAAAACATGCAGAGCATACGCTGAAAAAACATGGATATGCCGCAAGAAAGAAAGCGCGGACGAATATGAACATCTCGAAAAAGAATACTGCCCGAAATGCGACGTAAAGCCCTCGTTCTATCCGCCGGGACATCCAAAAGAAAAACAAGAATGACTTGCAGCGCGCTGAAAGCGCGAAACAAAATCCAAAAACCGCCCTAAGGCGGTTTTATATATTTTCAGATAGCTACTTCGTCGTTAAGAAACTATACCAAGGCAGGCGCTCAGTTAACACATTGCCGTTTGCGGCGTCGACGGCGATGGTCTTTTGAACATTGAACGGAATAACCCAGAAAAGCTTCCGGCGTTCTTTAATTTTCATATTATAGACCGCTCTTGCGTTTTCTTCTTTCAATTCAATGGTTTGGGGCGCAATACCAAGCTTCTCCGCCACCTCGCTTGCGGACATTTTCACTTCAACGCCGCCCACGCTTAATACATTTTCTTTAATCACGACTTCGTCCGTTTTTATTTCAAAACTCTTATCGCGGATAAGCACTTGACTTGCTGTGGGCTCAATGCTCACCGGTCTATCTCCCATATTGGCAAGCATTTTCTTCTCCGTAGTTTTCACTGCTATATTATCGGCTTTGATTTCTCCCCGGCTTACTTTCACTTCCGTTACTAAATTATTCAACTCGCTTACCTCCAACTCTTTCCTGCTTTTGATAAAATTGGCAATGAGCCCGTCTATTTCATCTCTTAATATTTTAAGTTCTTCTATCTGTTCTTCCTCCCCTTTTGCGGAGATAGTTTTTTCAAGTTTAATTTTATAATAAACGCTGATTTCTTGCCCGGATTCAACGACTATCGGCTTTACTGTTTCCGTGACTAATACAGAATCCGTTATCGCGGTTGGCGGCGCGGTAATTGTTCCGCTTTGATTGTCGCATTGCGCTTTTACTTTTTCAAAACCAAGCGAAAGGTCTTTCAATATTTTTTCAATTTCTTCCCGCGAAAAACCGTCTTTTTTCAAATCGGCGTCGTCCAAACCGCTGAGTTTTTTATAATAGACAATTTTATTTTCCCATTGCGCGGCCTCATCGCAACGATTCACCGACGCTGTATTCGGTTTGTCTATTGCTATCGGCGGGGCCAATGGCACTGGCCGCGAAGTCGTCGTTGGTTGCGGAGAATTAGCGCACTCTCTTTGTTGTTTTGTAATCTCCTGTTTCAGCGCGATTATTTTCTTAGTTATTTCTTCCGCCCTTACCTTATCGGATTCCGCTTTCTGCAATTTAAGAATAAGCTGATCGTATTCTTGCATTAAATTGTCGCTGATATAACATATGGAAATTGGTTTTGGCGCCGGAATCGGAAATGGCTGCGGCAGGGGTTTGGTGATATTTTTTGGTTCTTTTCCGGTTGAACAGCGATTTACACACAACTCTTTCGCGTATTGTTGCCATGTTTCAGAAGATTTGCATGAAGTTGCGTCTCCCAAAGTGGTTTCATAACCGTCATGACATTGGACATAAGCGCTTTTGAATGCGCCAACGCCACAATCATTATTGACGACAAAAGTATTCACCCCGCATTTTATAGGCATCGGCGAGGGCGAGATGGCGGTCGTCTGTGGGAAAGTAATATTTGTGGGAGGCGGAACAGGAGCATTTGAAGTTTGCGCCAGCCCGATTACGGGAGACATAATTAAACCAACGACGAATAAAACTGTTACAATTTTCATATTGTTATTTTTCATACAAGACCTTACTTATAGTTTATCCCTCACGACACTTTTTGCAACAACATCATTTTATTCACAACTTGAACGCTTGGCTTATTCACATAATATCATACATGTAAAAAACCGCCCAATGCCGGGCGGCTCAAGTTACTTATTTTTTCGCCTTGAAACAAGGAGTTCTGAATAAGCATCGCGCTCTATGTCCAGATCTTTACCGGGATAAAACATATCTATAATGCCGCAGGTTTTTATTTCGTCCTTGTCCTCTTTGGATCCTTTAGGAAATGGATTAAGCGCTCGTTCTATGCCATCATTCATATCCAAATCGTCAAGCTGTTCAAAAAGCTGTCCGAGCGTCATTCTCTGTTCTTCAAGAAAATCGTGAAGGGTGGCGGATAAACAGAACAATAAGTCAACCCGCTCAAGCGCGTCAAACAAACGCTTTTCGTTCTCCGCTTTTGAAAAGATATAATTCCCGGCGACGCGGCGCTCAATTTCTGCGACCACTTCGGCGTAAGAATATCCTTGATGCTTTCTTTTTCTCAGCCAATCTTTCGCTTTCGACATATCGCATTCCTTTTTTGTGAAACGTGCTGAAATACAAACTATCACGCATTCCGAAAAATATCAAATCCATTTCCGGGTTCGAATCCCGAACAAAAACGAATACGCGCGGCGCCGCGCGTATTCGTTTTATAACGCTCTCGTCTTGACCACGCACTAAAAATTCCGTAGCCCCAACGGGAATCGAACCCGTGTTTTCAGCTTGAGAAGCTGATGTCCTGGGCCACTAGACGATGGGGCCATATTGTTAAGTTTTGCTTAAATTTTAATGCGGGGCAAGGAAGCTGACTTGTCCCGCACCTTTCGTTTTAAAACGAAAGGTGCGGGATGTCCTAGGCCAAACTAGACGATAAGAGCTTTCACTAATTTATCCAACTGAATTGCTCTGGACGCTTTAACCAATACAACGTCACCCTTCCTAATCATATCCTGCGCCGGTTTGATGGCGTCTTCAACAACATCAAACGACATCACTCGCCTTTTCGACAAACCGTGCCTTACGGCGTGTTCGGCGATAAATTTTGCCCGCGGCCCGACCGTAATCAGAAAATCCGCCGTCTTTGCCGCCATTCGCCCGATCTCTTCATGCGCCTCAAGCGCGTATCTGCCTATTTCAAGCATATCACCGAGAACCGCTATTTTTCTTCCGGAGACCTTAAGAGCTTTCAATGTGTCAAGCGCTGAACGCATTGAAAGCGGCGCGGCGTTGTAACTGTCGTCAATAATGTAAGCCATTTTGATTGCCGGAAGCAAGCTCATTCTTCCTTTAATCGGGCGGTAGCCGGCAAGGGCTTCGGCCGATTTAACGAGGTTTGCTCCGAAAACAATTCCCACCGCCGCCGCAGCCGCCGTGGCATACGCCTGCGGTTTTCCGAAAACTCCTTTCAAGTTAAACGGAACGACATTTCCGCCGTAAACCAATTTGAACCATATGCCGTCCGGCCTGCCGTTTTCGGAGCGAATTTCAAAATTTGTTATTCTTACTTCCGCTCCCTCCCCGAAACCGAAAGTTATGACATGCGCCCGCGTCCGCTCTTTCATATCCATTACAACTTCATCGTCAAAATTTAAAACCGCGAAACCGTTGGATGGCAAATGTTCCACTACGCGCGATTTTTCCCTTGCTACGGCGTCGGAACCGCTAAAAAATTCCACGTGCGCGGGAATTTCTCCTATCGCGGTAATAACGCCTATCTGGGGCCGCGCTATCTCTAAAAGATATTTTATGTCTCCGGGCTTGCCCGCCGCGTATTCAAGAATCAACAATTCCGGATAATTTCCGTTTTTAAAAATAAGCTGAAAAACAGCCATTATTAAAACTCTTGGCCAAAAAAACCACCCGCTTATTTTGTCCCAGTCGCCTATTATCGTAAGAGGTACGCCAAGCTCGTTATTAAAATTTCCGCTGGAATAACGTATATTACGGCCGTTTCGCAACACCGCGGCTATGGTTTCTTTAGTCGATGTCTTGCCTACATTACCCGTAATCACAATAACGCCCGGCTCATATCGCCAGACAGTCAGCTGAGCAAGCTTCTTTAATATATACTGCAAAATTTTAATTATTGCCTCTTTCATATCTTGTATAACTTAAAAACTTATGAACGAATGAACTGATGAACTCAAAACCGTTCTTACGTTCTTATGTTCTTATGTTCTTTAGTTTTCACAATCTGTCAGGTGAAACATTATAGTAATTCAGCACAAATTCCATAAGCTCGCGAAATGACGGAACTACCGTTAATCCCGCGAGCGGCGCGCCATACGGCTTGTCCAGCCGGATAAAAACCACTGCCTGAGGATTGTAAGCGGGAGCAAATCCGATATAAGTATTGATGACGTCTTTGGTATATCCTCCGCGTTTTAAATCCGGCACTTGTGCCGTTCCGGTTTTTCCTGCCACCGAATAATAAGGTATGGCGGCAACACGCGCTTTGTCAACCGCCGAAACCATCATATCAACGGTTTGTTTTGCCGCTCCTTCCGAAATAATCCTTCCCTCGTTTTTCGGTTGAAGTTCCGCGTTAAGATACGGACGCGCCATAACTCCGCCGTTCGCGATGGTGGAAATCGCTCTTAATAAATTCAGGGACGTAACAGCGACGCCCTGTCCGAAAGAAGCATTCGCGAAATTTATGTCGCGGCTGGAACCATCCAAATTTTTCAAATTACCGGCGACCTCTCCCGGCAAATCTACTTCGGTTTTAGAATCAAATCCGAATTTTTTCAAATAACTTAAAAAGTTTTCGTGCCCCACTTGACGCTCGGCGAAAACCGCTCCTGTATTCACGGAGTTTTCAAGAACCTGTGTCATTGTGATAGTGCCGTGCGCTTTCAAATCCCAGTTGCGGATAGTATGCGTGTTGTAAGTTACCGAGCCACCGTCAAAATAAGTCGTGTCGGGCGTAATTTTTCCGGCATCAAGCCCGATAGCCATCGTTATCACTTTAAAAATTGAACCCGGCTCGTAGACCGCTTCAACGACAGGATTAGTGAAGTGACCGAAAGAAAATTTATAATACTCGTTGGGGTCAAACGACGGCTCGCTGTGCATGGCAAGAATCGCTCCCGTTGAAGGATTTTGTACCATGACGGTTCCGCCTTCGGCTCGATAATCTTTAATAAGTTTTTCCAAAATCGCCGAAGCGCGTTCCTGAATAGCCGGGTCAATTGTTAAAACCAAATCATCGCCGTGAACCGGACTTAGCAAACGTTCGCCGGTAATCTCACCAGATTTGCCGGCAAGGCGCTCTTCATAATACGTCTCCAAGCCGTAACGACCCGCGAAATTGTCATCTTCCGCAGTCGGAGCAATGAAACCAAGCAGGTGAGCTCCCAACTCTCCAAGCGGATAATAACGCGAAAGCCGCGTTCCTATATATATGCCGCGTAAATTAAGTTCTTTAATCTCTTTTACAAGCTCCTCGCTCGGCCGCCCGTCAAGCAGTTCGTACAAAGAATTCTCTCTTAGAAATCTGGCTTCCAAACGCGTGGGCTCCAAACCAAAAATCGGAGCCAAAATATGCGCTGCTTCAGAAACGTCTTCTATTTCTTTTGGCGCGGCAAAAATTGAAAGCTTCTCCCGGTTAATTGCCGCGGGGGAAAAATTTTTGTTCTTGTCCGTAAAAAGAATTCGCCCGCGCTTTGGGTCAAAAAAACCGCGCGCTTCGTTCTGCGCCAAAGCCCGCCCAACATAATAATTTCCTTTTTCTATTTGAATATTGTAAAGGTTCCAAACTAATGCGGAATAAAACGCGAAAAAACAAATTATTAGAAATGAGAAACGAGCGGCCATTTGGTTGAAAAATATTCCGGATGTCTTTCTTTTTTTAGATTAAGCCGTTCGGCCGACAATTCCATGTTTTCTGAGCTTATAAGTCGCGAAACCGCGCTTCGGAAGTCGGCGTTTTCAACACTCAATTCTTCAAGCGACTTAGTTTTTTCCGATATCGCGTAACGCGTATTAACAGTGCTGTTATAAAGATAAATCGCCCAAACACTGCACAAAATTATCAGAGCCGATGCTCCCAGCGCGTAAAAAGACATATTTAGTTTTTTATATGGTTGAATGATTGTCATAACAGTTGTGCCGCGCGTAATTTCGCGGAACGGCTTCTCGGATTCGCTGCGACTTCAACGTCATCCGGCGTAACCGGTTTTTTTGTTAAAATTTTTAAGATGTTTTGAGCCGACATTTCTTTGAATTTATTTTTAACAATTCTGTCCTCCAGCGAATGAAATGATATGACAACCGCTCTTCCTTCTTGTTTTAGGACAAGCGGCAAGGCGTCTAAAATTTTATCCAGATTTTCCAATTCATTATTTACATATATCCGCAACGCTTGAAAAATTTTGGTGGCAGGATGAATCCTAGAGCGTCCGAGCCTACAGCCTGACGGCTCGGCCGCGTAAGGCGGCCGCTCGGAGTAGCTTCGCCCGCTACGATGGCGATAAACGTCTTCCACAATTCTTGAAAGCTGGAAAGTGGTTATGATGCGCGACTTCTTTCTTTGTTCAACGATTTTTTCCGCTATTCGCCGCGCGTATCGTTCCTCTCCGTATTTTTTGAAAATTTCCACAAGCGCGTCCTCGCCGAAGGTGTTGACAACTTCCGCGGCAGTTACCGAATCGTCGCCGTAGCGCATATCCAGAGGTTCATCTTTTTTGAAACTGAAGCCGCGTCCGGTCCGCCAACCGGCAGATTCCAGCTGGTCGGATGACATTCCCAAATCCAGCAGTAATCCGTCTGCCTTGCCTAATTTTTTCTCTTTTAAAATCATTGGAATGTTTTTGTAGTTATCGTTCACTAAAATTACGTTTTTGCCGTTTGCAATCACCTTTTTGTCCCAATCGATTCCCAAAAGCTTTCCGCCGGGAAAAATTTTTTCAACAATCGCGGCCGCGTGTCCTCCGTTTCCGAAAGTACCGTCAATGAAGAATTCTCCGGGCTTCGGGTCAAGCAACTCAATAGCTTTGTTTAAAAGAACGGGAACGTGCATCAAATCCCGAGCTCTCCCAACTTTTCGGCTATCTCGTCGGAAGCGCCTTCGGTCTTCTTCTTGTATTCCTGCCATTTCTCGGAATCCCATATTTCAACTCGATTATATAAACCGGCTATCACAACTTGCTTTTTTAAATCCGCGTAACGCCTCAAATAATCCGGGATCAGAATTCTGCCCTGTTGGTCCGGAACTGCGTCCATCGCGCCGGCAAGCATCAAACGGACAAAAGCGCGCGAGTTCGCCTGCGCCAAAGGAAGCGACGTTAATTTTTGCGCCAGCGATTCCCATTCTTTGGAACCGAAAACAAACAAACAATAATCCAAACCGCGCGTGATAATCGCGCCACTGGAAAGTTTAGCCCTGAACTTTGAAGGCACCGCAACCCTGCTCTTTGAATCCAAATTATGTTGATATTCTCCTATGAACATATCCCCAGAATGCGGTGGTTATCCCCATATTTATCCACAATTCCCCACCTACATATAACAATACCCCACCTTTTAAAAAAACGCAAAAAAAGACGCAAGTCACGCAAGTATCAAAAAAGCGCCGTAAAATCTACATCGGCGCTTCGTTTATCCCCTATTTGTCCACAATTTAGATACCTCCTGCCAATTAATCAGGTTCCACCACGATTTCGCGTAATCGCCGCGACGATTTTGATAAAGCAAATAATAACTGTGCTCCCACAAGTCCAGGACAAGAACTGGCCTGTCGCCATTTGTGAGCGGGCTATCCTGATTCGGAGTCTGGCATATCTTCAAAGAACCGTCCTTGGCAACTATCAGCCAAGCCCATCCGGAACCAAAAACATTCAGCGCGACATTTGTAAATTTTTCTTTGAAACCGTCAAGGCCTCCGAATGTCTTAACAATGGCGTCGGCCAATTCACCTTCCGGCCCTTGACCGTTCGGAGACATAATCCGCCAAAACAGAGAATGGTTAGCATGGCCTCCGCCGTAATTTATGACATCCTGGCGAATGTCCTCCGGAACTTCGCTGATATTGCTCAAAAGCTCTTCAACAGTTTTTGTTTGCAAATCCGGGAAGAGTTTCAGTGTCGCGTTGAGTTTATCAACGTAGGTCTGATGGTGTTTGCCGTGGTGAATTTCCATTGTCCGCGCGTCAATGTGCGGCTCAAGCGCGTCGTAAGCGTAAGACAATTTAGGAAGCGTATGCATATTAGTTATAATAATAAATTATAACACAAAACTCTCCAAAACCTTTGTTATCGGTACTACAATCAACCAGCCGTCTAGCATTCTGTTAACTCGCGCAACAATGCCGACAACGCGTCCCTTTGAATCAAAAAGAGGTCCGCCGCTCGCTCCCCTTTCTCCAATGGCGTTAGTCAATATAAGCCGTATCATGGCTCCGTTTTTTTCAAAGCCGTTGCTTATGTGATACACGCTTTTCACAACGCCGGGCATAACAGTCCAGTCCGGTCGTCCTTCCGGATGACCAATCGCGTATACGGCTTCTCCCTGCACAACCGAACTTTTGCGAATCGCCGTAACCGCCGGAAGCCGTTCATCAACCCGAAGAACAGCGATATCCAAATCAGAATCAAATTCAACGATTTTCGCCGGGATTATTTTTCCGTCGTATGTCACGACTTCAACAACAGACGCGCCCCATACAACATGAGCATTGGTTAAAATTTTGTTCGCACTTACCGCGAATCCGGAGCCTTCGCCGTTTTTCGGAAGACGCGCGCCTTTAAATGTATAATTGCTTGAATCACGCGTCGCGCTAATTTTCACAACAGCCTGCAAATCAATATTTTCAGGCGCGGCGAAAGCGTAAAACGATACTGGAGCCAAAAACAAAACCGCAAACACAATTCCTAAACCGGCTCTGAAATTCATTATCATCCCCAATTTCAAAAGAACGCCAGTATCATACCCCCAAACCGTTAAAAAAGGAATACGCAATCCGTGTTGCGTATTCCTTTTTTGTGGGCGGTATAGGATTTGAACCTATGACCCCTGCAATGTGAATGCAGTGCTCTGCCGCTGAGCTAACCGCCCGCGGAAGATGTTATTGCATTTATTGCACCTCCGCGGTCGCGCCGGCGGCCTCCAGTTTTTTCTTTATCTCTTCAGCTTCCTCTTTTTTTACGCTCTGTTTAACCGTCTTTGGCGCGCCGTCAACCAGGTCCTTTGCCTCCTTAAGTCCGAGACCGGTAATTTCGCGTACTGCCTTAATGGCGTTTATTTTCTGTTCGCCCGCAGCTTTTAAAATCACGTCAAATTCCGTTTTTTCTTCCGCTTGCCCTAAGCCAGCCGAAGGGGCGGCAACCATAGCGGCGGAAACTCCCCACTTTTCTTCAAGCGCCTTAACCAAATCGGCAAGCTCAACAACGCTCATTCCCTCCAACTTTGAAATTAAATCGTTGTACTTTTCCATCTTAAATCTATTATGCTACGACCTTTTTGCCTTTCTCGTTTAACACAATAAGGAATTTCCTCATTGGCGCGGTAAACATTCCCAAAAGCTGAGCAAGCAAAACCTCACGCGACGGCAATTGCCCTATGCGATTAAGCAATTCGTCACTAACAAATTCTTTGGTTTGAAGATTGTACCCGCCAAGCATTTTGAAGCCTTCGTTTTCTTTGCTGAATTTATATAAATCTCCGGCAACGTCAGTTATCTCTCCAGAAACAAATACCGCCCCGACCGATGTCTTGAATTTCGCCGAATCAAAATCAGCGCCTGCTGCTTTTAAAACCAAGCCAAGTAAACGCTTTTTTATAACTTTAAGCTGGGATTGCTTGTCTTTAATCACCCGGCGCAATCGCCGCATCGCTTCCGCGGGCGCGCGGCTAAAATCAACCAAAATCAAATTTCGGCTCTTTTGTAAAAGCTCTTTGCCATGTTTAACCGATTCTTCTTTTTGTTTTCTCGTGAGCATAATGCAAATAAAAAAACGACCCAAAGCCGCCATACGCCTCAACGGGACTCTTGGGTATTCCCTGCCCATTATCTGCGGCTTTATCGTATTATAAACATACCCCGAAACTTGTCAATGTCTCACGATTCAATTTATACTTTTAATATGCTTAAGCAAAAAATAACCGATAACATCAAACAAGCGCTTAAAAGCGGCGACGCCTTGCGGCTTTCAACCTTGCGTATGCTGTCCGCGGCAATCGCCAACAAAGAGATAGAACTGCGCAAAAAAGACATGGGGCTTTCCGATGACGAAATTATCCCCGTAATAAACAGCGAACTCAAAAAACGAAAAGACGCCGCCGTGGAATACAAAAAAGGCGGGCGCGAAGAATCGGCAAAAAAAGAAGAGAGCGAAGCCGCGATATTAAAAGGGTATCTGCCTCCGGAGATGCCGGATGAAGAACTGCGCGAGATTGTTAAAAAATCTGTTGCGGAATCAGGCGCGCAAAGTCAAAAGGATTTTGGCAAAACAATGAAATTAATAATGCCGCAAGTGAAGGGCAGAGCAGACGGAAACAAAATTTCGCAAATGCTAAAAGAAGAACTCACAAGCTGAGATTTGACTGCGCGGTCAGACGCAGTTTTTTCTTTTTCAAAAAACTTACATAACCCGCGGCGGCTATCATTGCCGCGTTGTCCGTATTCAACGCAAATTCCGGAGCGTAAAAATCAGCTTTAAATTTTAAGCTTTGAATTTTAAGTTCTTTGCGAAGAGCTTTGTTTGCGGCTACTCCGCCGCAAAGCATCACGGATTTAGCTTTGTATTCCTTAGCGGCGTTCATCGTTTTTGCGACAAGAACATCAATCGCGGCTTGCTGAAACGAAGCGGCGATATCAGCTTTTAGCTTTAAGCTTTTGGCTTTTAGAGGGTTATCACGCAGATAATACAAAACTGCGGTTTTTAGGCCGGAAAAACTGAGGTCATAATTTTTCTGGTTAAGCATAGGGCGCGGAAATTGTACGGCTTCGGAATTTCCTCTTTTGGCTATCTTTTCTATCTCCGGTCCGCCGGGATACGGCAAGTCAAGCAATCGCGCGACTTTATCATATGCCTCCCCCGCCGCGTCATCGCGAGTTTCACCGAGTTTTTTCCGCTTTGTTACAGAATCCATCTTCAAAAGAATGGTGTGGCCGCCGCTCACAACCAAAACGATTGCTGGAAAAACAATCGTCTTGATGGAATTTTGAATTTTGAATTTTGAATTTTGAATTTCTCGAACTGGTAAAAACCAGTTCGAGTAGAGGTGCCCTTCCATATGGTTAACACCGATAAGCGGTTTTTTATATTTCTTCGCGAGCTCTTTTGCAAAATTAATTCCGGTCCACAGCGCCGGTTCAAGCCCTGGTCCAACGGTAACGGCGATAATATCAGCTTTTAGCTTTAAGCCTTTAGCTTTAAGAATTCTTTTAAATAAAATGGGGAGGTTTTTTATATGTTCTCGCTTAGCAAGATTCGGGACAACGCCGCCGAACGGGCGATGTATTTTAATCTGTGAAGCGACTTCATTCGCGACAATCTTAAAACGCGGCCGTTTCAGGCCGCCTTTCGCATCCACAACAGCTATAGCTGTTTCGTCGCAACTTGTTTCAATGGCAAGAATTCGCATTGTATTTTACGTGGTGCAGTATTCTTGAATTAGTCCAAACACATTTTTCCGGAAAATTCCCCCCGCCTGCGTGGCCGAAGCCACTTCGGCGAGGCGAAGGCCCGCGAAAATTCGGAAAGGCGGCGGAGCCGCACGAATGACAATTTCAAGTTTTTCTAATGAGTTAATAATAACTCATTTCAGTACATTTTTTCAATTTAAAAGTTATTAAAAAATGTGTTGATTGGCGGCAAATTCTTTTATGAAAATTCTTAAATCAAAAATTGAAAAAGAGAAAAGCGGCAGGGCGAACCATACCGCTTTCGATGTTAGTGGGAGGCATGCGCGACTAGAGAAGTTGGAACTCGCCCTCGAAGAACTTGGCCGCGATGTCTTCTTGGATCGCGCGCTCGTGCTCTTCTTCGGACATTCGCTCCAGTGCCTCGTCGCTCCACTCACGAGGCTTGACGTCCACGTAGGCCATCCACTTGTTGCTGTACTTGATGCTAATGAGCCGCTCGCCCCAGAAACGAGGATTTGTGATGTAGAGGTCGAGACCTCCCTCGTCGGAAACCTCGATGGCCTGAATCGTTCCGGAGAGAATGTGATGGTGCGAACCATGTTCACACCCAAACCAATAGAGATGGCCAACGATTTGACTCGGGTCGGACGGGAGACCAGCTTCCCGCAGCTCGGCTTCGAGTTCAGACGCGAACGTCTTGTTCTGTTCAAGACTCATATGAACCTCCTTTCGTGTTTGTTTCGGAATGTGCTTTCTGCAACCGCTACGGTCACAGATTATCGGTTAACTATGATTCCGATAATGCTCAAGTCTAGCATTTTAGACCACAAAAGTCAAGAGGCGGCAAGTGCCGCCTCTTGGGAGTATTTGAAAATTTTTCTTTTCTGCTTTTAAGGGAATCGGGAATTTCTTTTTGCCCCGAAAAATCCTTACGATTTGGTCGCGGCCGAAGGCCGCGAAGCCCCAGCCGATTTGACTTTTCCAACGTGGTGCCCGAGGTGGGAGTCGAACCCACAAGCCCCGTTAGGAGCCAAGGATTTTAAGTCCTTTGCGTATACCATTCCGCCACCCGGGCTTGGAGGCCGAGGAGGGAATCGAACCCTCGTGTAAGGGATTTGCAGTCCCCTGCCTTACCACTTGGCTACTCGGCCATATTTTAATTCTATTTATTCATCAACGCTTTTTCCACTTTCGCGGCTTCTTCCAATCCCTTGTCTTCATGAAATTCAATCCGCGGCATCGGCATTATGTTAATCTTGCGTCCCAATAAGAATTGCAAACGCCCTCTGGACTTGTTAAGAATCGCGGATACCCCTTTTAATTTCTCAGACGGATAAACGCTAAATTTGACAATCGCTCGCTCCAATTTGTTATTGACCTCAACGCCGGTAATGGTAACCAGACAATTCTCAAATTCCAATTCGCGCATTATTATAGCGCTCAATTCCCGTTCTATCAAGGAACTTACTCTCTGCGGCCTATGTTTCATTTCTGTATAACGCGGTGGCCTTTTTCTATTATAACAGCCGAATCCACAAACAATCCTCCCTCTTTATCCACTGACAATTGTGTCACATCTTTTTTGGATTCCTGAAGATTAAGAATTTTGCCATCTCCCAAACGCTCCTCGCCTTTCCATATTTCCGCGCGTCCTTTTCTTAGCATACCTTTGGTAGCGCGGCCGCCCACAACTTGACGATTGCCTTTTTTGCTGAATACGGCAAGTATTTCCAACTCGCCTTTTATTTCTTTCACGCCTTCTTTAAGCAAGTCCTCAATTGTTTTTACGAGTTTATATATTATTTCTGAGGAAATTATTCTTACCTCGTTGTTTTTGGCAAATATTTCCGCTGATTTTTCAACTTTGGATTTGAAATTTACGATTACGGCTCCGGTTGAAATGGCAAGCTGGACATCGCCGCCAGTAACTTTGCCGACTGTCGCGTCTATGATTTCAATTCCTTGCAAAGCTTTCAAAATATCCGCTATCGCCTCCAAAGAACCGGCTACGTCCGCGCGCAAAATAATGTTTATCGCGCCCGTTTTAGGAATGGCCTTTAACCGCGGCGGCGTTTCCAATACATTCAAAACGACGTTGCCAGCCATAAACTCTTCGCCGACTTGCGGCAAGTTTTCAAAACCAATAATAAGAGCAGGACTTGAAGGCGAAAGTTCTTTAACCCGTTTACCCAAAAAATTTTCAAGAATCTTCACGCGTCCAGCCGCGGTCGGAGTGGCTATTTCGTCTCCGACCCTCAACACGCCGTCTTTAACAACCGCCGATACTTCAATTCCCCTGCTGCTACTTTGTTCCACTTCAACAATAACTCCGCGCGCTTTATTCTCAGGATTATAAACAAAGTCCTCAACTTCAGCCGACAACAAAACAAGATCAAGCAGTTCGTTCACGCCTTGTCCGGTTTTCGCGGAAATCGCCTGCCAGCTTATACTGCCGCCGAATCCTTCAAGTAAAACGTCTTCTTTCATTAAATCAGCTTTGGTTCTTTCAACATCGGCGTTCGGCTTGTCAATTTTATTTATCGCCACAACGAACGGCGTTTCGGTTTCTTTAAGAATTTTTATACTCTCTTTTGTCTGCGGTTTCACTCCGTCGTCGGCGGCAACAACAAGAATCGCCAAGTCGGCAACTCCGGCTCCTCGCGCGCGCATTTTCACAAACGCCTCATGCCCCGGCGTGTCTATAAATGTTATTTTTCTTGCTTGCCCTGAGCTCGTTGAAGGGTGGGTTATCTCGTATGCTCCGATGGACTGCGTAATTCCACCGGCTTCTTTAGCGGTTACGTTTGTTTTACGAATGTAATCCAAGAGTGTTGTCTTGCCGTGGTCAACGTGGCCCATTACAACAACAATTGACGAACGTTTCTCTGCCATAGTTCCCATATAATAACGCGAAAAAATGATTTTAACAAGGTTTTTTATACGCCGCCTGTATTTCTTGGGGAACCAATGTAGGTTTTCGCGGGTGACGCCAGTTATTGCGAGCAGACCGTCTCGCAGGCCGAGCGGGCATGGTCTCCGACTCGCAGTCGGAGGAGCGAGGCCGAGAGCGAGCGCAAATTCCTCGCTGGGGAATTTGATAGCGTGTCTGCGAGAAAAACTGGCGGCAGGACCCGCGAAAAACTTACCGGTTCGGTTCAGGTAGGAATACGGGCGGCGCGTCACGCGAAAAATTTAGCTGAACGCTTTCACGATAGGGTCCAAGTTGCCGTCAAGAATCTTTTCTATGTTATGGAATTTTTTTCCGATTCTGTGGTCGGTGATTCGGTCTTCCGGAAAATTATAGGTGCGTATTTTTTCTGAACGCTCCGCGGAGCCGATTTGCTCGCGGCGGAGTTCGGTAATTGAGCCAACTGCCTGGCGCCGCTGTTCTTCGTAAAGTTTGGCGCGAAGTATCTCCATCGCTTTCTCGCGGTTGGCATGCTGGGAACGTTCGGAGCGCGAGGCGACGACGATGCCAGTCGGTTTGTGGAGTACTCTTACCGCAGTTTCAACCTTGTTTACGTTTTGTCCGCCCGGTCCGCCTCCGCGTGAAAAAGTTATTTCCAAATCGCCTAGATTTAAGTTTACTTCTTTTGCTTCCACTTCCGGCAAAACCGCGACCGAGGCGGTTGAAGTGTGCACGCGTCCGCCCTTTTCGGTTTTTGGTATTCGTTGAACGCGGTGTACGCCAATCTCATATTTCAAAATCTCATAAACATTCTCGCCGGCTACTTCAGCCGACAAATTTTTATATCCACCTAAATCGTTTTGATTAAAATCAATAATAGAAAATCTCCATCCCTTTTGAGCGGCATATTTTTGGTACATGCGCGCGAGGTCGCCGGCGAAAATGCCGGCTTCGTCTCCACCGGCCCCGGCGCGAATTTCAAGAATTACTTTTTGAACCATCGCTTAGGACATCTTTTGTTTTTTGGCGCGCGGTCTTTTTTCTTTTTTGGGCGCGGCTTCCGCTCTTGCTTTGCGCGATTTGAATTTCTCCACGCGTCCGGCCGTGTCAATCAGTTTTTCCTGTCCTGTATAAAATGGGTGACACTTTGAGCATATTTCCACTTTTAACTCCTGCTTGGCGGAGCCAACCGTGAGTTCATTTCCACAAGCGCAACGAACATTGGCTTTTTCATAATATTTCGGATGTATATCGGGCTTCATAGTTTCACATATTATAATAAACCATTTTTGAAAGCAAGCCCCCACATCTATGCATAGATATGGGGGGCAAGTATAACAATTTACTTACATACTTAACGATCGTTGAGTATGTAAGTGAGTTATCCACAGCGTTTAATTCTTCCAATTAAAATCATCACTTGACAAGTTTTTTGCTGCGGTTATACTGGAAACATGATTGAAGGATGGGACGATTAACATTTTAAAATCAATTCTATAATTTAATTTGAAGACGTCCACCGCTAGTCCGTCGCAGACGGGTTAGCGGTGGATGTTTTATTGAATCCAGAGAGATTTGACCGTTGTTTTAAAAATAAAAAAGGAAAATAAAAAAGAGTCCAAATTAAGTAAAACAAGCAAAATTTTTCTTGTTGTCCCAAGTATTTCGAGCTGTTAGCTGATAGCTGTTAGCTGTTAGGGGGGTTACCTTCTATAAGCTATAAGCTAAAAGCTGAAAGCTCTTATTGAGGATTTGATCCTGGTCCAGGATGAACGCTGGCGGCGTGGATAAGGCATGCAAGTCGAACGGCCTTGTGTTTTGCACAAGGACTAAAAAACCCATGAACTTATGAACCCAAGAACTTTTTGTTCTTAAGTTCTTTTGTTCTTTCGTTTTTTTGTTCTCGCGCAAGGCGCGAGGCAGTGGCGAACGAGTCAGTAACGCCTTAGTACATACCCTGAAGTTTGGCATAGCTCGTCGAAAGACGAGGTAATTCCAAATAATCTCCGACCCCGCAAGGGTGTCGGAGTAAAGATGCAAATCGCTTCAGGAGTGGCTTAGGTCTGATCAGCTAGTTGGTGAGGTAACGGCTCACCAAGGCTATGACCGGTAGGGGGGGTGAGAGCCTGTTCCCCGACGATGCAACTGAGACACGGTGCATACTCCTACGGGAGGCAGCAGTCGAGAATATTCGACAATGGGCGAAAGCCTGATCGAGCGACGCCGCGTGCGGGAAGAAGGCCTTCGGGTCGTAAACCGCGATAGCAGGGGAAGAAGCCTTGTGCGTAGCACAAGAACTAAAAAACTAAAGAACCTATAAACCAAAGAACAACTTGTTCTTACGTTTTTACGTTCATGTGTTTTTCGGTTCTCGCGCTACGCGCGAGGTTGACGGTACCCTGTGGAAAGAGGTGGGTAACTACGTGCCAGCACCAGCGGTAAAACGTAGACCTCAAGCGTTATCCGGATTTATTGGGCGTAAAGCGTGTGTAGGATGTTCGGTGCGTCTTTTGTTAAATCTCGGGGCTCAACCCTGAGGCTGCAAGAGATACGGCCGAACTAGAGGACGTCAGAGGCCAGTGGAACGCACGGTGTAGGGGTGAAATCCGTTGATATCGTGCGGAACACCAAAGGCGAAGGCAGCTGGCTGGGACGTTCCTGACTCTGAGACACGAAAGCGTGGGGAGCAAAAAGGATTAGATACGAAATCTTTGTGGAGGGTTTTCCTTTTGCCCGTAGAAACAAAGAGCCCCGATGTAAATCGGGGTTGTCAAAGGTGTCCCCCTCGACGGCGACGTCGGGGTGAGCATCTAGCTGTATCGGGGAACTCCGTCCTGTCGGACGGACAATCCCGAGGGAAGTCGACAGAATGCAAAATTGAAAGTTCAAATTTCATTTTGTTTGACCCCGTAGAGACTATGAAATTGAGTTAAGATAGTTGGCGCATTATGTCATGAGCGTATAAAATAATAATATGCAAAATGATAAAAAGTATGTGCCTTTGTCGGATCAAGCGCGAGCCGTTATTTTAGGAACAATCCTAGGAGACGGTTCGTTGAAGATTCAAAAAAAATGTGCCAATGCGAATTTACAAATTCGTCATTCGGAAACACAAAAAGATTATCTCTTATGGAAAGCAGATATGCTTCAAGAGATAGCGCGAGAGAAAAGTATTAGTGTCCAAAGGGCCGACGGTTTCAGCGTAAACAGCAAGTGGCGGTTTATAAGCAGAAATCTGCCAGCGTTAACTGAATTGCATCGCTTAACGTATAAAAATAACCGATTGCGCATTAGACGCACTTGGCTGAACCGAATGACCCCGTTATCGCTCGCCGTATGGTGGTGTGATGATGGCTCACTTATTAGTTACGGAGGAAGAAAGGGAGTATTTTGTACCGATGGCTTTGACAAAGAATCTGTCAAAATACTATCTCGCTACCTTAAAGTAGTATGGGATATAAAAAATATCGTATCTCCCATATCCCGTATCTATAAAGGAGAGCGGCGGCAATATTGGCGGATATGGATCAGATCGCAGGAGGAATTAAAAAAGTTTCTTCGCATCATTCTGCCGCATATACCAACGCCGGACATGTTGCGCAAAGCAATACTTCTCTATAAAGATTCTCAATTTCAAGAACGCTGGATATCTGAGGTTGTAAGTTTGAGCCGCTTTCCTCGTTCGGTTATTTTATCCGAATACGAGAAGAAACTGGCTCGATGGACGGCTTTCAGATAAAGATATAGTCCGGACTCTATGGCAACATAGAGAAGCCGACAGAAATGTTCGGCTCGCGTGACAATAATACTATTGTCGCGAAGTAACAAATTCAACCCTTGTAGTCCACGCCCTAAACGATGCCTGCTGGCTGTTTCGAGTATCGACCCTCGGAGTGGCGAAGCTAACGCGTTAAGCAGGCCGCCTGGGAAGTACGAGCGCAAGCTTAAAACTCAAAGGAATAGACGGGGACTCGCACAAGCGGTGGAGCATGAGGTTTAATTCGATACTAAACGAGGAACCTTACCAGGGCTAGAAATCTTGACGAAGACATGCTGAAAGGCGTGTTGTCTCTCAAGGACGTCAGGACAGGTGCTGCATGGTTGTCGTCAGCTCGTATCGTGAGACGTTCCCTTAAGTGGGGAAACGAGCGCAACCCCTATTGTCTGTTATACGTGTCAGGCAAAACTGCCCAGCACTTTGCGCACAAGCGCAAAGAAATCCTAAATTCGAAATCCTAATCTCTAAACAATCTCAAAATTCCAAATTCAAATGTTCCAAACGTTTCGAATTTGAGATTTGATTTTTAAAATTTGTTTAGGATTTAGATATTAGAGTTTAGAAATTGCTTTGTTCGTTTGCGAACAAAGTGCTGGGAGGAAGGAGGGGACGACGTCAAATCCGCATGGCCCTCTGATGCCCTGGGCTACACTCGTGCTACAATGACCGGTACAAAGGGTTGCCAAACCGTAAGGTGGAGCTAATCCCTTAAAACCGGCCCAAGTTCGGATTGAGGGCTGCAACTCGCCCTCATGAAGTCGGAATCGCTAGTAATCGCGGATCAGCTATGCCGCGGTGAATACGTTCTCGAGTCCTGTACTCACCGCCCGTCACGTCAAGGAAGCCGGGAATACCTAAAACTCCGTTTTGCGGGGTTAGGGTAAGTTCGGTGACACGGACGAAGTCGTAACAAGGCACGCGTAGCGGAAGCTGTGCGTGGATTAATTAAACTTAGTTTTCAATAATGAAAACTAGTGTCGACCCCGCTTCGGCGGGATGGTATTAGTCGATGAGCCATCAAGTCTCGACTCTTGGGACAACGAGAAAAGTTTTGCTATAATATAAATCATGAATGGGAAAACCATCTTGCTTGTGGAAGACGACGTGTTCTTGTCGTCTCTTTTGAAGACGCGTTTGCAAAAAGAAAACTTCACCGTGATTCACGCTCCTGACGGCGAAGAAGCGCTGAAGTTTTTGCGCGACCAAAAACCCGACCTCGTCCTGCTTGATATAATTTTGCCCAAAAAATCCGGATTTGAAGTTCTTGAAGCGATTCGCAGTGACCCGCAGTTAAGCCAAAGCCAGATTGTTATAATTTCAAACCTTGGACAAGAATCCGACATTCAGACCGGCAAGGAATTGGGCGCGATTGAGTATTTCGTCAAAGCGAAAACCTCCATAGACGAGCTTGTTGTCAGAATCAAAGATTATATGAAGTAAAAAGTTATCCACAGTTTCGCGTCTTGCGGGGTGGGGTGGGGAGTATGATATAATTAATTTTATGAAAAAAGGTTTTACATTAATAGAGCTCCTTATCGTTATCGGCCTTCTGGCAATTTTATCTACGGTCGCGGTTTTGGTTATTAACCCGGCGGAACTTTTAAGGCAGGCGCGCGATTCACAGCGCGTTTCCGATCTGGGAACAGTTCACTCGGCTCTTGGATTGTATCTAGCAACCGTGTCTAGCCCTGATTTTCAGAACGGTTTAGCCACGACTACATGTGTTGTCGGCGGCGATCAGGCAGTTGTGACTTGCAGTGGCTCGACCAGATATTCAGCCGGAATAACAGCCACAGCCACAACCACGGTAGCAATTGCGCGCGCGACTGACGCCACCGGATGGGTGAGGGTTAATTTCGGGTCCATACCCGGCGGCTCGCCGTTGGTGGGTTTGCCGCTTGACCCGGTTAATGACGCCACCTACTTTTATGCTTATGGCCATGATACTTTGAAGTACGAACTGACCGCGAATCTTGAAAGCGAACGCTACGCGTCCAGCGGAACTGACGACAGAGAAGGCACGGACGGAGGAAACAATGCCACCATTTACGAAGTCGGCAACAAGTTGACCATATGACCGTTGGCTTAGTCGCCGCGGTTGTTTTTTTGGGAGCGCAGATTCTACTGCGCTTCTTTTTTGAGCATAAGTCGCGAATTTTTAGAACGCTGTTTTGGTTGTCTGTCATTGTAATTTTCGCAATCCAGGCATATTGGATGCGGGAACAGTTTCTTGCTTGGCATGGCGGCGGCCCTCCTGCAAGCTATCTCGTTCCGCCGTATCGCGGCTTCAGTTATTTCGCGCTGTACAGTTTCACGAATTTTCTAATCCAGCCGTTTTTGGCGTTTTTCGCGGCGCTTTTTGTTTTGCTCGGCGCGAAATTTTTAAACCGCAAATTCCAAGACCGCTTTTTTGAAAAGGAAGAGCCGTACATCGCCGCTGGGGCGCTTTTTCTCGCGGGACACCCGGGATGGATGTATGCGCTCGCCGCTGTCTTGTCCATATATCTCATAATTCATACTTCATTATTCATTATTCATAAACAACAAAAGCGTATTCCGTTATATTGGCTTTGGCTACCAATATCCATCTCTGTTATAATATTCAGTGGGCTCGGTTTTAATTTTCAATTTTGAATTTTGAATTTCGAACCAATTTTAAATGACTGAAATTAGAAATTCAAAATTACAACTATGCTTCAAATTCCTTCGGATAAGTTAAAGCAGATTCTTACTGACGCCGGTCTTATTACGGCAGAAGCCTTTGAGCAGGCCAGAGAAGAAGCCGAGCGCCTCGGCACCTCAACAAACGACGTTCTTCTTTCGAAAAATATAATTACTCAAACTTACCTCGCCGAGATTGTAGCCGAATATCTTGGAGTCCGGAAAGCCAATTTCGTGGAGATTCAGCTTGACGACAATTTAGTGAGAATGCTTCCGGAAAACGTTGCGCGCCAGAGGCGCGTCGTGATTTTCGGCCGCGAAACCGACGGGACGCTTGATGTGGCGATGGAGGACCCGGGCAATCTTGAAACAGTTGAACTCATAGAACGGAGATTCAACGCCAAAGTCCGCCCGTTTCTCGCGAGCGACGACGACCTCAACAAGGCGTATGCTTTTTACGGCAAAGAACTCTCCGGAGATTTCCAGAAAATAATGGAAGAAAATGTGCGACAGGCGTTTCGTTCGCGCGCCGCGGGCGTGGAAGAAGCCGCGAAAGACGTTCCGATTGTCGCGCTGGTTGACAATATTCTTAAATACGCCCTTTCTCTTCGCGCCTCCGACATCCATATTGAAGCGCTGGAAGATATTATTTTAATTCGGTACCGCGTTGACGGCATTCTTCATGAAATTCTCAAACTGCCGAAAGAAATAAGCGACGCCATGGCGGCGCGAATAAAGCTCGTGAGCGGTTTGAAACTTGACGAGCACAGCCGTCCGCAAGACGGAAGATTTCGTTACAAAATAGAAAAAGAAATTGTTGACGTCCGAGTCGCGATTATGCCGGTTTTTTACGGGGAAAAAATTGAAATGCGTCTTTTGACCGCGGCTCAGCGACCGCTTTCTTTTGAAGAATTGGGAATGGAAGAAGATACAGTTAAAACCATTAAAGAAAATACACAGAAGACCTACGGTATAGTGTTGGTTACCGGCCCGACCGGTTCCGGAAAAACCACGACGCTTTATTCCATTCTCAACATTTTAAACCGTCCGGAAGTCAACATCGTTACCATTGAAGACCCGATAGAATACGATATTCAGTATGTCAATCAGACGCAGATTAATCCGCAGGCCGGAATCACTTTTGCGAACGGACTTCGCGCCATTCTCCGTCAGGACCCGAACGTAATAATGGTCGGAGAAATCCGCGACGAAGAAACCGCTGAAATATCCGTGCACTCCGCGCTGACCGGCCACCTCGTTCTTTCTTCTTTGCATACCAATGACGCCTCAACCGCGGTGCCTCGTCTTACCGATATGAAAATTCCCGCCTTTCTTGTCGCGGCAGTGATAAACGCCGTGCTGGCTCAACGCTTGTTGCGCCGCGTTTGTACGTATTGCATCCAGTCGCAAAAACCATCGTCGGATGTCGTTGAAGCGGTTAAAAAACAATGGGAGGAACTCGGAATAAGCCGTGAATTCAAACCGCCTAAGCTTGTGTTCAAAGCCAAGGGCTGCCGCAGTTGTAATAACACCGGCTATCGCGGCAGAATGGGTATTTTTGAAGTTTTGAATGTTACCGAAAACGTGCGAAAATTAATAGTGTCGTCCGACTTTTCTCTTGGCGCGCTTAAGAACTTGGCGAGGAAAGAAGGAATGATTTCAATGTTTGAAGATGGTCTCCGTAAAGCGGAAAAAGGCATGACTACGCTTGAAGAAGTGCTTCGGGTAATTAGGGAGTAGAATTATGTTATTCCATTACGTCGCGTCTAACGCGGAAGGAAAAATAGTTGAAGATAGCATGGAAGCCGGGAACACCGACGAATTGCTCGCGAAGCTTGGCGCGCAAGGCCTGCGCCCTATTTCTATAAAAATCGCCAAAGGTTTTGGCGGTGGGGTTCGCGCCCGCCTTTTTGGTCCCACGTTTACCACGCTTGATCAGTTGTTTTTGACGAAATATCTCGCGCTGATGCTTAGGGCCGGAACTGACCTTTTCAAAGCAATAGACATTCTTATAAACGATTTTGAAAAACCGACCATCAAAGCCCTTCTGCTTCAGATACGCTCAAATCTTGAAAAAGGAAATCCGTTTTACACCACTTTCGCGCAATATCCGAAATTTTTTTCGTCCGCGTTTGTCAATCTTATTCGCGCCGGCGAGAAATCCGGAACTCTGGACAAAGTTCTTGAGGACCTGTCGGTTTCTTTGGAGCGAGAACAGGAACTGCGAGGCCGTATCCGTTCCGCGCTCATTTATCCCGTTGTGCTTCTCGCCGCGTCTTTCATCATTCTTCTTCTTTTGGTTACTTTCGCTTTGCCGAAAATAGCCGAAGTTTTTATGACCGGAGGATTTGAGCCGCCGCTTTTCTCCAGAGTGGTGTTCGGTGTCGGGCTTTTTATCAGTAATAATATTATTTATGTTCTTATTTTGCTTGCGAGCGCGGCCTTCGGCGGCTGGTACGTGCTTTCAAAAAACATAAACGCGAGGCGCGTCCTTCAGCGTTTCGCGTTTCGCGTTCCGTATCTCGGCGAAGTTTTACGCAAAACGTCTTTGCAGAGATTTACTTCCACGTTCTCGTCTCTTATGCGCGCCGGTTTGCATATAACCGATTCGCTTGAAATTACTTCGCGGGCCGTCGGTTGGGAGGAATTGAAAGAGGCGCTTATGCGCGTTTCGCGCGAGGGCCTCGTTAAGGGGATGACCGTCGGCGATGCGTTCAGACGGGAGCAGGTTTTTCCGAAAGTTGTCGTCAATCTTGTCGCGATTTCGGAAAAAGCCGGGCATTTGGAAGACATCCTGGACACGCTTTCAAAGTTTTACGAATCGGAAATAGACAATTCAATAAAAACACTTGTGTCGTTCCTTGAACCGGCAATGCTTCTCGTTCTCGGAGTTATAATAGGAACAATAGCGCTTTCAATAATAGTTCCGATCTATCAACTTATTGGTAGTATATGAAGGGTTTTACCTTAATTGAGCTTCTGATTTCGCTCGGCATAACGGTGATTGTCGGCGGTATAGGTTTGCTCACGATTCAAAACTTGCGGGTTCAACGTACTTTGGAATTTGAATCAGACAAGCTTGTTCAAACTCTTCGCGAAGCCCAGCAAAATTCCATAAGCGAACTGGAATCAAGTTTTTGGGGAGTATATGTAAACGCGCCGGCTGGTGACGGGGATAGGTACGATATTTTTTACGCCGAGACAATCGGTGGCGCTTCAACTACGCATCGTTCGGTAACTTTGCCGTCGCATATTGAATTCAGCTCTCCGGCGCAGGGAAATTCAACGATAATCAATTTTCTTAAAATAAGCGGCGTCCCTGATAATACGGCTACATTTACTTTGCTAACCACCGTCGGAGACGGTATAATCAATGTAAGCGTTTTGGAAAATGGAAATATCACGAGATAGCTTATAGCTGTTAGCTCGTAGCTTTTAGAAATTATTTATGTACGTAGAATCTTTCGCGGAGCTTGAAACGCAAATATTAATAGCCAAAGAGCTTTACAAAGACGTTGACTTTTCTAAAGCT
Source organism: Candidatus Wolfebacteria bacterium RIFCSPLOWO2_01_FULL_45_19 (assembly GCA_001793855.1). Classification (GTDB taxonomy): domain Bacteria; phylum Patescibacteriota; class Minisyncoccia; order UBA6257; family GWB1-45-9; genus GWB1-45-9. The sequence goes on along the minus strand of MGIR01000001.1, from coordinate 35,231 downwards.
GAAGCATTTCTCACGGAAGCTCAAAAAATGTTGACAACAATAATTAAAAAACTGCAATGAAAAATCAGCTAAAAGCTAAAAGCTATAAGCTAAAAGCTCAAAAAGGGCAGTCCCTTCTTGAGATTATCGTCGCCATTGCCGTTGGCGCCATTATTGTCGGCGGAGTGGTGGTTAGTATCGTGGGAATATTACGCGGCAACGTGCAGAGCAAACAGATGCAGACAGCGGCCGGTCTGACATCCGAATATTTTATTTCGCTTGCGGGAATGTCCGAAAAAAACTGGCACGATATTTACAATTTAGATAAGGGCTCCGCGAATAAATATTTTATTAAGTTTGGAGCGACGTCCACGATTATACAAGGCGAAGAGGGGCTTATCAGCGATGACATTATTAACGGCTTGGTTGGTTACTGGAAATTTGACGAGGCAGTAGGAACGACTACGGCTTTTGACGCTACGAACAACAATAACGACGGCACAGTCACCGGCGGCGCGACCTCAACTTCCGCCTGCAAATTGAGCAGATGTTTGGAATTTGACGGGACGGAGGATTATGTCGTTTTGGGCAATGTTGGAGCCGGCATTAAGACGGTGATGTTTTGGATGAAGGCGGATGTTATAGTATCAAAAAAAATAATTGATATGAACGGGACGGCTCAAATTGAAATAGACGCAAACAGCAACGTTGTCGCAACGGGCTTCCCCGCCTCCATCGTGTATGTGGACGGCAGTTCCGCGTCCGCGACTATTACAGCGGTTTGGCGCCACGTCGCTATAACCGACACGACAGGCGTTGGCGCTTCGGCGATGGACATCGGGCGTGTTTCTGCTGGTTATTTTGACGGTCTGCTGGACGACGTCCGCATTTACGACCGCGCCCTATCCGCCGATGAAATTTGGCAGATTTATAACAGTGACAGATATATGCGCTCTTTTTATGTTGAGAACGTAAATAGAGACGCGAACGGAGCAATAGCCGTGAGCGGAACCGACGACCCGTCCACTCAGAAAATAACCGTAACTTCCGGCTGGGAAATTTTAGCCGCGACTGATTCTTTCAGCCAGTTCAGATATTTTACCCGTCATTCTAACCGCCTGTTTTCGCAGACCGACTGGAGCGGCGGCTATACAGATCCGACAGACAATCCAATTACCGCTACTACCACCGCGAGTTTTAACACTTCAACAAACATTGATTACGCCACGTCGGGGCAAATAAGGATTGAAGGATATTAGTATGAAAAAACTAATTATATTTTTTATTATATTTATAACTGCCATATCCGCGTCATGGCTGGTGGTTTTCGCCGTAACAAATATCATTCCGGACAATCCACCCGAATATACACAATGGGCCTGGAACGATTCCATCGGTTGGATTGACTTTTACGGCACTAACAACGTTTTTGTTGACGAAACAGAACTTCGCGGCTGGGCAAGCTCAACTGTCGAAGAAATTATTTTGAATTGCCAAACAACGCCGGCAGGGGACATATGCGGTCAGAGCAATTTTAAGGTAACCAACAACACAAGCACCAACGAGCTTGGCGGCTTCGCGTGGAACGACGGCGTCGGCTGGATTAGTTTCAACTGCCTAAATGACAATTGTTTGGAATCTAATTATAAAGTATCCGTTGACCCGAGCACGGGAATTTTCTCCGGTTGGGCGTGGAATAATGATGTCGGCTGGTTCAGTTTCAATTGCGCCGGTCCTCCAAACACTTGCGGAACTTCCAATTACAAAGTCAAAACAAGCTGGACAAACTACCCCGCGGAAGGAACTTTAATTTCAAGTATTTTTGACTCGCAGGTTGAGGGCGGCTCCGCCATAAACACCATTATGTGGCAGGGAACGCAACCAAGCGGCACGAACGTTTTTTTTCGGATAGCCGCCGCGAATTGTTCCAATGGCGCGACAAATTCTCCGACTTGCGATACCGGCGTCGGCTGGGGAGGAGATAAATTGACCGGCGACGGCGCGTTTGTCGGACCCGGAGGACCCAACTGTAGCGTTGGCGATTTTTACAATCCGGGTGGCCCGAATATTCAATCCAAAATTGACCTTACTTGTCACACCGACAAACGTTACTGGCGCTACAAAGTTATTTTAGAAACAGATACTGGACGAACCGTCGGCCCAACCGTAACCGACATCATCATTAACTGGAGCCCCTGAACTTATCCACATCCACCAACAAACAAGGTCGAATATGCTATAATAAAAAAATGTTAGACAAAGAAAAAATTATAAGCAATGATCAATAAATATCTGTTGATATCCGCAGGTATAATAGTATCCGCCGGCATCTTTGTATCGGTTGTGTTGGGATTTACAGGCCCTTCGGTTTCTCCGGGAACTGGCTCTGGGTTTTTTGTAACTTCTGGCGGAAACACCGGCTTAGGAATAACGCCTTTATATACTTTTGACGTGAGCGGCGGATTTCGGGTAGGCAACGCGACAAGCACCGCTGGTTTAGTATTTGACCCCGGAACCGGCAATGTCGGCATCGGCACCGTTTCTCCGGCAAGCAAGCTCATGATCAACGGGATTATTGAATCCACTTTGGGGGGATTCAAATTGGTGGCTAACGCATCGGCTCCTTTTACCTGTAACGCTTCAAATGCCGGCTCATTGTCATTGACTTCAGGTTACACGACCTGCGCCTGCAACGGGACCGGCTGGGTTAAAACCAGCGACGGCATAACGGCATGCGTCTGGTGAGCAAACAAATTAATCTGGATTCACGAATATCAATAAATATCTATTAATATCAATAAGTATCTTAGTTTCCGGTTTCTTGGTTTTTGTCGCGCTCGGATTCACCGGCCCCGCCAGTTTAAGCCCAGGCATCGGCGGTGGAAACCTTAAGTTCAGTAGCGGAAACATCGGCATCGGAATAACGCCGGAGTACACTTTTGACGTGAGCGGCGGGTTTCGGGTAGGCAACGCGACAAGCACCGCTGGTTTAGTATTTGACCCCGGAACCGGCAATGTCGGCATCGGCACAGTTTCTCCGGCAAGCAAGCTCACGATTAACGGGATTATTGAGGCGACAGGAGCGTTAAAATTTCCAATAAACTCTTCCAGTCCTTTTACTTGTGACGCTTCAACAAGCAAATCGTTGGCTATGACTGCAGGTTACACGACCTGCGCCTGCAACGGAACCGGCTGGGTTAAAACCAGCGACGGCGCGACTTCTTGTGTTTGGGGCGCCTCTTCTCCGCCGACTTCGCTTGTCTTAACTCAGACGGTCAGGCGCAGGGACTTCACCGTCAGCTGGACTGCCGGCACAGGCAACGGAGGGGTGGGCGGCTGTCGGTTGCAGTATTACACCGGTTCAGTATGGACTGACTTAAGCTATGCCACTTACAATTGCGATGCCAACACGACCAACGCGGCCGCTCAATTGAATGGCGATAACTTTACCGCAACGACTTGGAATGCAACCGGACTGCAAATCAGACTGCAACGGATTTCGGACAGCGCGTCAGTCGCGGCGTTCTCGCAAAATGCGACTTGTTCGGCAGTAGGAGGGTCCGGTTCGGCAACGCCTCTCATTGATGAGGATTGCAACAGATATTGGGATAATTACACTACTGGCACAGGCTATAATTTCTTGGGACAATGTGCAAATGGTGCATCAACTGCTACTCCGGGAGCGTCATATAGTTGTACCCCGCCGACCCCCAGTAGTTGCCAGTCCGGCGCCGACACGGTTAGCTTTTGGATGGTTTCGTGGAACGGAGTTACGAATGGCTTCAACTGTTATATGAGTGACGCGACCTGCACAAATCTTACTTATGCTTGCAGTAGTCCTGGAGTGTCTTTATACGCTCAAAATGGCACGGTTCCTACTTCCGACGCCAATGGCTGGCCGTTTGATGGAAGTTGTTATCCCTACGGAGGCGGTTCCAGAAAAGCTACTAATACTAGCTCTCCTCTGAACGCCGGGTTGTGCACTTGGAGCGCTTATTCAAGTTATACCACTTACACTTACTACTAAAATAAAAAGCGCATATGAAAAATAAAATCATAAAAATAAGTTTAGCCGCCGCTTCTTCGGAACATCAACCGGCTCAAGCTATTTCGCCATAAAGATTCTTGACGTAAACAGGGGACCACCCCGCAATCTTTTTATACATTAATTCCGCATGTACTGAATATTTGTATACGCTCAAAAAGTTACTACGTGGTGCGCAGAGTGAGAGTCGAACTCACCGGGGCCAATGGCCAACAGATTTACAGTCTGCCCCCGCGCCCTACGGGACTACCTGCGCTTTTTCACCGGTGGTATTATTATATTCGGCGGCGTTTCAAAATTCAATCCGCCACCTTAGCTCAGCGGCAGAGCAACGCTTTTGTAAAGCGTGGGTCCTCGGTTCGAATCCGAGAGGTGGCTCACTTTTCTTTCTTGTTGAGCGTGTTAATATGTGTTATACTGACGCCAGCGTAGCTTAGTGGTAAAGCACTCCCTTGGTAAGGGAAAGAGCGGGAGTTCAATTCTCCCCGCTGGCTCAAAATTATGGCTAAAATAAAAACATCGGAAAGATTTGTGCGGCTTCGCTGCGCCGAATGCAAGCGTGTGAATTATAATGCGCACAAAAATAAAAAGAAAGTTGAAAGAAAGATTGAACTTTCCAAATTTTGTGATTGGTGCAGAAAACATACCGCGCATAAAGAAGCGAGAAAGTAGCTTTTTTATGTAAATCCTAATTTTTAATATCTAATTTCTAAATAAATCTCAAATTCAAAACTTCAAACGTTTAGGATTTAGAGATAAGGGTTTAGAGATTTTAATCCGGGGGCATCGTTCAATGGCAGGACGGCGGTCTCCAAAACCGCCAATCTGGGTTCGATTCCTAGTGCCCCCGCAATAGTTTTGCTTCAATATGCTTGTAAAGCTTGAGCAATTTAGGGTGCGATTCAAGCGGCTCTCCTCGCAATAAGACGGCTTCCGCGTCGCGCGCGAGCGATTCAAGCGCCGCGTCGTCGAGATGTTCCGCGCGTTCTTCATTTTTGAAAAAGATATGTTCTTCGAGCCCGCCGTATTTTTCTATAAGCGCCGGGAGATCGGCTTCGGATTTTCCCATACGTTTCATAAACTCAATCCAGAACCAATTGCTGATGGTAAGCTCGGTTTCTGTCATAGGCCGTTCATCGGCCGTCTCGTCTTGTTTTTCGCGGTTTTCCATAGTCATTTTTTATATTGTATCTATGAGAAAGTTTTGTCAACCTCGCTTCTGAAACATATTTCAGAGGCGGGGTTGACACTTTAACTCAAATAATGCTAAACTCGTTGTATGCAAATGCTGTTAAAACGGCTTTTATCCGGTCTTACGGATAAACAACGCGAGATTTTGACCGCTCGTTATGGATTTAACGGCAGAGTGGGAAAAATAACTCTTGCCGCGCTTGGGGGAAAATATGGAATTACGCGGGAACGCGTCCGTCAGATTGAAGTCGCCGCGCTTAAATCCGCGGCCGAAGCAGTCAACCGCGACGAAGAAGCCAAGAAAGTCGTTGCCGACGCGGTTTCGTATCTTCGTTCGCTCGGTGGAGTTGAAATAACTGACCGCTTTTCTTTGCGTTTTCCCGGCGCGGCCGCTTTTATTTTGAAAGTAAACGGCGCCGTTTTTCATCGCGACGAAGACGGCGAATTTCACGCTTTTTGGCACACCGATAAAAACGCAATGGTCCGCACGCGGAATTTTTTGAAAAAACTGGAAGTGTCCTTGAAAGATAATAAAAACGAAGTTATTGACAAAGGGAAGTTTGGCGTTCTTTTCGCCGCCGCGGCCAAAGCTCACGGACTTAGTGAAGCCGTTGGCCTGAATTACGTTTCAATTTCAAAAAGATTTGGCGTCAATCCTTACGGCGACATCGGACTTTCGGAGTGGCCCGAAATATATCCGAAAACCGTGAAAGAAAAAGCGCACATAGTTCTTAAAAAGATAGTGAAGCCGATGCATTTTTCGGAGATAGCGGAAGAAATAAACAAAATGAATTTTAACAGCAAGAAAGCATACGCGCAGACGGTTCACAACGAATTGATAAAAGACGAGCGTTTTGTTTTGGTCGGCCGCGGAATGTATGGGCTTGCTGAATACGGCCACAAACCGGGCATAGCGAAGGAAGTAATCCGAAGAATTTTGAAAGAAAAAGGCCCGATGCGCGCGAATGATGTTTTGCTCGCGGTGCAGAGTGAAAGATTTTTTAAGCCCAACACCGTTTTTTTGAATCTTCAAAATAAAAACTTTTTTGAACGAACTTCGGATGGAAAATACCGCGTAAAAGAGGTATAATTTTGAAGTGGAGCCGCTTTTTCTAATTCTACAACTAACACAGAATTTTATAAAAGCCACTTGGTGGTTTTTTATTCCCATCGTACTTTTGCCGATTTTTAGGTCGGCATGGCTTTTTTGGAGGCAGGAATTGTTTAAGAGCGAAAACGAGTGGGCGGTTTTGGAATTAAGGATGCCGCGTGAAATAAAAAAAGGTGTAAGGGCCATGGAGCAGGTTTTGGCGGCTATTCATTCGCTCCGCAATTCTCCGGCCAATTTAAAAGACGAATACATAGACGGCGAAGTCACGAGGCCTTTTTCTTTGGAAATGGTCAGCTTAGGGGGCGAAGTGCGTTTTTTTGTAAGAACCTACGCGCGATACCGTGGTTTGGTTGAAGCCGCGTTTTTTTCTTATTATCCCGACGTTGAAGTTTCGGAGGTTGACGATTACGCCAATCAGATCCCGGTTAATTTGCGCGAAATGGAAGAAAGAGAGTTGAGTATTTGGGGGACGGAATTGGCATTGATAAAAGAATCCGCGTATCCGATAAAAACATATCTCAAATTTGAATCGCCAGCCGAAGAAAAAGAATTTGACCCGATGTCCACTTTTATTGAACTTTTAAGCAAAGTTAAAAAAGGAGAATTTGTCGGCATACAGATTTTGATAACTCCGAGCGGACCGGATTGGGCGGACAAATACAGGGGCACCATCGCGAAATTAAAAGAATCGGCAACCAAAGGCGCGGCTAAAAGCGCTCCATCCGGAGCTATGGATTTCGCGAAAGTGATGCGGACTCCCGGCGAAACGTTTGTGCTCGAGGAGGTGGAAAACAATCTTTCAAAGTCGGCTTTTGCTGCCGTAGTAAGATTGCTTTATATCGCGCCAAAAGATATTTTTTTCGATGCCTTTGCCAGGCGCGGAGTGATGGGCGCGTTTAACCAGTATTCCGCGCTGAATCTTAACTCGTTTCGCCCGAATTACAGCGCGAGTACTGTGATTAAGCGGTTCGCATGGCCCTATGTTTTTGCGAAAAAAAGAATAATGTATCGTAAACAGCGCTTTCTTTATAATTATCGGCGCAGAGAAACTCCACCGGAGACATTTATGGGGCGCGTGATCACTTCGCATTGGCTGTATTGGAATTTTCACTCTATTCCTTTCGTGTTGAACACGGAATGTCTCGCGACTATTTTTCATCCGCCGACACAATTCGTTCTTATCGCCCCGCATCTGAAACGCGTTGAAAGCCGCAAGGCCGGTCCGCCGGCTGGATTGGCTATATTTGGAGAAGAGGAAGAAATAGAGAAGTTTAAATAACGAGATGGAGATATTTCAATCCGGGTTCATAATTTTCAAGACTATTATGTACGTTCTTGTAGCCGCTTTGCTTGGGGGCATTATTTATGTTTTACGGAAAAGCCTGAATTTTAGACCGCGTTTTTCTTTACAAGAGATGAAAAAAAAACGTATTCTTACGGCTAAAAACGCCGTGTTTGCCGAAAAATGGTCGGAGATTGAAAAGAGGGCGGCTGTTGATTTGCCCGAAGCGGCAAAAATTGCTATTATTGAGGCAGACAAGTTCGTTGACGGCGTTTTGAAGAAAATCGGCTTGCCGGGAGAACATATGGCGGACCGCTTGGACAATCTACCGACTGACGAAATGAGGAGTTTGGACGCGCTTTGGCGCGCGCATCGTCTTCGCAACAATATAGTCCACACGCCGGGTTTTGAAGTTTCTCCGGTTGAAGCCGGACACGCAATTGAAAACTATAAAGCATTTTTACGGGAGTTGGGAATTCTTTAAATGGCAAAGATATTTATAGGCAAAAGCGAAGAGCTTTCGTCAATAGCTGAAAAAATAATAAATACCGAAAACGTCGAGGCGGTTTTAAACGTGCCCAGATTTTCCAAGCTTGGAGAATCTGTGATGAATTTTGAATTGCTTAAGCGTGAGGCGGACACCGCCGGAAAGAAAATAATAGTCGAGTCCGTTGACGAACATATTCTGGCACTTGCCGAATCCGTCGGCATAGCAAGCTACAATCCGTTTTTCAGGGGAGTTGACCAAAAAAAGACGTTCTCGGACATAATTCCTCCGGCGCGAAGAAACGTTGCGCGCCAAGCGCGGCCGGAATCACAGCGTGAAGAATCTCAGGAAGTTCAAAACGACTACGTAGAAAAAATTTCGCCGCCTCGAAAATTTTTAAAGAAACCGCTTTTTGTGATTGCGTCAGTAGCTATTTTGGGCTTAACGGCGTTTGTCGCGGTTAAAGTTCTTCCGCGCGTAGAAGTGATCGTAAATGTTCAAAAAACGGAATGGGAATACGCCGGATTGGTTAAGGCAGATAAATCGCTCGCGGCCTTTGACGCGGAGGGCGCGCTGATTCCGGGAGCGTTGTTCACGGAACCTAAAAATGTCCAACAGGTTTTTTCGGCTTCGGGAAAGCGATTCGTGGAGCGCAAGGCCAAAGGGGTTATGACAATTTACAACGCTTTCAGTTCCAGTCCCCAGCCGCTTGTCGCCACAACTCGTTTTGAAACCACGGACGGCAAGATTTATCGTTTGGACAGCGGCATTACCGTGCCCGGCGCCAAAATTGTTGGCGGCAAGATTGAGCCGTCAAGTATCAATGCGAACGTTACCGCGGACAAGCCTGGTTCCGAATATAATGTAGGGCCGGTCGCCCGTTTTTCAATTCCGGGATTCAGAGGCACCCCGCGCTTTGAAGGTTTCTACGGTTCTTCTTCCGGGAATATGGATGGTGGATTCATAGGAGAACAAGCATATCCTACCGAAAGCGATATAGCCGCCGCGAAAAAAGCGGTGAATCAGGCGCTTGAAGACGTGTTGAAAATTACTTTGGCGCAAAACGTTCCCGACGGTTTCGTTTTTATAGAAGGCGCTTTTGCTTCGCGCGTAATAAGGCAAGTGATTAACGAAGAAACAAACAGCGACGGCAAATTCTCTGTCTTTGGAGAAGCGGAAAGAATCGCTTTTGGATTCAAAGAGAGTGATTTGGTTGAGATGCTTCGCGAACGCGCCAAAAAAGATTCGCATCCGGATATAGCGGTTAGAGAATATGAAATAAGTTACAGTGGCGCCAATCTGAGCGAGGACAGAGTATCTCTTTCTTTTCGCGTGAATTTCAAAGGTGTTTTCGCGCGGCCGATTGAAGAAAACGCGCTTATGCGCAACTTGATTGGGAAAAAGGAAGACGACGCGCAGGCGGTCATTTATTCTTTGCCCGGTTTTAAATCTGGGAGCATAAATTTCTGGCCGTTTTGGGTTGGAACCATTCCCGACAACCCGGATAAGGTTAGGATAATAATACAGTAACGAGGACTTGACTATTGATTATGAGTTTTGTAAAATTGTCTCTATATTTGTATGAGTGATCAGAATCGGTTGATGGAAGGGTTGGTAGAAGAAGCTTTGCCGGGAGGCAATTTCAAGGTGCGCCTTTCGGACGATTCCGTAATACTGGCGTATCTCGCGGGGAAAATGCGTCTTTATCATATAAGAGTTGTTCCCGGTGACAGGGTCTTGGTGGAGATGAGTCCATACGACAAGGCAAGAGGGAGGTTAGTTCGTAGAAGATAAAATGAAGGTACAGGCTTCTGTTAAAAAAAGATGCAAGAATTGTCAAACCGTCCGAAGAAATGGACGGCTTTATGTAGTATGCAAAAAAGAACCGAAGCATAAACAAAGACAAGGCTAGAACAATTTGATTGCAAATTGTTCGCCCGATCAAACGCAGTTTGATTTAGGGATAAATATACAAAAATGCGTATAACAGGCATAAACATACCGGACAATAAAAGAGTTGAGATAGCGCTGACTTATATTTACGGGGTAGGTCGGCATTCTTCCGGAGTGATCTTGAAAACCGCCGGAGTTAATCCGAATAAAAGGGCGAAAGATTTGACGCAGGATGAGATTAATAAGATAAAGATCACGCTTGAAAAGAATTTCAAAATTGAGGGTGAACTGCGGCAAGTTACAAAGCAGAATATCCAGCGATTGAAAGAAATTCAAAGTTATCGCGGTAATCGCCATGCGCGGCGCCTTCCGGTGAGAGGACAGCGGACAAAAACAAATTCGCGCACTGTTCGCGGCAATGTTCGCAAGACCGCCGGCAGCGGTAAGAGAAAAGTGGACCTGAAATAATGTAAAGTGTAAATATCATGGGTAAGAAAAAAATAGCTGAAAAAATAACCGAAGAGGTTTCAAGAGAAGAAAAAGCGACATCCACGCCCGCCGAAGTTAAGAGCGCGTCCCAGCCAACGGGCGGGCAGGCCAAAAAAATAGAAACGGGCTGCGTGTATATAAGCGCGTCTTACAATAATACGATGGTTACCGTTACAGACGAAAAAGGCAACGTGGTCGCATGGGCATCTTCCGGCGCTTTGGGTTTTTCCGGACCAAAAAAAGCGACTCCGTTCGCATCTTCAAAAATCATCGCCGCCATCACGGAAAAAGTTAGAAAATCCGGGCCGCTCAATGTTCATGTAAAGTTGAAGGGCGCGAGTTCGGGAAGAGACGCGGCATTGCGCTCCCTTGCCAATCAGGGGTTTAATATATTATCAATAGCGGATATAACTCCGATAGCGCATAATGGTCCAAGGCCGAAAAAAGCTCGCAGAATATAATGCCAATAGCAGCAAAAGAAAAAAAAGAACGTGCGTTGGGCGTGAAGCTTTTTTTGAAAGCTCATCGCTGCAATTCGCCAAAGTGCGCCATGATAAAAAAGCCGTATCGTCCCGGCGCTCATGGACAGTCAAGAAAGCGAAAGATTATGTCGGAGCTCGGCAGACAATGGCGCGAGAATCAAAAAATAAAACTAACATACGGCTTAAATGATTCTCAAACGCTTCGTTTGGTTAAGAATGCCTTGCGTAATCCGGAAGTCACCGGCGAGAAAATGATTGAATTGCTGGAGAAGCGTCTGGATAACGCGGTTTACCGGCTCGGTTTCGCGCCTTCACGAATTGTCGCGCGTCAATTCGTGAATCATGGCCATATTACGGTTAACGGCCGCAAGACCGCCTCGCCGTCTCATAAAGTTAAAATTGGAGATGTCATAGCGCTCAGAGAGCAGTCCAAAAATTTAAAGCCGTTCGTAGATTTGCCGGAGTTGCTCAAAAAATACGAGCCGCCATCGTGGCTTGTTTTGGAACACGATAAGCTTGACGGCAAGGTCGTATCGGCGCCAAAAAATATAGAAGCGCCCTTTGATTTAAACCTGGTAGTGGATTACTATAGTAAATAAACATGAAATACCAATATTTAAGCGAAACAGTGGCGATTAAAACCGTTTCGGAAAACGAAAAAGAAGGCGTTTTTGAAATAGAAGGCCTTTACAGTGGCTATGGCATTACTATGGGCAACGCTCTTCGGCGCGTCTTATATTCTTCTTTGCCGGGAGCGGCGGTCACTCAGATTAAGATTAAGGGAATCGGGCATGAATTTACCGCGATGGAAAACGTTCTCGAAGACGCGGTAACGATTTCGCTTAATTTCAAAAAATTGCGCTTCAAAATGTACACCGATGAACCGCAGGCTTTGACTGTTAAAGTTAAGGGAGAGAAAAAAATTTATGCTTCCGATATAAAAACAAACGCGCAGATTGAACTTGTAACGCCCGAAGTTTTGCTTGCCACGCTTACCGCCAAAAACGCGGAATTTGAAGCCGAATTAACGGTTGAAAAGGGCTTGGGGTATGTTCCGTCCGAAGCGAGAAAGAGCGAAAAGCTGCCGATAGGCGCTATAGCTTTGGACGCCGCCTTTTCGCCGGTTATTAAAGTTAATTTTGAAGTGGAAAATATGCGAATCGGAGATCGCACTGACTACAATCGCGTGCGTTTCCATATAGTCACTGACGGAACTATCGCTCCATCTTCCGCTCTTCATAAGGCGAGCAATATTCTGAAGGACCATTTTGAAAAAGTATCCGCGGTAGAGGTTATGAAGGCAGCCGAGTCCGCCGACGTCAAGGTTATGGCGGACAAGCCGGAGAAAAAAGCGAAATCAAAGAAAACCGCTAAGAAAAAATAATGAGGCACGGAAAAAAGGGCAGAAAATTCGGAAGAGAAAGGGGACAAAGGCGAGCGTTCTTAAAGGGGCTTTTGAACAATCTTATAATGCGTGAGAACATTGAAACTACGGAGCCGCGCGCCAAAGAACTAAGGCCGAAAATGGAAAAACTTCTGACGTTGGCTAAAAAGCAAACTATGGCCAGCTTTCGGCTTTTGCTTTCGCGTCTTCCGAAACAGTCGGCGCAGAAGTTATATTATGAAATAGCCCCGCGTTACGTCGACAGAAAAGGGGGATATCTCAGGATTATCAAAGGAATGAAGCGAAGAAAGAGAGATTCTGCTAAGATGGCGATTATAGAGTTTGTATAGAGAACTAAAGAACGTAAGAACTGAAGAACCCAAGAACTGTTTTTAAGTTATGCAAATGGATTACATAATTGACGCGAAAAATAAAAAATTGGGCCGCCTGGCTTCCGAAATAGCCATTCTTTTGCAGGAGAAAAACAGTCCGGATTTTGAAAAAAAGAATGCGGGTACGGCAAAAATTGTTGTTAAAAATATTGGACAAATTACGATCAGTGGCAAAAAAGCCGAACAAAAAACGTACTACCGGCACACTGGTTACATCGGGCATCTTAAAGAAAGAAAATATCAGGAAACGTTTTCAAGGAATCCGGGGTGGGTTTTGAGGCATGCCGTCAGAGGAATGCTGCCAAAGAATTCGTTGAAGGATAAGAGGTTGAATAGATTGATTATAGAATAATGGTGAAAAAAATTGATAAAAAACAGAAATACTACGAAGCCGTCGGCAGAAGAAAAACCGCGATAGCGCGTGTCCGGATTTATGCTAAAAGTGGGGAATTCTCTGTGAACGGAAAGCAGTTGAAAGATTATTTCAAGACGGAACGCCAGCGCGCTGACGCCGTCGTGCCCGTTTCGGAATTAAAGCTGGATAACGTAAGTTTTACCGCCAAAGTGGAAGGTGGAGGATTGACGGCTCAATCGCAAGCAATTCGCCACGGTCTCGCGAGGGCGCTTGTGGTTTTGAACCCGATTTTAAAAAAACGTTTGCGAAAACTCGGCTTTTTGACTCGCGATTCGAGAATGGTGGAGCGAAAAAAATACGGATTAAAAAAAGCCAGACGGGCGCCTCAATGGGCAAAGCGGTAGTAACCATTCTTTTATTAATCGGCGTCGCGCATGTCGCCGCGATTTTGAATCTGTGGTATTTTGCTTATCCATGGATTGACATTCCTATGCACTTCGTCGGCGGAGCATGGGCCGTTGTTCTGTTATTTTGGATTTTTCGAACGCGCAGTGTTATAGGGCTAAATCACCCTCACGGGCGGTCGCCCGAATGCCATCTGGGCGTTTTAGGGCGTGGGGATGAAATTCTTTCAAAATGGCTGGGCGTGATTTTGGCGCTGAGTTTCGCGGCTTTTATCGGCGTGCTATGGGAATTTTTTGAGTTCTTTTTTGATGTTTTTATTTCTTCAAAAGGCTACATGGCGGTGGCACAACTGGGCACTGCCGATACGATGAAGGATTTATTTTTTGATTTGCTGGGCGGATTGTTCGCCTGGGCAGTTATTAGAAAAATTTTATTATATCACGGACAATAACCACGATAAATAACGGAATAATCAACGCGATGCCTATTGCGGTGGCGGTTTGTTCAGTTCGCAAAGACAGCGCTGAACCTTTTATTTTCTCAATAATTATGAATAGTAGCTTGCCTCCGTCAAAAGGAACCAGAGGAATAAGATTTATAACCATAAGATTTAAAGAAATTAAAGCCACAAGCTGAAGAAGGTAAATTATTCCGATTTGCCCGGCGTTAACTGCTATCCCGAATATGCCGATTGGGCCCACAAGGTTTTCAAGCACCGGCTGGCCGCTGAACGCGCCGACAAGCATTTGGCCAAGCGCCGCGGCTATTAAATAAGAAATTGACGCTGCAGTTTTAAGTCCTTCATATATCGCGGCTGGTGGATAGAGTTTTTCTATGCCCTTTTGGACCACGGCTATTCCGAGAGCTCCTTCGTTTTCGGCCGCGTCTATGCGCGGTACCGTTTTTAGTTTCACTGTTTGCCCAGCGCGATTAACGGCGATAAGCAATTCTTGCCCGCGAAATTCTTTTACAAAATTTACGAATTCATCAGGCGTTTTTGGCTCTAAAACAGAAGCGCCATTGGCGCTTACTGCCAAAATAAAGTCATTAACTTTAAAACCCGCTGATTCCGCGGGAGAATCGGTTACAACTTGCGAAATTGCCAATCCCGGCGGTATGCCGAGCATAAAAATAGAAGAAATAATCAGCCAACCGGCGATGAAATTCATTCCCGTGCCGGCGAACATAACAACCGCGCGTTTCCATGATGGTTGGTGCTGGAAACTGCTTTGTTTTTCCTCTTCGGATATTTTTTCGTCATCGCTTATATTTTCCCCGAATAATTTTACGAAACCCCCGAGCGGCAAGGCATTAAAACTGTAAACGGTTTCACCTGCCTTTTTAATCCATAGGCGTGGCGGAAATCCGATGCCGAATTCTTCCACTCTGACTTTGAAAAGCTTAGCCGCCAAAAAATGTCCCAACTCGTGCACTATAATCAGCAAAACCAGAAATACTATGACTAAAAATACAATCATTCTTCTATTTCTTTTATTTTTGCCAAAACCACTTCCTCAATTTTTTTGTTGGCGTCATTAACGCTCTTTTGCACTTTTTCTTTCAGCTTGAACGATTCATCTTCGTTTATTTTTTTATCCCGTTCGTCATCCTTTATTTTTTTGTTTGCTTCGTCTCTCGCGGCGCGTATTTTTATTCTGTGCTCTTCCGCGGTTGATTTCACCATTTTTATAATTTCTTTTTTTCTTTCTTCGGTCAGAGTCGGAAGATTAAGACGGATGAGATTTCCTTCAACGTTCGCCGTTACGCCGAGAGGTGACGCCTCCACGGCTTTGGCGACGAAATTTACGGCTTCTTTGTCCCATACCGTTATATCTATTTCCCGCGGCGGAACAATAGTTATGGAACCGAGCTGTTTTACGGTCATTTTTTGTCCGTAGGCGTCAACCGGTATGTTTTCAACCATTTTAGGCGAAGGGCGATTGCCGCGCGTGCCTATTAATTCGTTTCTTAGCGACTCAACAATTTTTGATAAGTCATCAACCATCTGTTTTATTGCGTTCCTATTATTACCCGATTCTTTGAAGCTCTTATTACGGAAATTTCGCGTTCGTTCTGGAGCGGCCGAACAGTTTGCCAGCTGAATCCGTAATCTCTGCTTATATATAACATAGAGCCGGACGAAGCGTAAATACTGCCGTTTTCGTCAACGGTCATCGCGTTTATCGGCGTATTTTTCGGCACAATCGCATTGAGAGCCGTCCAATTATTGCCGCCGTCGTTTGTTCGCGCGAGACCGTGAAGAGAGGCGGCATAAATCAGATTGTCGCCGGTTATTCTTGTCGTTTCTTGGCGGTAATCGGAGCTCCCGTTAACTGTCTTGAAGCTGTTGCCGCCGTTCGCGCTAACGAATACGCCCTTGTTTTTTGTGGCGGCGTAAATTAATCCTGTTCCGTTTTTTGCCAGTACATCGGTAATTGGCGAGCCGAGCGCGGCTAAAGCTCTGAAGGTGGATGAGCGGGGATAATATTCCATAATTCTGCCGTCGGAGAGGCCCATATATAGACGACCTCCGTTAAAATCCAAAGAATATATCGCCGAATTTTCAAATTCAATCAAATTCTCCAGCGTGAAAAAATTATCCCGCGTTTCGTACAAATAGCCCACGTCGTTTTTAAAAGCCGAGATGAAAATTTGCCGCGGTTCATCTAAGTTTGGCGTTATCCCGTATATTTGCGTTTTTTCGTCCAGTTTTTTTTCAAGGTCGGCGTAAAGATACCAGTTCATTCCGTCGTCTTTGCTGATTAAAAGTCCTTGATTTGTGCCGGCGTAGACGAGTTTTTCGTTTCCTGGAATAAATTTAATGTCGTAAACCTGAAGCTTCCGATTGTCGTCGACGTCGTGCGTTGAGGCCGTTTTAAAAGTTTTTCCGCCGTCATCCGATACTGCAATAAAAGGAGCCGCAGTTGTTTCGCGCGCGCCAACCCCGCTCATGAAGTACGCTTCATGGGCGGGGTTAGAAGTCGTGTAGGCGTATATCCCCACCGAAACTAAGATAACCAGTAATATTAAAAAAAACGCTTTATCTTCCATGTTTGTCTACGAACTCTTTGATGGCTTGAAGCTGGAGTTTTTTATTGGTTTGGTAGCGCCGCATTAGCCCAATCCGTTCGTTTACGAATTTGATGAGCCGCCAGTTGGTCATTATATCACGCCGTAAAATTATTAAAAGCCCTTCAAAAAATTCGTTCTCTTTTTCGTCTTCCAGCACTTTTTCTATTATTTTGCCGCGTGCCGGCTTATTTTTTAAAAAGGCGACAGCGTTATCGTTATAGCCGTCGGCGTGCGGAACTTTTCCGAAATAAAATTTTAAAAAACGCGAAGACAGAGTCGTAAATAAATTTTCTGGGTTGACGGCGATGCCAATAAGCAAAGAGGTTCCCGGCGGCTCTTCCGCGAGTTTGAGCAGAGAGTTCTGGGCTTCGTCCGTCAGGTTTTCCATTTCGTTTATTATTACCGCGCGTCTCGGCGCGTAGAGAGGTTTTTGGAAAAGAAATTGTTTGGCGAACCTTGTTTTGTCTATGCCTATCGTACCGCCTTTGTCAGCTTCCAAAATCGCGGTCTCGAGAAATTTTGCATCCCATAACGAAATCAACTTTTTCGCGAAAGCGAATTTTTCTGCGCCTGCTTCTCCCCAAAAAAGATAAGTATGACCAAGTTTGCCGTTTTCAAGCAATTTCTTGAAATATTCAAGCTTGTCCCGTTTCATCTTCTGTTCAACAATGTTCGTTTATACACGTCCAAGTGTGACAGTATAAGTCCGGTTCCTTTTGCCACGCAAAACAGCGGTTCTTCGGCTATATAAGACGGAACTCCTACGGCGCGTTCAAAGAACTCGTTTATGTGCCTTAACTGCGCGCCGCCACCGGAAATTATTAGGCCTTTTTCCATTATATCCGCCACTAGTTCCGGTGGAGTTTCGTTGAAAACACCCTGCGCGGCTGAGGCGATGTCCACAAGATGTGGGGTAAGCGCTTCGGCTATTTCATTGGAATTGACCACGAGGTCTCTGGGCAATCCGGTTATGCAATCCCTTCCACGTAGTTTGAATTCCAGTTTGTTTTTTATAGGCAGGGCGGAACCGATTTCTATTTTTATAGTTTCCGCGGTTTGTTCTCCTATCGCCAAAGAATATTTTTTACGCAGATAATTTATGATTGCCTGGTCAAACTTGTTGCCGGCTACGCGCTGGCTTGCATATGACACGATACCTCCGAGTGAAATAACGGCTACCTCCGAAGTGCCTCCTCCTATATTTATTATCATATTGCCGGAATGGTGGGCGTTTACTGGAATGCCGGCGCCGAGCGCGGCGAGTATGGGTTCCTTTACCGGATATGCCTCTTGTGCCCCGGCTTCTTTGGCGGCGTTTATAACCGCGCGGCGTTCTGTGGTGGTTATGCCGGCTGGAACGGATATTACGATGTCGGGACGTGACAAATTGAAACGGCCGACGGCTTTGGCGATGAAATATTTGAGCATCGCCTTGGTTATGTAGTAGTCGGCTATTACCCCGTCTTTAAGAGGGCGGTAAGCGGTGATGTCTTCCGGCGTGCGTCCGAGCATTTCTTTGGCTTCGCGGCCAACCGCCAAAACCGAATTGTCTGAATTGTTAAGCGCGACTATGGTTGGTTCGTTTATTATAAAACCGCGTCCGGGCACGAATATGATAGTGTTCGCGGTTCCAAGGTCTATGCCGATTTTGCGAGTAAACATAGTTAAAATTTAAAATGTAAATATCAAAATGAAAAACAACAGTTAAAAATTTTAAAATTTTATATTGTCATTTTGCACTTTGATTTTTGAATTTTACATTAAATTGATAGTAAGTCAATTATGAAATTCTCTCAATCTTGGCTCCAAGCGTTCTAAGCCGTTCGTCTATTTTCTCATATCCGCGGTCTATTTCTTCAATTCCTTCAATCACGGATTCTCCGGATGCGACAAGCGCCGCGATAACGTGGGCGATGCCCGACCGCAAATCGCGCACTATGAGCTTTGAACCGCGCAATGGAGTCGCTCCGTGTATTGTCGCGCTGTGACTTAGATTCATCCCGTTGAAGCGGCAAGGCAATTCGCCGAGGCATTTCGTAAATATTTGTATGTTCGCGCCGAGCGTATTCAAGTCTTTGGCGTAACCAAAGCGATTTTCGTATATGGTTTCGTGAATCACCGATGTTCCTTTAGCCTGCGTAAGAAGAATGGCGAATGGTTGTTGCCAATCGGTCATAAAGCCTGGGTGTGCGTCCGTTTCAATTTCTATGCCGTGAAGAGCGCCGTTTTTCCAAAAAATTATGCCGTCGTCGTCGACTTCGTATTCGCCCCCGATTTTTCTGAAAGCGTTTAGAAAGGTTATCAAATGATTTTGCCGCGCGCCTTTTATTTTTATTTTTCCTCCGGTTGCCGCGGCTAGGCAAGCGAATGAAACCGCTTCGTTTCTGTCCGGAATTACGGCATGTTTCGCGCCGCGCAGTTTTTCAACGCCTTCAACATAAACTGTTCGGTTCGCGCCTAATTCTATTATAGCCCCCATTTTTTGGAGCATTTCTATCAAGCTGATTATTTCCGGTTCAATCGCCGCGTTGTGGATTCTTGTTTTGCCTTTCGCGAGCGTCGCCGCGAGAATGACGTTCTCTGTGGCTCCGACACTCGGATGGAGAAAAGACAGATTCGCACCGCGCAGGCCGCGCGGAGCTCGCGCCTTGTATCCATTTTCCGTTGCTTCTATTTCAGCCCCCATGCTTCTAAGCGCTTCCAAATGGATGTCCACGGGACGCGGTCCGATTTTGTCTCCGCCCAAAATGGGTATTTCCGCTTCGCTCGCGCGCGCGAGCAGGGGTCCCAAAGTTAATATGGGAATGCGATTTTTTCTGCTGAGGGAAACCGCGGAAGTTTGTTTTATTCGCGGAGTGCGAATGACGGCTTTATTGTTTTTGATTTTAATTTCACTGCCGATTGTCCGGCACAATTCCGCGGTTATTTCCGTGTCGCCGATTTCAGGAAAGTTTTCAAATTCGCACTGCTCGTCAGTCAGCAGAGAAGCGACCAGCATTTTGGTCGCCGCGTTTTTCGCCCCGGCCAAAGTTATCTCACCATTTAGTGCCCGCCCGCCTTGTGTAAGAAATTTCGCCATTCCGCTTATATTGTAAGCGGAATTGAGTCTGCGCCGCAACACTTAGGGCTTGCGAAGCCCTAAGTGTTGCGCTAGAGTATGTTTATTATGAGGCCGCAAATTATACCTGGAAATATTTACCACATTTTAAGCAGAGGAGTTGACAAAAGAAAACTTTTTTTGGATGAAGAGGATTTTATGAGATTTATTCATAATTTATTTGAATTTAACGACGCTCAGCCGCTTCCAAATAATACCTATCTTTTCAAAACTAATCCTTCGGGCTTCGCAAGCCCTAATATTGAGAGGCAACAAAAACAGCGAAGGCCGCGGATATTGTTGGCTGAGATGTTAACTTTTTGTTTAATGAAAAATCATTATCATTTACTCGTCAGGGCGCGCTCTAAAGAATGGTTGACGCTTTTTATGCGGCGATTGAATATGGGATACGCGAATTATTTTAATCTAAAATACAAAAGAGCCGGCGCGCTTTTTGAAGGAAGATATAAATGTATCGCCGTCGATAATGACGCGCATTTTATT
Organism: Candidatus Wolfebacteria bacterium RIFCSPLOWO2_01_FULL_45_19; assembly: GCA_001793855.1. Lineage (GTDB taxonomy): Bacteria > Patescibacteriota > Minisyncoccia > UBA6257 > GWB1-45-9 > GWB1-45-9. Next base: position 15,063 of record MGIR01000001.1, on the reverse strand, counting down.
CACCTCCCATTTTATATTCACTGCAATCCGCTTGATTATTTCGCGCCAAATTGGAGAGAGCGAGATGTCAAAGATTATAAAAAAGCGTTTGCCTATTTAGAAAACTACCGATGGAGCAGTTTTCCGGATTATATCGGTAAAAAGAATTTTCCCTCCGTAACGCAGAGAGATCTCTTGCTTAAATTTTTTGATGGGCCGGAGCAGTATAAAAAATCAATGACGAGCTGGCTCAAGGAGATGGATTCACGCGATATATCGCAAATAACTTTGGAGTAATATTTAGAGCTTCGTAAGCCCTAATTATTGGGCATGACTAAAATAATTTTGTGTTTTATAATGATTGCGTGAGACAATCAGAACTTTTTTCAAAAACAAGGCGGGAGGCGCCGAAGGACGAAGAATCGGTTAACGCTAAACTGCTTACGCGCGGAGGTTTTGTGTACAAAAATTCCGCGGGCGTTTATTCTTTTTTGCCTTTGGGCTGGCGGGTGCTTAAAAAAATCGCGGATATTATTCGCGGAGAGATGGATGCCATCGGTGGTCAGGAAATGTTGATGGCCGCCCTGCATGACAAGCGTTATTTAACCGCGACCGGGCGATGGGATGTCGGAGTGGTGTATAAAGTGTTTGCCGGAAACGAAGACGAGCCGTCTTTCAACATAAGCTGGACTCACGAAGAGGTTATTGCCGAAATTGCCGCGAGTTACGTCAATTCTTATCAAGATTTGCCACTTGCCGCCTATCAGATTCAGACCAAATTCCGGCATGAGCCGCGAGCCAAATCCGGCCTGTTGAGAGGGCGTGAGTTTTTAATGAAGGATTTGTATAGCTTCCACGTTTCTGAAAATGATCTGAATAAATATTATCAAAAAGTCGCCAAGGCCTACCATAAAATATTTAAACGTTGCGGCCTTAAATCAATTTACACCTTGGCCGCCGGCGGTGAATTTACCGTAAGCAACACCCACGAATTCCAAATTCTTGCCGACGTTGGCGAGGATACCATTTGCGTCTGCGAAAAGTGCGAGTACGCGGAAAATAAAGAAATATCAAAACTTAAAACCGGAGACAAATGTCCGAAATGTGGAGGCGCGGTAATGGAGAAGCGCGCTATTGAAGTTGGGAATATTTTTCCTTTAGGCACTAAATATTCTGAGGCGTTTAATTTGCGGTTCACCGATGAGCGAGGCGAAAAAAAATACGTTGTTATGGGATCATACGGCATAGGTCTCGGTCGCACGATGGGAACCGCTGTGGAAGTTTTTCATGACGGAAGGGGGATAGTCTGGCCGGAGAACATTGCGCCGTTTAAAGCGCATCTGATTTCAATAAATAGAAAACAGAAAACAGAAGACAGAGGGCAGAAAATATATGACAAATTGCAAAAGGCGGGAGTTGAAGTATTGTATGACGACCGCGAAGGCGTGAGTGCCGGAGAAAAATTCAACGACGCCGACCTGATTGGCATTCCGTACAGGCTGGTAATCAGCGACAAGACAAAAAATGAGATTGAAGTTAAGCGGCGTGATTCTGATGAAATGCGGACGATGAATTTGGAGAAGATATTGAAATTATTATAATACTGGCGTAGTATCAGTTAAAATATGACTAAATTTTTAAAATTTGCTTCACAAGATTTTGGAGTTGACCTTGGAACCGCTAATTCGCTCATTTATCAAGTTGGCAGAGGAATTGTCATAAACGAGCCGTCGATGGTCGCCCTGAATACAAAAACAAGTCAGATACACGCGATAGGACACGAAGCCAGTCGAATGCTTGGCCGCACCCCATCTCATATAGAGGTTGTTAAGCCGCTGGTAAACGGAGTTATATCAGATTTTGATATGGCGCAGGAAATGCTTCAGAAATTTTTTCAAAAGCTTGGAAGCAGTTTTTTCAGGTATCGCCGTGCGGTTATAGGCGTTCCGATCAATTTGACCGAAGTTGAGCGCAAGTCGGTGGAAGACGCCGTTCTCGGTGCCGGAGCCGCCAGGGCATATATTATTGAAGAGCCGCTTGCCGCGGCGCTTGGCGCGGATTTGCCGATAAACGAATCAACCGCGAGCATGATAGTTGATATAGGCGGCGGCACCACGGAAATCGCGGTTATATCGACTGGGGGAATAGTCACTGCGCTAAGCTTGAAAGTCGCGGGAGAAAAATTAAATGAAGATCTGATTCGTTTCGTTCGTGAAGAATTCAAGCTTGCGATAGGCGAGCCAACGGCAGAGGAAATAAAAAAAACAGTCGGCTCCGCAACGCCGATAGACGAACGTCTTGAAATGCTTATCAGGGGCAGGGATATGGCAACGGGCTTGCCGAGAGAAATTAACATAAAAAATACTCAGGCGCGCGTGGCGATGTCGCGTTCTCTCCGTTTGATAATAGACGCCATTCGAGACGTTATAGAAATGACTCCGCCGGAATTGGTAGGCGATACGCTGAAAAGCGGAGTGCATCTTTGCGGCGGCGGCAGTTTGTTGAGAGGCATGGATCAGCTTATAGAAAAAGAGCTTGGTGTTAAAACCGTTGTGATTGATGACCCTCTAACTTGCGTTGTGCGCGGCACTGGCGTCGCGATAGAGAAGCTTGAATTTTATAAGAATATTCTAAATGTGCCCATGCAACCAAAGGACATATCATGAAGCATGAAGAATTATTTATTTTCGTTTTTAGCAATCATCTTTCTTGTCGTTGCTTTCGCTGGAAGTTTCGCTGTTGATCTCAAAAACGTTGCGCTTGGCTCTTTATATATCGGTTTGGGCGATTTTTTTTCTTCGGCTGTTTCCGAAGAATTGGAAACACTCAGGGCAGAAAATACCGTTTTGAAGAGCCGGCTTGCGTTGGAAGAAAATTATATCCCGAACGAGACCGAGGGATTTATTTCTGTTCGCGTTTACTCCAGTTATCCGTTTAACACGCGAAATGAACTTATAATTCAAGGCGGAACAGCCGACGGCATCAAAGAAGTGGCGCCGGTCGTTACCCGGGAGAAGGTGCTTGTTGGTTTTGTGAGCAGAGTGTCCGAAAAGACAAGCTCAGTCAGGACTATTTTTGACCAGGATTTTGAAATCTCGGTTCGCATCGGCGCAGAAGAAATAGACGCTTTTTTACGAGGCGGTAACCATCCATTGCTGACCATGATTGGAAAAGATGAAAATATTTTCGAAGGCGCTCCGGTTGTTTTGGCCGATTCGCGTTTTCCATACGGCCTATCCATCGGTTTGGTTGGAGAAGTATTTGACACTCCGGCAGAAAGTTTCAAGTCCGCGAGTATAGAGATTCCGTATTCGCTCAATAAATTGCGAGTAATTTACGTGATTGATTATGAAACGTGAGGCCTTTTTCCTTTTTCTTATTTTAATGGCGGTTTTTTTGCAGTATGGATTTTTTAATGTCTGGGGAGTTAAGCCGAATTGGGTTCTCGCGGTTTTCGCGGCACTGGTTGTTTTCAGCCAGAATTTTTTTGTTAACGCCGGCTTTTTGTCTTTTGGCGCTTTTGTGTTGAAAACCGAGGCATTTTTTGAAATGGAAATAATTTTGTTTATAGCCGCCGGAGCCGCGCTTATTTTTGCGGCGAACTATTTTCGCCGTGGTAGCGTCATATTCGTTGTAGCGGCCGCGGCGGTCGCGACTCTTGTTTTTTTGCCGCCCGGTTTTTATCAGTACTTAACGGAGGCGGCCATGAATATTGCCATAGCTTTAGCAGTCTTTTTCGTTGTAAAGAATTTCAAAATTAATGTTTTGGCGAAGAAAAAATAGTCCTCCTCCGAACCTTGAAGATGCGATAGTCGCGAAAGACGAGGAAACGATAGAGCTCCCACTTTCCGAATCGGCATTGCGTCTTCTCGCGTTAATAATAGTGGCCGCCACCATAATGGCAGCGGGGCGCTCTTTATATCTTGTTTACGTCAAGGGAGAATTTTACGGCAGGCGCGCCGAAGCCAACGCAAATGAAGTCAGAATAATCGAGGCGCAACGGGGTCTGTTTCTTGACCGTTTTGACAACCCGCTTGTAAAAAACATTCCCGGATTTAATGTGCGTTTGCGGACTCATAAATTTATAAAGGCCTCCTCAGAGGAACAAGAAGCGATTATTGGCGCTCTTGAGACGGCGAAGTTGATTGACGGCGATTCACTCAAATCATTGCTGAAAGAAACGAATATTGAGAAAAATCCTGAAATTCTTATCGCTCGCGGAATAACGTACGAACAAGTTATACGCATAAAAAGTTTCAGCCCGTCCATTTTTGTAATAAGCGAGGACTATATAAGAAATTATGAAGACGACCCGGTTTTTTCTTCTGTGCTTGGATATGTCGGAATGGTCTCGCGGGAAGATATCGCCAAAAATCCCTCTCTTTATACGAATGACTTGATAGGCAGGGGCGGTTTGGAATTGCAATATGACGGTGTGTTAAGAGGGGAAGGCGGCAGATTTATAATTTATAGAAACGCGATGGGTGAACGGCTTGGCGAACAAATGGTCGTTGAACCGAAAGACGGCACGGTTCTTAAATTGACAATTGACGCGGAATTTCAAAAATACTTTTTCCAACGTTTTAAGGAAACGCTGTCCGCGCTCGGACGTTCTTCCGGCGTAGGCATCGCCATTAATCCGCAAAACGGAGAAATCCTAAGTTTGTTCAGCTTTCCGAATTATGAGGCCAACGCTTTTTCTTATCCGGACAGAAGCGAAGAAAGAAAGAAAATTTTAGAGGACCCGCGCAAACCGTTTTTTAACCGCGCCGTCTCCGGAATTTACAATCCTGGTTCATCCATTAAGCCGCTTGTGGCTCTTGCCTCTTTGATTGAGGGGGTTGTAACGGCTGAGACCAATATTTTTTCCGCAGGTTTCATTGAAATCCCAAACCCCTATTTTCCGTCACAGCCGAGCGTTTTTCGCGACTGGAAACCTCACGGTTGGGTAAACTTGCGTTCGGCAATAGCGCGCTCCAGCAACATATATTTTTACGCGGCCGGAGGCGGTTTTGAAGATATAAAAGGTTTGGGCATAGTAAAGCTTAAGGAATGGTGGGAAAAATTCGGTTTTGGTAAAAAAACAGGCATTGATTTGCCTGGAGAAGCGGAGGGACTGCTTCCTGATCCGGAATATAAAGAATCGCGCACGGGCGAGATATGGCGTATTGGCGATACATACAACGTAAGCATCGGGCAAGGTGATTTTTTGGTTACGCCAATTCAATTGCTCAATTACATTGCCGCAATCGCGAACGGCGGAACTTTTTACGAACCGCGGCTTGTTGAGGGCGAACCGCAAGTGCTTTCACGGCAAGATTGGGGAAATGCCATAACGGAAGTCAGGGAAGGAATGAAAGATGCGGTTAAACAGTCATACGGTACGGCGCATTTGCTTTCGAATTTATCGTTCGGCATCGCGGCGAAAACCGGTACGGCGCAAACAAACAGCGGTGCTAAAGCAAATGCTATTTTTGTCGGCTACGCCCCCACTGATGAGCCGCAAATCGCTATTCTTATTATTGTAGAGGATGTACCGGAGGGCTCTTTTGTTTCTGTCCCGATGGCTAAGGATGTTTTGAGGTGGTATTATGAAAATAGATTAAAAAAGATTTAAGACGTAAGATTTAAGACGTAAGAATCTTAAATCCTAAATCATAAATCTTAAATCTATACTTTGGATTCTGAACTACGACAAGACATAGTTTCAGGTGACTGGATTGTGATGGCGCCGGGCCGCGCCAACCGCCCAAGCGACTTGATAGAAAAGCAAAAAAAAATCAAGCGTGTTGGCGCGTCCGCGCGCGGTTGTCCGTTTGAAAATCCTCAAGCGCCGGGAAATGAGGAGCCGATTTTGGTTTATAAGAATAAGCGCGGATGGGAATTGGCGATTATTCCCAATAAATATCCAGCTGTCAGCCATGAACGCATCGTAGCCGTTCCCGCGAAACATGGACCGTATCATATTTTGCCGGGAGTCGGATATCATGATGTTGTTACAACTCGCGACCACGACAAAAATTTCCCAAATTTAACCGTTTCACACGCCGAACTTGTTTTTCGCGCATTTCGCGATCGCTACATGATGCTTCTTGACGACAAATATATCGCTTACGTTTCCATTTTTCACAATTGGGGTCCTACCGCGGGCGCTTCCATATATCATCCTCATTATCAAATTATAGCCATTCCCGTTGTTCCTCCTGACGTACAACATTCATTGAGCGGTTCTTTGGATTATTTCCAAGCGAACAAAAAATGCGTGCATTGCGTTATGATAGAATTTGAGTTGAAGGAGAAAGAGAGAATTATTTACGAAAATGACAGCGCCGTTGCTTTCGCGCCGTTTGTTTCTCGCGAGCCGTTTGAAATTCGTATTTTTCCCAAGAAGCACCTGCCTTATTTTGAGAACACTTTGGACGAAGATTTAAAAGGCGTTGTGGATTGTCTACAAACGTCGCTGAAAAGAGTGGAAAATAATTTGGCTGATCCGGATTATAATTTTTTTATTCACACCGCGCCGGTACAGGATAAAAACAAATATGACCATTATCATTGGCATATGGAAGTTGTTCCAAAAATCAAAATCTCGGCAGGATTTGAACTTGGCACCGGAATTGAGATTAACATGGTTAATCCGGATGAAGCGGCGAAAATATTAAGAAAATAGAATCTAGAATTTAAGATTTAAGATTTATGAATAAGCTTTTAATTGCGAACTGGAAGATGAATCCAGAAACTCTGAGAGAGGCGGTGCGTTTGGCGCGAGCGGAGGATTTGAGCGGCGTTGTTGTCGCGCCACCGTTTGTTTATTTGGAAAGTGCCGGCAAGGCCTTGAGAAACGCGCATTTGGGAGCTCAAGACGTGTCTTTGTCTGAGCCGCGCGCCGTCACCGGCGAGATTTCACCGGTGATGCTTAAAAATCTCGGCGTAAAATTCGTGATTGTCGGACATTCCGAACGCCGTGCTTTGGGCGAGACAGACGAGATGATTAATAAAAAAGTTATCGCCGCGCTGAAAGCTGGTTTGAAAGTCGTTCTCTGCGTCGGCGAACCCAGTCGACCAATGACCAGAACGAAAAATTATGTCAAAAACCAACTGGAAAAAGATTTGGCGGGCCTCTTAAAGCTCAAAGCTAAAAGCTCAAAGCTAATTATTGCTTACGAACCCGTTTGGGCAATCGGCACCGGCACTCCGGACAATCCCAAAACTGCCGCCGAAATGATTTCGTATATAAAAAAGCTTTTAAAAGCTAAAAGCTTAAAGCTTAAAGCTGTCAAAGTATTGTACGGAGGTTCAGTCACCGCCAAAAACTCCGCGGGATTTTTTAAGCGTCCGGAAATAGACGGAGCGCTTGTGGGCGGAGCCAGTTTAAACGCGAAAGAATTTAGGAAAATATGGGGAAACTGCTTCATTAAATATGGTAGGGTCTAAAAAAGATTATTTTCTCGTTTCAATTATCGGATTTTTTTTCGCGCTGTTTCTCCTGCCGATTTTGAAGAACGTACAAGTGCCGTTTTGGACGTTTAGCGCCGTGAACGTGACCGCTTTGATTCTTTTTTTCGTAATATTTAGCAACATTGCGCTTAGAGTAGCGGATTACTTCGGAAGGAAAACTTTTCTTGTTTGGCAGTTTTCTAAATTTGGAGCTGTCGGTTCCCTTGGCGCGGCGCTTGATTTTGGGATTTTGAACATTTTGATTTTTTTAACTGGGACAGCGACCGGAATTCATTTCAGTTTTTTTAAGGGTATTTCTTTTATACTGGCAAACACCAACGGTTTTTTTTGGAACAAGTATTGGACATTTTCATTTAACGGCGCCCTGAACATTAAAGAATATGGGAAATATTTTCTTGTAGGCGTGATAGGATTTGGAATTAACGTCGGCATAGCGTCGTTGGTGGTTAACGCGATGGGGCCGATTGGAGAAATAGGACCGGCGATGTGGGCGAATGTCGGGGCTGTGATTGCTGGAGTTTTCTCTATGGTCTGGAATTTTTGGGGCTACAAATTCATAGTTTTCAAGTGATGGGCTTGCTTTTTTAAAATAGCTTATGCTACAATGAGCTTGCTAGGTGATAGCCGATTCTTCCGAACGATGATATCGACTCGGAAGAGTCGACTCCGATTTTCGTTCCGCCCCTGAAAGGGGGCGGAACTTTTTGTTGAAATAAGTTTTAAAAAGGCCATAATAGTAATATGGAACTATACTTGTTAATTGCAATTTTTATTCTTCTGGCCGGAGGGCTTTGGCTAATTTATCGGCTTTTGAGCGGGCGCGGAGAGCATAAAGACGATAAATCCATGCTTCTTATTCAAAATCAGATCAATGAAGTTGTCAGGACTTTGGATTCCAAATTGGGCGAATCCACCCGCGTAATCCAGCGGCAGTTCGGAGAGAGCGCGAAGATAATCCGGGATGTTACGGAGCGCTTAACTAAATTAGACGAAACCAACAAGCAGGTGGTTAGTTTCGCGGACCAGCTCAAGAATCTTCAGGATATTTTGAAAAATCCGAAACAGCGCGGCATTCTCGGGGAATATTATCTGCAAACCGTTCTTGAGAATGTTTTGTCACCCGGGGATTTTCAGATGCAATATAAGTTTTCTGACGGAGTAATTGTAGACGCGGCCGTATTTTGGAATAAGCGCGTGATACCCGTTGATTCTAAATTCAGCTTGGAAAATTATAATCGTTTTATTGAAGCCCACGATGCCGCAGAAAAGAAAAAATATGAAACCGCGTTTATTTCCGATCTGAAAACCCGCATAGATGAAACTTCAAAATATGTTAAGCCGCACGAAAACACGATGGATTTTGCTTTCATGTTCATACCTTCGGAAGCGGTATATTATGATTTGCTTATTAATAAAGTCGGTTCGCTTGGCGAAGAAGCCAAGAGCTTAAATCAATACGCCATCCAGAAGCACGTTATAGTAGTATCGCCGACATCTTTCCTCGCTTATCTGCAAACGGTGTTACAGGGATTGAAGAATCAGAAAATTTCCAAACAGGCCGAGGAGATAAAAAAACATGTGGAAAATCTCGGACGACATCTTTCGTCTTATGACGGTTATATGCAGAAGCTCGGTAAAAATTTGGGAACTACCGTAAGCATGTATAACAATGCTTATAAAGAATTCGGGAAGGTAGACAAAGATGTTTTGAGGATAAGCGGTGAAGCCATTGGCGTTGAACCGGTGGTGCTTGGAAAGCCGGAATTGGTTGAAGAAAATGAGTGATGAAATCAAAAAAAGGCGTCAGCAGGTGCTTTACGACAAAAAATGGGAAAAGTTTCTTAAACGAGCTTGGCCATTTCGCCATATACCTTTTGTAGATTTTGTTTTGGCGGCCGGGTCGCTTGCTTATGGCAACATACGAAAAGAATCCGATTTTGACGTCATAGTCGCGGCGAGAAGCGGCAGAATTTTTACGGCGCGGTTTTTTTGCGCGGCGGCTTTCGGATTGCTTGGCTGGAGGCGCAAACGACTTAGCCACGACGAAACCGCCGCCGATAAGGTATGTTTAAATCATTTCGTAATTCCGGCGTCTTATCGCCTCTCTCCGCCGCATAATGTCTACTGGAAAAATCTTTATTTTAATCTTGTTCCGGTATTCGGCGATCCGGTAAGAATAAACGAATTTTTCGCGGTAAACGGCGATTGGCTGGAAGAAGAAAAAAAATACCGCGATGATCTGAGGCATCTTCATAAAAGTTCAAGCCGACTCAAAATATTTTTTGAGGAAATTTTTTCGGGTAAGTTCGGCGATGCCATTGAGAGGTTTTTGAAAAAAATACAAGTGAGAAGAATAGAACGAAGTTTGAAGAGCGACGCTCCGGGATACAAGCCGAGAATAATTTATAGTGACCGGGAGCTTGAATTTCATCCCGATACAAAGCGTATTGAAATATGGTATTCTTTAAGTTAGCTGTTTAATCTTTCGCGACGGAGGCGGGTGTGTCCAAGAAGAATCGCGCAAACGGAGACGAGACCGAACTTAAAGTGGATAGAGCGCTACAGATTTTAACAAGAGAATGGGACGAAGTTGTGTCTTATCATCACAGTAGTAAAAACGGCGAATTGGATGTTCTTCATACTGATTTTTTAATATTTCTTCGTTCGCGCATGGCGTTTCCTTTACAGGTCAAATCATCTTCAGGTGGAGCGCGCCAGCATATCAAAAGATATCATTATATTACGGTTATTGCGGTCAGGCGCAATCATGACGAGAGGCACATCTCAAGCCGCATCAGAGCGCTCATATTGCGATACTACCGAGATATCCGCCTTCGGTCCGCCGAAGCGGACCTTCGGCGTGACAAGGTCCGCGAAGGTGACCGCAACCGGTCTTGACCTCCACGCCTAATCCTGAATAAAATCCCGCATTCGCGGGGTTGATTTTTTTGAATAAAGATCCAGATTAGATGTGGGGGTTGACATAGCCGGTTTTCTTTCTATATAATTACACATCATGAGACTAAAACCACTTTCCAACCATCTCTTTCTTGAGCCGGTTGAGGAAGAAAAAATAACCAAGTCCGGGATTGTTATCCCCGACACGGCGGAGAAGGAAAAGCCCATCAAGGGCAAGGTTGTAGCAGTCGGTCCCGGCAAATTCAATGATAAGGGAGAGCGCGTTCCGATGTCGGTTAAGGTCGGCGACACGGCGCTTTTCAAAAAATATGGACCGGACGAAGTTGAAGTTGACGGCAAGAAATATCTTGTCGGCGACGAAGATGATATTCTTGCGATTTTAGAATAATGGCTAAACAAATTTATTTTAACGAAAACGCCAGGACGGCGTTAAAAAGAGGGATAGACAAACTTGCAGCGGCGGTGCGGATGACTTTAGGTCCGCGTGGTAGAGCTGCCGTAATTGAAAAGGGATATGGCGCGCCGCAGGTTACTTTTGACGGCGTAACCGTTGCTAAAGAAATTGAACTTGAAGACAAGTGGGAAAATCTCGGCGCCGACTTTATAAAGCAGGCCGCCGAAAAAACAAACGATAATGTCGGTGACGGCACGACCACCGCGGTTGTTCTCGCGCACGCCATGATTGAAGCCGGCGAAGAAGCCATTCGCAACGAAGGTTTTAATGTCATTCAGCTTGCAGAAGAATTGAGAGCTTCCGGTGAATTTGTAGTGGGCGAGCTTGAAAAACAGCGCGAAGTAATCAACGACAACAAAAAAATTCATGAAGTTGCCACTCTTTCCGCTAAAGACAAAAATATCGGCGCTCTCATATCCGAAGTTATGGGCAAAATCGGAAAGGAGGGCGTGGTTACGATAGAGGACTCAAACACAGTAGGTAATTCCCATGAAATGGTTGAAGGCATGCAATTTGACCGCGGTTATGTTTCTCCATACATGATTACCAATCAGGAAAGAATGGAAGCGGCGCTTGAAGACCCGTATATTCTTGTTACCGACAAGAAAATTTCTTCAATTCAGGACATCCTCCAGATTTTGGAAAAAATAGTCCAGAGCGGTAAAAAGGAACTGGTTATAATCGCGGATGAAGTTGAGGGTGAAGCGCTCGCGACTTTGGTTGTTAACAAACTCCGAGGCGTGTTCAGCGTGCTTGCGATGAAAGCGCCGGGATTCGGCGATAGAAAAAAAGAGATGCTCGAAGATATCGCCGTTGTCACGGGTGCGACGTTTATTTCGGAAGATATCGGAAAAAAACTTGAAAATACCGAACTTTCTGATTTGGGGCACGCGCATCGCGTAATCGCGAACAAAGACAACTCTACGATTGTCGGAGGAAAAGGTGATAAGAAATCCATAGAGGATAGAGTTGCCCAGCTTAAAGCACAGGTTAAAACCACCGATTCCGAATTTGACAAAGAGAAACTTCAAGAGCGATTAGGCAAGCTTTCCGGCGGTGTCGCGGTTATTAAAGTCGGCGCTCCGACTGAGTCGGCGCAGAAAGAATTGAAACAACGCGTTGAAGACGCAGTTGCGGCAACGCGAGCCGCGATGGAAGAGGGCATTGTGCCCGGCGGAGGTATAGCGCTTTTCAATGTTTCTTTGCGTCATGTTTTGCCTAAAAAACACGAAGCGCCGGTGTCCTACGCCGCGGCCGCGATACTCGGTAAGGCTCTGAACGCGCCTCTTACTTCCATTATTCTTAACAGCGGCGAAGCGCCGGAAGAAATAATCGGCCAGCTTAAAGAGAAAAAACTTCAAGAAAAAAACCACTGGCTTGGTTTTAATGCCGTAAGCAATGACATCGGCAATCTGAAAGAAGCGGGGATTATTGACCCGTTGAAAGTTACAAAAACCGCGTTTCTCAACGCCGTTTCGGTTGCCGCCACTTATTTGACCATTGGCGCCGCGATAACCGACATTCCGGAAAAGAATCCTTCTGCTGGAGGAATGCAGATGGGAGGTGGAATGGGAATGCCGGGGATGTAAGGTGAATACCAATAAAAAACCGCTTTTCAACTTGCGCAGAAGCGGTTTTTTAGTTTAATCTAAAACAAGAATCTTAATTGAAGCCGTTGATATTCAGCTTGGCCGTGAACCGCGCCCGTTGCCGAAATTGGTTATAAAGAAAAATTTGCAGTTGCTTACCGATCTTGAAAAATTGGAACACGATGATTTTGAACTTGAAGGATACGATCCGCATCCGGTAATTCCAGCGAAACTTTTTGCCGGCGTAAAATAAAAAAATGGGCTATTGCCCATTTTTTATTGCGTTATCTTTATGATATGTTATGATAATAAGTATGATTACATTATATATTTTTGCTGGTTTAATAGTTTTGGTAGTTCTGTGGGTTATTCTTGCCTACAATTCTTTTGTCCGTTTGAGATATCGGGTAAAAGAAGCGTGGTCGGACATAGAAGTTCAGTTAAAGCGCCGCTACGATTTAATCCCGAATATTATTGAAGCGGTGAAGGGATATGTTAAGCACGAGCGTGGAACATTGGAAGAGGTGACTAAGGCGCGGACGCGAGCGATGGGCTCCGGAGATTTGAAAGATAAAGCCGAAGCCGAAAATATGCTCAGCGCGACGCTTAAAACGCTTTTTGCCGTATCGGAAAATTATCCCGATCTTAAAGCCAACGCCAATTTTTTGGATTTGCAAAGAGAGCTCGCCGATACCGAAAATAAAATCCAGGCCGCGCGCAGATTTTACAACGGCCAAGTCCGCGACCTCAACACAAAAATAGAAACGTTTCCGTATAATTTAATCGCCGGTCCGTTCAAATTTGAAAAAAAGCCGTTTTTTGAAACAAAAGAAGAGCTTGAACGCGAACCGATTCAGGTCAGGTTCTAAAAATGTATAAGGAACGTTCAAGAAATATCCGCAAAACATGGCTGTTATTTACGGCCTTTTTTGTGTTAGTTATCGGCATCGGCTGGATTTTCGGATTTCTCTACGATTCGCCGATTATTCTCTATATCGCGGTTATTTTCAGCGTGGTGATGAGCTTTATCAGTTATTGGTATTCGGACAAAATTGTTTTGCGGATGACCCGCGCCAAGCCGGTTGAGAAAAGAGACAATCCCGAACTTTATAACATCGTTGAAAATTTGGTCATCACTGCCGGTTTACCGATGCCGAAATTATATTTTGTTGACGAGGCCGCGCCGAACGCTTTTGCCACCGGTCGCGACCCAAAGCACGCCGTGGTCGCCGTTACGCGCGGATTAATGGAACGCCTTAACCGCTCGGAACTTGAAGGCGTAATCGCGCACGAGCTTTCGCATATCGGCAACCGCGATATGCTTGTTTCAACCGTCGCCGTTGTTTTGGTTGGTTTTATCGCTATCCTTTCGGATATGTTTATGCGCTCGCTTTTTTGGGGAGCTATGTTCGGCGGCCGCAATAGAAACGGCGGCGGACACGCGGTTTTTATGCTTATCGGCATCGCTTTCGCCGTTTTGGCGCCGATATCCGCGGCGCTTGTTCAGCTCGCCATTTCAAGGAAGAGGGAATTGTTGGCGGATGCCTCCGGCGTTTTGCTGACCCGTTATCCCGAAGGATTGGCGAATGCGCTTGTTAAAATATCTTCAGACCCGACGCCGATGCGTGCGGCGCAAAACGCAACAGCGCATTTATGGCTGGACGACCCGTTCAAGGGCAAAAAGAAAACCTCGTGGTTGCATAAATTGTTTATGACACACCCGCCAGTTGAGGATAGGGTTAAAGCGCTGATAAAAATGAGCATTTGATGAATTACCGATTCGACAAAGCCATTATTATCGCTCTCGGGGGGTCAATAATGTATCCCGACAATATCGATTTTCGTTTTCTTAAGAAATTTAGAAAATTCATCAAGCGTTCCACTGGCAGAAACAGAAAATTCATCATAATAGTTGCCGGAGGCGGACGATTGAGCCGCATCTACCAGCATGCGGCTTCAAAAATTACCAAACTAACCAACTACGATAAGGACTGGCTTGGCATCCACGCCACCCGTTCCAACGCGCATCTTTTGCGGACGATTTTTAGGGAAACAGCTGACCAAGTTGTTATAGACGAGCGTGGCAGAATAAAAAAATTGCGATACCCGATTACTATCGCTTCCGGTTGGCGACCCGGCTGGTCCACGGATTACATCGCCGCGGCTTTGGCTGTTGATTTTAAAGTTTCGGAAATTATAATCGCCGGCAAGCCGGCTTATGTCTATGATAAAGACCCCAACACCAAGAGAGGTAAAAAAGTAATGGACGCCAAGCCGTTCAAGAAATTAAGCTGGGCGCATTATCGCAGAATGATTCCGCGTAAATGGGTTCCCGGCGCGCACGCGCCGGTTGACCCGGTAGGCGCCAAACTGGCGCAAGAAAAAGGAATTAAAGCGATTGTTATTAACGGCAAGAATCTGAAAAATTTTGAAAATCTATTGCGCGGAGATAAATTTCGGGGCACAATTATCGGATGACGGAGGGGTCGCATAGCGGTCTAGTGCGCCTGCTTGTCCCGATTTTCGTAAAATGGTATTTTGATGAAAATCGAGGATCCTCGATAATTTAAATTTTTTTGCACGGAGGCGTCGCATAGCGGCCTAGTGCGCCATCTTGGAAAGATGGTATACCGCAAGGTATCGGAGGTTCGAATCCTCCCGCCT